>JAPLTE010000081.1 GCA_026398235.1 Verrucomicrobiota bacterium
AACCCGCCCCAGAAGGCGGAAAAACTTGCCGATAGTTTTGGCGCATTTTCCCAGCGAGTCAACAGGCGGATGCGATTTTTGTCCCTGCTTGCCCGCGTTGCACCTAAACCGCCGCCTCGCCACAAGCATGGGCGGGGGGAGTTTGGGATTTGACCTCGGCTTCGGCAACGGCCTCCTCAGCCAAGGGTGCCTGCTCCTCCTCCGCGTTTCCGCGTCTCCCTGTCTCCGCGTCTTCCTTTGCCGCCTCCTTGGGCGCGAGCGGAAGCTCAAAAGTGCCGTCGTGAAACTCAATCACATGGCCCGACCCGATCAACCAGTGCAAATCCGAGGCGAGCGCCGCCTTAATCTTCTGGAAATCTGCCTCCGCTTCATGCGGCTTAAGCAGGTGCGTGGAAAAATCGGCGCGGGTGCATTTGGGCGAAGCCTCGATAATATTGAGGATATCCGCAATATGCCGAGAAACGCTCTGGGCATCCGATCCGAACCGGACCGGCCGCACAGTAGAGACAAACAGAATCCGCTTGCGGTGTTTCCAAATGTGGAGACCCGCGTCCTGAAAATGCGGGCGCAACCGGTTGACGGTTTGGGCCGGGAAGGAACGCTCCTTTTCCCAAGCGGAACGGATGGCATCGCGGATTTGGCGATCCCCCACATTGCGGCTGGCGATCCCACTCATTTCCAGAGTTTTTCCCGAACGAATGCACTTCTCAAGATACTGAGCCCGGAAATGGGCCTCCACTTCCTGAGCCGATTTAAATTCCACCGGCTCGGCTTCCTGCGTCGTGCGGAAAACCGTGACGCAGCTCACCTGCGTTTTCCAGGCTTCGATGACCGCCGGGTCGCTCACGACTTCGATTTGCCGCAGGAATTCATTGAAATCCATGCGACGGCTAAACCGGGCCTCATAGAGCTTCCGCAAGGCGGGTTGGTATCCGTGGTGATTTGTCGGCCCAAGCAGGACGCCGCTCAACCGGCAGCGGCCCACATTGCTGTAATTGCCCTTGGGAGCTTCCAATTGCTGAGTCTCCTCGGCGTAATAGTTGGCCTTGAGTTCCCGGAAAGCTTCCCGCTCGGCAGCCTGCCGACTGGTCGTCACCGGCCCGCCTTCGCCCACTTGGTAGAGCGGATGCGAGGGCGCATTGGAACTCACGCGCACGCGATGGCGCTCCGGTTTGTTCAAAAACATGCGGCCCAGTCCATAGATCGGGTATGCGCGATGACTCGACTTGATTTGCTTGGCCAAAGCCGCAACGGCATTCGGTTCCGGCAGAAACTCGATGTAGAGCGGGATCAGGATTTCCTCGACCCGTGGAACAGGGGGCCGCTGCTCACTCGGGCGCTCAGAACGCCGATCGCCGGGCCGTCCATCCCGCGAATCCCGAGGACCGCGCGGCCCTCCCGGCTTACCGAAATCACGCCGGGGGCCACCCCGCTCATCCCGCCCGCCGCCGGACCGCCCTTGCGGGCCACCCGCGGCACGCTGCGGGCGATCGCCCCCCGGACGCGGGCCGCGATTGCCGCCTCCCGGACCACGGTTGCCGCCGGAGCGTCGGTCAAAATCGCGCCGGGGCGATTCGCCTGCATAATCCGCGTACGGATTCTTGTCGGCCGGCTCTTTGAGCCAGTCGGGGAGAAATTTCAGGTCGAGATCAAGCGGCGAGTCACTCATGGGTAGGTGTGCGGACGATGTGGAAATAGGGAGAATAGTGCAAGGCCGCCTCCGGCTCAATAGCGATTCGTTGCTGGGAAGTGTAAATTCTTTGTTGCCAAAGACGCGAGAGATCATTACTGCTGTGCGCACAAAAGAATTCAACCCAAATTTTCAACCCCAACCAGGAGACCCAATATGTCAGAGAAAACCATCGAAGAAAAAGTTAGAGACATCATCGTCGAACAACTCGGCGTGAATCCCGAGCAAGTCACCATCAACGCTTCGTTCATCGAAGACCTTGGCGCAGACTCGCTGGACACCGTGGAACTCGTGATGGCGTTTGAAGAAGAATTCTCGGTCGAAGTTCCCGATGAGGACGCCGAAAAACTTCAAACCGTGGGCGATGTCGTCAAATACATCGAAGAAAAAGGAAAATAATCCCCCATTCAACCAACTTAAAACCCCGCGGAAAATCTGCGGAAACAAAAAAGCCACGATCACCTCGTGGCTTTTTTGTTTAGGTATTCCACGTAAAAAGATTGCTTGATGGGCGGAGGTTTGGTTGAGTTTATCACTGGATCGTCTATTTTGCGGTTACTTAGCCATGATCAAACTTTCTTCGACCGCCGCTACCCGGACAAACCCGTCCCTTCTCTGCTCCTCCTGGAGAACGGGCGTATCCGTTTTATGCACCGCTTTTCTCACTTCCGTCTGCTTTGCACAAGGTGAACCGCCCCGCAGCATCGACGTCGGTTCCCTGCCCGCCACGGTTGTGGATGAAGTGGTCGTGCCCGTGCCGACCGAAGTGTTCGGCGTGCTCGACAAACTGGGTTCCCCCAACTGGCATGAGGTGTTGCGCCCGGTGAAGACCGAAAGCCTTGGCACTCGCACCCAAGTGGCCCTCTTGCTGGGAGTCACCATAGCGGAAGGGTTCATTGCCGTCGAAGCCCAGGAACCCGAGGCAGTCAAAAAAATCGGCCGCCAGGTTTTGAGCCTTTCCAAAGCCATCGGGGTGCAAAAATCCGTGATCAGCCGCACCAGCAGCATCATTGAAGCCGCCGATAAAAAGGATTGGCAAACGATCCGCCTGGAATTTGACGGGGCATCCAAGGACGTCAAACAGGCGATGATCGAACTCAAAGACGCCGAACTCGCCCAGCTCGTCAGCTTGGGAGGCTGGCTGCGCGGCACCGAGGCGCTCACGCAGGTTGTCGGGAAAAATTACAGCAAAGACGGCGCGGAACTGCTCCACCAGCCCGCCATCCTCGATTACTTTCAGCGCAAGCTCGACACCTTGAATAAACACCTCAAGGAAACCGGAGTGGTGAAGAAAATCGCGCGGCGACTGCCCGAACTTCACACACTCATTGAACCCGCGGGCGGCGTATCTCCCCAGAAGGTGGAAAAGATTCACTCTATTACCGCAGAACTGGTGAAAACCATTTTTTCCCAGGATTAACCGTGAAAACGATTGTTTCATTCACACTCGCTCTCTTTTTCCTGCTCTGTTCGGCCCAGGCCACCGTGGACGACGCCTTGTCTTTTGCGTTGCAAGCCGCACAACCTTACGTGAAAGAAGGGTTCACCGTGCGCGAAGACTACTGGGGGGGCGATCTTCCCGCTAAACAGCCCAAGGCCATCGTACAGCAACTCTTCAAGGGCAACGAATACTGGTTCTGGATGGGCACCGACGTCGCAAGCGCCAAAATCTCCGTACATGTGTATGACGCCGACGGAAAATTGGCGGAAGCCGAGTATTGGAGAAACAAACCGCACATGGCGGCCGCAAGGGTTGTCCCCAAAGTCAGCGGCTCGTATTATCTCATCGTCGAAATCGAAAAATCGCCCATGGAACGGACCCACTGGTCCCTCGCTTACGGCTTCCGCTAAATATCCGGAAACCGCTAAACCCGCACAATCTCCCATTTGAGCGGCAGATTTCGCGTCAGTTCCAGCCAGGCGTAACTCGTTGGCGCGCCGTGATTCGCCTTTCCCACGCTGCCCGGGTTCAGAAACCGCGTCGTCCCGATCCGCTCATTCCGCGGCACATGGGTGTGTCCGTGCAGCAGCAAATCGATCCCAAGCGGAACCTCCTTCGGCGGGATGTGGGTCAAACGAACGGCAAATCCCTCCCGTTCCAAATCCAACACCAGCGGCCAGTCCGGGCTGAAATCGCAATTCCCACGAACCACCAAAAAGGGGCGTCCCAAAGCCTGCAAAGCGTCGAGAACCGCTTCATCGGTCACATCGCCCAAATGCCAAATCTCATCCGCCCGGGCGATTGCGCGCGGCACATGGAGAGGCAAACGATTATGAGTATCTGCAAGAACGGCTATGCGCATACGACGCTTCGCAAAGGGGGATCAACCGCTCCACGGGCTATTTCGGGAGCAAACGCCCCCTTCCCTACTTCACACGCAACGCAAAAGCCGCCTTCTGCCCTGTGCTGGAAATTCCAGCCGCCTTGCCTTCAGTCTTGATTTTCTTCGCCACTGTGGCTGCCGAAGTCCCGAGTTTAGTTGCAATTGCCCGGTAATTGGTGGCCCCACCTTTGATTGCATCCACAACCTGCGCAATGGTCACGCTGATCCTGGCTTTGCGTGTTTTTTCTGGCGCGACTTCACCGGAAAACTTTTCGATCTGGCTTTGCAACTCCACCACAAGGGCGCGCGCTTCGGCTAGTTTCACTTTAAGTTCCAAAATGGCACGATGCTTTAATTGCTCAATTTGCCGTTGAAGATCTTCGATTTGTTCAGTTGCAGCAACAGGACTGGTCATAGAATTGATATATAAAAAGGAGCGGGACGAAACGTCAATCACAATAAGCAACCTTTACCAACGATGATGACTGCGCCCTCCCACGATCACCACAGAAGAACCGCCGTAAAAACGCGGTCCATACCCATAATAAGCATCATAAGGGTAATAACCCCAGGGATACCAGGCTGGCCCACCATAAAACGGGCCGGGAGCAAACCGCGGGGCGAACAAGGAAGGTGTTTCCAAAAGATAATCCGTAACTTCCTTGCAAACCTTGCCTTCTTTCAAACGGGCAATCGACGGTTTGTCCAAATCATAAATGGCATGAGTTGAGTACAAATAATGAATGATAAGCTGAGGCGGAATATCCCGCCGGGATAATTCAATGATATCACTCAATGTTAACACCTCCCCGCGCACCATTCTGTCAGAAACCACCGGAGATACATTATGTTGAATAAGCGTGTTTCGCTCCGAGCGATTGATTGCGGCACATCCCGCAAGAAAGAGTGCCAAAATAGAAAGAACCATAGGGAACTTTTTCATATATGCCTGTTGGATACCGCCGCACCGGATTGCGTTCAATTAAAATCAGCAAAATGTTGTGCACGCACGGGCAAAGTTCAATTGCGCCCGGCCGATTCCAGAAACTCCGTCATTTGAGCCACATCCCCCTGAAACATCAGCAGATACCCATTCTCCTGCTCGCTCCATACCGCCACCGCCCATTCCTCCTGTTGAAAAAGGTGTCGCTTTCCCTTTTCGATTTCGTCCTTCAAATCCACTGCCCGAAAAATCAAAAGCCTCGCATTCTGTTTCTCTAGCGCAATCTCAGCCATCGGCGCACCTTCCTTTTTGATCACCCGGCACCCTACAACCTTCGCTTTTTGCAATTCCTTCGGAACAGCAAACCCCTCCAAATTTTTCAGGGCAAACCAGTCGTCGAGCTTCGCTGCCTCGGTGAGGCTGATCTCCTCAAAAGGCGGTTCCTTGCGCAAACCTGCATCTTCCACCAGCGCGATCATTTTTTCTTTGCCGGGAAAATCGTTCATCTCCGTCTTGGCGAAATAGACCAGCACCCCCATCACCACAGCCAAAGCCAGGGCAATCGCCAGCACTGTCGGTTGCAAAAAAGGCGGGCCCCATCCCGGCTTCGGCGATTCAGCCAAATACAGCAGCTCAATTCCTTCAGGAATTTCCATGCGCTCAATTTCCGCGTGCCATTGCAGATCCGCCGCCAGTTGCACCGCAAATTGAGGATCGTCTCGCGCAGCGCGCACTGCCCGGGCGACCTTGGCCCCATCTCCACCCCAAGGCCGGTGCAACTTCAAGAGTGCCTTCTCGGGAAAAACCGCCCCCGGCGCGAGTTCCTGCCGGGCACAGGCCAAAGCTTGGATCGCAGCCGCATTGCCCAGGCCCAGCCATTCCGCCCATTCCTCAAGCGAACCCTCGATCGAATGGAACAGGGCGAAGAGCGTTCGGCTCGGTTCCGGCAATTGCGCAACCCTGCCCGCGAACGAAGAAACTTCCCGGACCGGGTTCATCTGCTGCCCATTCAAAGCATGCGAACGAATGTGATGGATCATCCAAGCCATCTGGCGCTCTTTCGTCCGCAACTGCGCCAATTCATGCGGAGCTACGGCAAAGATGGCCCTTAAAATACCTTCGGCCGCCGCAGCATCTCCCGTCAGCAATAAAGCAAACCGATACCACCCGGCAACGGGTTCCAGCGGCGAGTGCAAGCGTTGGAAAGGCAGCGAACGATCCACTGCGTGCAACCCTACCCCCCTGCCCCCCTGTTAGGCAATAGATTGTTCAAAGCGCTTTGTCCCCCCGACCTGGGGAAAACTGCTTTTTCGCGCATTCTTCTTGCGGAAATCGGAAAACTGAGCGATACATCCACTCCCCTGCCCAAAGCAGGAAAGGAGAACGGGCTGTGGCTCAGCTTGGTAGAGCGCTTGCCTCGGGTGCAAGAAGTCGCAGGTTCAAATCCTGTCAGCCCGACCACTTTCCGTGATCGCCTTCTGGTTTCGCCAAGAGGTCTGTGATAACCGGGCGCTGCGTCGGGTTGGATCGAGTCCGCGTGACTTATGCAATGCGCCCCGCCTCACTCCGGCTTCACCATTAATTGCAGCGCCACGCTTTTGAAATGGACGAGGTTGAAGCCACGTGTCTCAAATACCTGCCATCCGGGTGCGGGTGTAAGCGTTCCCTCGGGGACCACACAAAACCGGGGGCCCGGTTTCGCCATAAACTCCGCGAGCTTGCGGGCCGAAAGCGGCGAATACCAGCCGTGCACAGAGCGGCGCGCATACCAGACCAAGCTCGGTTCCTGATAACCGGTGGAAGCAAATTCCATTTCCGGACGCAACGCGGCGGCGCTTTTTTGGAGGAGCACGTACCCCGGAAAAAACCGGGCCAGCAGCGGGAACCCCAACAGAAAAATCGCCGCCCCAACCACCAGTGTCCCTTTCGCCCAACGCACAAGGCTCTCGCGCCGCTCGGGCAGCAGTTCGCGCGCGAGCAGGAGCGCGAGCAGAGGGAACGCGGGCAGCGTATAATGCGGCAGCTTGGTGCGCACCAACGAGAAAATGCCAAACACGAGTGCGATCCCCAGCAGCAGAAAACGTTGTTCATCGCGCAACCCGCCTTCAGCCCGGCGCAACCGCCCCAGCAGCCACGGCAACCGGATCGACCACGGGAAGAAGCTCAGAAATAGCGTGACGAAATAGAGCGGAAGCATCGCCACGTACCCGAGCATCCCTCCCCCGCCGTGCCCTTCCATCGTTGAAACCGAGCGGCCGATCACATGTTTGCCGATCCCCACTTTAAGAAACTCGCCGTGCGTGCGTTCCAGCGCCGGGATCCCCCACAGGGACACGAGGGCCAATAGCAACACACAGCCCAGCACCGCCCGGGTGCGCCCGCCTTCGGTTGGCGGCGTCTTGCGTTGAGCGGCAAAAATCCCCACCGCAAACAGGGGCAGCCAGGCCACCGGACCTTTCGCCAGAAAGCCGAGCGCCAGCGAACCATAAAAAAGCCCCCACCATCCCCAGCGTGCGCGTGACGGCAGACCCCCGCGCAACAATTCCCAACCCGCCCAGGTCGACAGCGTGAAAAAGAGCACCATCAGCATGTCCGCCACGGCTCCTTTGGCATGCATGGAGACTTGGAGGCTCGTCAAAAAAATGAGCGCCGCCCCCCACCCCACCCCGGCTCCATAGAGACGGGTTCCAAACCCATACACCACCCCTACGGTGGCCGCCGCAGCCAGCACCGAAGGAAACCGTGCCGCAAAATCATTCTCCCCAAAACAGTTGTAGCAAACCACCTGCGCCCAATAAGTAAGCGGCGGTTTGTCGAACCGGTACCCGTTGTTGAAATAGGGCACGACATAATCCCCGCGCGCCCGCATTTCCCGCGACGCTTCGGCAAAGCGGGGTTCATCCCGGTCGATCAACGGCAGGGACCACGTCCCGGCAGCGAAAAACAGCCCGGCCAGGAGCAAGAGAAGCATTACAGAAAAAGGGCGCATTCTTTATCGGTATAATCGGGAACCTCGGGGAATCAAGCGCGAGCTTGCCCGCGTTCCTGCACCCAAAGCTTGCGGACGGCCGCATCCTGCTGTTTCTTAGTGCCACTTTCATGCCCGAATTTACCTTTGTCGCCCGAAAACCGGACGGGAGCCTCTTTCGCGGATCGCTTCATGCGAACGACCGCCGGGGTGCCATTGTCCAGATCGAGCAGCAGCAAGGGGTGCCCATCAAAATCGATCCCGCGGGAGCGGCACAGGAAAGCAGACCGGCCGCAAAGCCGTCCATCCCAAGCGCCGCAGCGGAAACGGCAGCCGCACCTGTCGGGACGGTCCAACGGCTTCCCATTGCGCAGCTCTTCCTGTTTACCGAACAGCTCTCGCACCTCCTCTCCGCCGGGATGACACTGGATGAAGCCCTTGGCATTTTGGTGCGTCGTCTGCAACAACCGAAGTTGAAGGCCGTCTCAAAGTCCCTCCATCAAGGCTTGGTGGACGGCCGCAGCCTCTCGCAGGCGATGCGCGATTTCCCGAAAATCTTCTCCCCTCTTTATATCAACATGGTCTCAGCAGGCGAAGCCTCCGGCGCGCTCTCGCAAATTCTGCGTCGGTTGGTGGCCCACATTGCGGATATCAAAGCGTTGCGCGACCGCGTCAAACAAGCGTTGCTCTACCCGGCGGCGCTCGTTTTCGTCGGCATCGCCCTGATCATTGTCTTTATGACGGTGATGGTGCCGCAGCTCACCAAATTCCTCCAAACCACCGGCCAGAAACTCCCCCCGGCGACCCAACTGCTCATCGACGCCAATTTCCTGCTCACACACTACTGGTGGGTCGGCGTCGTGGCGGGCGGCGGCTTGCTGAGTCTTTGGAAAATTGGCACCCGCCCCGCCGAAGGCCGTCGCGCCTGGGATCGTTTCCTGTGGCATTTCCCGGGATTCAGCCGCATCCCGCGATACCGTTTTTATGCCCAGTTCGCGCGCACGCTTGCAACACTTTCCGAAAACGGCGTAACCCTTCTGAAATCCCTCGAGTTGCTGGAAGAGATGGCGGACAACGCCTTTGTGCGCGGGCAAATGATCGAAGTGCGCAAGGCGGTGATGGACGGGTCGGGCCTCTCCAACGCCCTCCGGCAAGCGGGCCTCTTCCCGGATCTCTTCCTGGATATGATGGCCGTGGGAGAACAAACCGGGCACTTCTCCGAAACGATGGGGATGGTCGCCGATGTGCATGAACGCGAACTCGACAAGCAAGTGCAGTTTGTTTCCACCCTGGTCCCGCTTTTGGTCATCATCGTCATCGCCACGCTGGTCGGGCTGATGGTGTACGCCATCCTGAGTGCCGTGTTCGGCCTGACGGCCGGTTTGCAGGGCCGGATGCACTAAACTCGGGGACCCTTCCACCTATGAACACACAACCCTGGGGCGCAATTTTTGATTGGGACGGCGTCATCATCGACTCCTCCCGGCACCATGAGAAAGCCTGGGAGCTCCTCGCCCGCGAAGAAAACCTTCCGCTGCCTCCCAATGCATTCCGGCTGGGGTTCGGGCGTAAAAATCAAATCATCATCCCGGAAATCTACCGTTGGTCCAGCGATCCTGCGGAAATCGAACGGCTCGGGAATCGCAAGGAAACTCTTTACCGCGAGTTAATGGCCCAGGACGAACTGGAGCCGCTGCCCGGCGTGCGCGCCTGGCTCGAAGCACTCCGCGACGCGGGCATCCCCCGGGCAATCGGCTCCTCCACACCGCGCGTCAACCTCGACGCCGCCCTTTCACGGCTCGGAATTTGCGAACTCTTCGACGCAATCATCGCCGCCGAAGATGTGAGCCTCGGCAAACCGAACCCGGAGGTCTTTCTCAAGGCTGCCGCCCGCATTGAGCGCCGCCCGGAATGTTGCGTGGTGTTTGAAGACGCGCTCGCCGGGATCGAAGCCGCCCGTGCCGGAGGCATGCGTGTGGTGGGCATTGCCACGACCCATCCCCCCGAAGAACTGACCCGGGCCCACCTTGCCGTGCACCGCATGGATGAACTGAGCATGGAGCAGTTGGGCGGTTGGTTTGGCGCCTGAAATTCCGATTAACTCAACTTCACCTCGCGCAGGAGTGCCGCGTACGTTTCCGAAGGTCGATCCCCTAAATGATCTTCCACCAGACGTCCCGTGTCCCGCGTGTAGTCGAGCGAGAGCAGGCCAAAGCGCGGGGTGAATGAGCCCCATTCGTAATTATCAAAAAGGCTCCAATGCATGTAGCCGATCAACGGGATGCCATCCGCCACGATCCGTGCCACTTCGTGCACGTGCAGCCGCAGGAATTTACTCCGCGTAAACCGGTCCCGCCGATGCGTGTGATGATTATCCGGGCGACGGCGCAACGCCATGCCGTTCTCGGCGATGAGCACCTCACGACCCTCAAAATCGCGCGAATAGTAGCCGCAGAAAAAATGCAACCCGCGCGGGAGCACCCGCCAGTCCCACCATTTGCTGACAATGCTCGCTTCCACCCAGGCGCGGAACGTCTTGTTCTTGAGTTCGTGATCCCACAGCGCCGGAAGCCGGAACACGTGTGCCAGAAACGGATCGTAATAATCGATCGCCAGGTAATCGAGCACCCGGGCACGCGGCGAGGAAAACAGGGCGTCGAGCAGCGCACCGAAATGCCGCGCATTGAACAGACGTCGCCCCGCTTCCTCAAAAAAACGCTTCATCAACGAGCCAAGATAATACGTGACGCCCCGATAAAGCGGAATCTTCGCCGATTCCAGCGCGGCTTGGAATTCGGCGTTTTTGCGAGCGATATACGGGTCGGTGTCCGCGCGCATCAGGCCGCGTTCGCGCAATCCCAATAAATCCAGGAGCACTTTGTCCGACCAATATAAATCGCTGCAATAGTTGTTTAGGCTGACCCGCGCCTCCCCCCACCCGTGCGCGGCATGCAGATCGTGGATCGTGTTGTAAGCAGCGATGTGCGCCACGAGCAGTTGATTCGTAGCGCGGCAGAAATTCGCAAATCCACGCCGGGCCTCCCCGGGGAATTGGTTGCCGATGTAGGTGTTAATTGCCAGCGTATTTGGCTCGTTGATGGTGAGATAATACCGCACCGGCTCCAATCCATGGATACGCACCAGCGCGTCATTCAAGTGAGTCACCGTCGTCGTCACAAAAGCGGCAAACGGCTCCTGCACGGCGGAGTCGAGCCAGGGATCGCTTCCCAGCCACGCAGGATGCACAAAATGATGAAGGGTCAGCACCGGCTCCAGCCCATGCCGTCGGCACGCGGCCACGATTTCCACATACCGGTCCAGCGCTTGCATGTCAAAGGGCGGGGGCGTCCCGCTTTCAGCCACGTGGCCATCGTTGCCAGGCTGCACGCGGCTCCATTCGATCCCGAGCCGAAACGCATTGAGGCCCATCGTGCGACAGTGCGCGAAATCGGCCGCGTAGTTCGTCCAGAATCCCGCGGCATTCCCGGAAGCCGCCACGTCGCAACGCGCCTCGGCCGCAGCCCAGTTGTTTTGCGGCTCCCCGGGCCCGTTGTAGCCGCCCTCGGATTGAAAAGCGGACGTCGCAACGCCCCAAAGAAACGGGGGGCGGATTGCAAATTCAGAATTCGCCATGGATCAAAGAAATCTCACATGAAACCACGAAATGCAAAAGAGAGGCTCAACTCCGTTCCCCCGCCGCTGCTTCCGCAATCTTTCCCCGCTCGACCGCGTCGATCCGCAGCGGCGGCAAATCATCTTCGAGCAGCGTGCGCACAACGGTCGCCGCCGCGTGGGGCCGTCCAAGCTCCCGGGCGCGTTGCCGCATGGAATCCAGCCGCGCAGGATTATCCAGGAGGGCGTCGATTTTGTAGGCAATTGTGGTCAGCTCGTTGCATTTGATCGCCGCCCCTTCTTCCAGCAGGTGATCGCTGTTGCGCTCCTCCTGCCCGGGAATGGGGCTCAGAATTGCCATCGGCAATCCACAGGCAAGCGCTTCCGCCGTGGTCAGCCCGCCCGGTTTGCCCAGGAAAAGATCGGACGCCTTCATCAGATCGTGCATTTGCTCGGTATATCCGAGGACTCTGAAATCGGGGTTATCCGTGCCGACCAGATTCTCCACGCGAGCGCGGAGGTCGTCGTTTTTTCCACAAATCACAATCGTTTGAACCGGATGGCGCAATTGCTGGAGCCGTGTGACGACAAATTCCGCCGGGCTCACTCCATAAGCTCCCGCCGAAAAAAGCAGCGTAAACCGATCGCGCGCGAGTCCCAGGCTTTCGCGTACCGCAAAACGGTCCACCGACTCGGCGAACACCGGGTCCACAGGGATGCCGGAAACGGTGATCCGCTCCTCGGGCAGTCCGAGCGCCAGCAGGTGGGCCTTGGTTTCCTCCAACGCCACGAAGTAGCGGTGGAACGTGCGGGAAAGCCACATGGCATGCATATCCATGTCGGTCAACACGACCGAGAGATGGGTCTGAATCACCTCTTTTTCAATCAAGTGGGCAATAATGCCGGTTGGCATGAAATGGGTGCAAATGACGATATCCGGTTGAAAGCGCCGGATGAACCGCACCAGCTTGCGCGCTTGCAGCCGGTCCAGCCGCAGCCGCATCGCATCGGTTTTCCACGGTTCATCGCTCGCCTTGTAGGCCCACCCGAGCACCTCCGGGGCCGCTGTGACCAGCTTGAGGTAGAGCTTCGAGTAAAAATCGTGAAACAGTTTGTTCGTATAATCCAGAGCGTCGAGATGTTCCACCGCCTCCACCCCCGGCTGGCCTCGAAAACTTGTGGCGAGCGCTTCGGCGGCGCGCACATGCCCGCTGCCTGCGCTGGCGGAAAGAATGAGGACGCGTTTATTCATAGCATTGCGGTTCTTGATGGCCTCCCTTATTATTGCTACTCTGCGCGCTTGTTACAACCCCGCATTGCGGCAACCCAAGCCATCCATGAACCAGGAAATCGAACGGAAGTTTCTGCTAAAAAAGCTGCCGGAAGGTTTTGAACGGACAGCCAGCGCGCCGATTCAACAAGGGTACCTTGCCTTGGAGCCCGGCGGCAACCAAGTGCGGCTCCGCAAAAAAGGGGAAAAGCATTCTCTCACGGTCAAACGCGGCAAAGGGCTGGTCCGCGAGGAACACGAGATCACGTTGACGCGCGACCAATTCGAAAAATTATGGCCGCTCACGGCTGGGCGGCGCTTGAGTAAACACCGCCACGAAATTCCTTACGGCGGAGTGACCATCGAAATCGATCTCTACGGCGGGATCAACAGCGGCCTCGTGGTGGCCGAGGTGGAGTTTGCCAGTGAAGCAGCCGCGCATGCCTTTGTTCCGCCCAAATGGTTCGCCCAAGAAGTGAGCGACCGCCCCGAATACAGCAACCGCAACCTGGCCCGGGAATGAAAAAGAAAACACCCATCCGGTTGAAATGCGACGAGGCTTTGAAAACAGGGGTTCGCCGCATCGCGCGCAACCAGATCGATGCCGCCTGCCGTGTTCTTGAAAGCAACGGGGAACCGCACACCGCCGTTCACGAAGCCCGTAAATCGCTCAAAAAAATACGCGCCCTCCTGCGGCTCGTTGCGCCGGAATTTGGACGCAAGCAGTTCCGCGTCGAGAAACTCCTCTTTCAGGATGCAGCGCGCCTGCTCGCTCCATTGCGCGATGCGGATGCGCGCGTCAAATCGCTCGATTCCTTGTTGAAAGATCGCGGTTTGGACCCGACAAATTTCGCCGCCGTGCGCGAGGCCCTGCAAGCGGACGCCGACCGGATTGCGCGTCGGGGGCGCCGTCCCATGTGCCGCGCTGGCGAAATTTTGAAGCTGGCGCGTAGTCGCGTCCGGCGCTGGCCGTTGGGGGATCTCGAATGGAAGCACCTCGTAAAAGAAATGCGGCGCTCCTACAGCAAAGGCAAGAAAGCCCTCGCCCTTTACCAGCAGGAACAGACGCCGGAATGTTTCCACGCCTGGCGCAAACGCATCAAGGAATTGTGGTATCATTTGCGGATCGCCCGCGCTTTGCTGCCCGCTGCCGAGGCGAAACGCATCGATCTCTTTGGCAAAGCGGGTGAAATCGCCGGGACCGCACGCGACTTCGCCATGCTGCGCCAAGCGCTTCTCGCGCACCAAGCCGAAGCGGAAGCCGCCTTGCTCATCAGGGCAATCGACGCGCGTCTGCCCAAACTCCAACAAAGCGCCCTCAAACGCGGGGTCCGTCTCTACGCCGAAACGCCCAGCGCTTTTGCGAAGCGACTCTTGCGCTAAAACGGAATCCGCCATCCGGCGCGGGCCGCTTGTTCCGCCGTGTAATACACGCCGTGCACCTTGAGCCCCTCGTGGTTGACGAGCGTCACGATGCCGCCTTGCCTGCCGAGCGTCATCGGCGGGCCGAGCGGAATTTCGCGCGCCTCGCCGGGAGCCAGCCTGCCGCGCAACGGCCACTTGCCCTTCGCGTCCCCTGCGAGATGCCAGCCGCCGAGATCGACAGGATAGGGGCTCACATTCAGCAGCGAAACCGATCCGTGCGGCGCTTTGCTGTCCAAGGGATGCACCAGCGCGGCGATGATCCGCACGGTGGATTCAGGCAATCGCGCGCCATTGCAGCCCGACATCTGCGCGAGCGAGAATGCCCCCTCGGTTGGAGCCAACGCATGTCCGCTGCCGGGATCGGTGTGCCACGATTGCGATTGAAATTTGAGGAAGAGCCCTGTCCAGCGCTGCTGCCGGGGATGCTCGATCAACACCGCGCCGTCCTGCCAGCAGCCGTCCTGTTCCAAGTGGCACGGATCATTGCCCTGGTTCATGTGCACATCATGCAAGCCGCGCGAAGGCTGGAACCGAAACACGCGATCGAAAGCGTCGGCCTCCCACGGCTCGCCATAGACATAGACCCAACAGCCGGGATCGGAAATCGCCCCGGCAAAGATTCCCTCCAGCACTTGGTTTAGATCCGTTCCGCCATCGAACTGGTGGCTGGGAAGTTTCATGAACTGGTTGCGCGGGAAAAGGTTCAGCCGGATATAATCGAGCGCGAGCCCGCCCGGTTTGCACTCAAGAGCGTGCAACCCCGGCGCAAGCCGACTGAGCGCGGCGGTGATCGGGTGCCCGAAGCGCAATTTGATGAGGTATTCCATCTCCGACGGCTCCAGCATGGAGCGGACATTGATGGCCACGCGGTGCGATTCCCCATTCGCCTCCAGATGGAGTTGAAAATGGGGGCGCCCTTCGGCGGAAACGCGGGTCGCCCGGGGGCGGCCCTTCAATACAGCGTAGGATTTGAGCGGCATCGGGGGAGTGGCGGCATTTTCTCGTGTTTGCGCGTGCAAATCAACAAAGACTCACGTTTTCCCCTAAAAGAATCGGGGAGTTGCCCCGATACCGCTCTTTCCGCTTTTACGGTGAACTCCATCCATCGGCAATTCCGGTCAAGGATAGACGCCAGGCCAAGGACGGCCTGAAAGGGTTGCCGAGGACTGTTTGCAGTCGGCGGGGGGAGCATCGCACGGAGGCGATACTCCCCCCGCTCTTTTATTTAGAAACCGCGACCCTCCGTTTCTCCCTTTCCTGAATCCCTGAGTTCCAGATGGAATTTCCTGATCTCCTTTTCCTCTTTGATTCCCTTTGCGGATTGGCGCGGGGACGTTATAACGGGGTCTGCCATGCCGCCTCCCGTCCATAAATCCCGCATCCGTCTCGATGCTCTGGAGCACAAACCGATCTCCGAAGACGATTACCGTCAAAAGCTCAAACAACAGGAACTCCGACTTCTCGGCCTGCAAAGGCGACTGGCGGAATCGAAAATCAGCGTGGTCGTCATTTTTGAAGGCCCGGACGCGGCTGGCAAGGGCGGCTCGATCAAGCGATTGGTGGAGCGGCTCGATCCGCGGTTGGTGCGCGTCTATTCGATCATCAAACCGACCGCAGAGGAATACCAACACCATTACCTGTGGCGGTTCTGGAACAAATTGCCGGCTTACGGGCAAATGGGCGTGTTCGACCGCTCGTGGTACGGCCGCATTTTGGTCGAGCGGGTCGAAGGCTTCGCCACCGAGCCGGAATGGAAACGAGCCTACCGGGAAATCAACGATTTTGAACGGACCCTCGCCGATGACCGCGCGCTCCTGATCAAATTTTACCTTCACATTGACAAGGAAGAACAGCTCAACCGGTTCAACCGCCGCCAGGCGGACCCTTATAAGCATTGGAAGATCACCGACGAAGATTGGCGCAACCGACGCAACTGGGACCAGCATTGCGCTGCCGCCGAGGAGATGTTCGAGCGCACCTCCACCGAGCACGCGCCGTGGGTGGTGATCCCGGCCAATTACAAATGGAACGCCCGGCTCAAGGTGGTCAAAACCGTGGCCGAACGGGTGGAAAAGGCCCTCGGAAAATGAAGCGGCTTGTTCTGGTAATAGCCGCTGCGCTCGTCTTTTCGGGCTGCGATCAGATGCTTCAGAATAAATCCGAGCGGTCGTTTGCCCAGGCAGAACAGAAATATGCGCTCCAGGATTATCCCGAGGCCGTGCTGCTGTATGAGGCGTCGCTGGATGGAACACCCAAAACGGCGGAGATCCATTACAAGCTGGGATTGATTTACGAGGAGAAGATCAACGCGCCTGTCAGCGCCATTCACCATTTCCAACGTTACCTCGAAATGGCTCCCAAAGGGGCTCACGCCAGGGAAGCGCATAAATTTCTCAAGGAAGATCAGTTCAAGCTTTCCGCCACGCTGGGCAACGGGGCCACCATCCCGCAAGAAGAAGCCAAGCGGATCAAAAACAGCAACCTGGAGCTTCAGAAAAAGCTGCTGGAATTGAAAGAGGAGCTGGAGGCCGCCAAAAAAGCCAACGCGAGTCCCAAAACGGCAGGAGGCAAAGGGGCGGCAAGCCCGTCCAAACCGGAGCAGACGCAAAAGCCCATCCTGCCCGGCGCGCGCACTTACACAGTAAAACAAGGCGACACGCTCGCCGCCATTTCCCGAAAATTCTACAACAACAACTCAGCCCACTGGAAAAAGATTCAGACCGCCAATTTCGGCAGTATGGAAGGCACCGCAAAACTCAAAGCGGGAATGGTTTTGATGATTCCGTAAAATCAACAGGAATCAGGAAGCCAGGAAACCAAGAAAAAGACCGGCTTCCTTTCTGATTTTTAAAAAAAGCATTTTCCCGCCTCCTCCCCTGGTTTCCTGGTTTCCTGATTCAAAAACCCTCGCTTTCGTTTATTTAAACAAATTTTTAACCTCCGGCATTCCCCGAGGCATGCGCCCTGCTTTTCCTTTGGCAGCTCGCATGGTTTCTCTCGCTTCCCATCCCGATTTTCGTTCCCTGGTCAACCCGATCCTGCCCGCACCGGCCGCCGATCCGTGGGTCATCCAGCACGGTGGCGTATGGTTTGCGCTGCTGGCGGTCGATCGCACGCTCCAGTTGCGCGCCGCTTCGCAGTTGAGCGAGTTGCGGAACGCCGAACCCGTGACGATCTGGCGCGCGCCTCGCACGGGCCCCTATTCCCGCAACATCTGGGCGCCCGAAATGCACCGGCTCGATGGCCGCTGGTATCTCTATCTCGCAGCCGACGATGGCAGAAATAAAAACCACCGGATGTGGGTGTTCGAGGCGGAATCGCCGAATCCGTTTGGGCAATGGCGCTGTCGCGGGATGTTGGATACCGGCGGCTGGGCCATTGACGGGACGGTTTTGGAAGAAAACGGGCAGCGCTATTTTGTCTGGAGCGGCTGGCCGGGTCGCAAAAACGATCAGCAAAACCTTTATATTTCAGAAATGCGAAACCCGTGGAAACTCACCGGTCCGCGCGTGGCACTCACCGAGCCGACGGAATCCTGGGAACGCGTGGCGCTGCCGCTTTGCGAAGGGCCGCAAATTCTCCGGCGCGGAAGCCGCACCTTCGTCGTTTATTCCGCCAGCGGTTCTTGGACGCCGGACTATTGCCTCGGGTTGTTGGTGAACGAGGACGGCAATTTCCTCAATCCGGCTTCCTGGACCAAACGGGGCCCGGTGTTTCAAAAAACCGAGCACGTCTGGGGCGTAGGCCATTGCTGTTTTGTGGAGCATCCGCACGCGGGCGACTTGATTTTCTACCACGCCAAAACCGATCGGGCGCATGGCTGGAAAGATCGTGATGTGCGCGTGCAACCGTTCGGTTGGACCGCGGAGGGACTGCCGGACTTCGGCCATCCCGTGACGGTTTAGGAAGAGCCGCAAAAAGGCGCAAAAGGGTTGCGTATGACGCGCCGCTCCATCGCGCCCGGAGGTCGCGATCCACCTCTGTAGGTGGATCGGCCGCTCCGCGGACGATTCCGGGAGGGGACGTCCAAGCAGATTCTTTTTGCGCCTCTTGCGCTTTTTTGCGACTTTCGAGGTTGAGCATCGGCGTCCGTTTCCGCGACACCAGCGTCGTGCTTCTGAACAGGTCTGCCGCACCAGAGGCCCGCAACTGCTTGGTTTTCAACGCTGGCACCCGCTCTGCTCTCCCCTCAAGCCGGGGAAGAGGGGGGGAGCTATGCTGATTCAGAAGATTTTTCACCTGCACTGTGCGCAGGAGACGGCAAGGGCGCGGTTGGCAAATCCGGCAGGGTACCGGTGGCGTTTTGCCAAAGTGGAAACCGCCGATGTCGCCGACGGGAAAGCGCATTTTATCTTTCGTCTGCCGTGGGGATTGCGGGTCGAAACCGAATTGGTGCAGTTGCCTGGGGAAAACCCCACGCAAACGCCTTTCCGTTCGATCCGAGGGAACGTGTTCGTGCTCGGCGTTCTGGAATTTTTCCCAATCCGACCCGGGCTGACGGAAGTGGTCTTGACGCTCGACTACACGATTCTTTCACCCGTTTGCAGGTGGATCGATTCGCTCAGCCACAGCATGGATCATTTCGTTAACCGTCAATTGGCGTGCATCGAAGCGCACTTCAATCAACCGCCGGAAAGCATGCACACGGATCGCCCTCTTCCCACGCCCATCAACCACCGCCCGCCGATGGGAAGCGCCGAACCGCCGTGAAAGGAGCACCGCCGTTGAGAGGGCACGCGCATCGGACGGCACGGAGTGCGTCCCTCTCGAAAATCTGCGTCCCTCTGCGAAATCTGCGGACAACTCCTCCTCCTTCTTCTAATCTTCGGTCTCCAGATGAAATCGAAATCGTGGCTGAACCGGACAACCTTGGGCATCGGGCTGGCGTCGCTTTTTAGCGATTGGTCCCACGAAATCGCCACGACGCTGCTTCCCGCCTTCCTCGCCACGCTCGGCGTGGCGGCGGTCTGGCTCGGAGCCATTGAAGGGCTCGCCGATGGACTTTCGAGTTTTGCCAAAATGGGCAGCGGCTATTACACCGACCGCCTACGCCGCCGCAAACCCGTAGCGGTGGCAGGGTACGTCGTGACGGCAGTCGCAACGGCCTCATTCGGCTTGGCGACCACTGCCTGGCACGTTTTGCTGGCCCGCTCGACAGCCTGGCTCGGGCGCGGAGTGCGAACCCCGGTGCGCAAGGCCCTTCTCGCGGCCTCTGTGGACCGCAGCGCGTATGGGCGGGCGTTTGGGTTTGAGCGGATGATGGACACCCTGGGCGCAATCGTCGGTCCCGCCACTGCCGTGGTGCTCTTGCAACTTTTTCACCACCATTACCCGTCGCTGTTTGCTGTGACCCTCATCCCCGGTTTAATCGCGGCAGGGTTGATCGCCTTTGCGGTAAAAGAGGAAGAGCGGCTTCCGGTCGCTCACATTTCGTTTGGCGAAAAACTCCGGGCGTTGCCGGGCGGCTACCGGCGATTTCTCGCGGCGGTGGGGCTGTTCGGCGCGGGAGATTTCGCCCACACGCTGCTCATCCTGCTTGCCACCCAGCGGCTCGCT
>JAPLTE010000048.1 GCA_026398235.1 Verrucomicrobiota bacterium
ATCCGCGAGCTTGCGGGTGATCGCCAGCCCTTCGCACTGGTCTTCGAGCCGCCAATACGCGTCCTTGAGGATTTCCAGCGACTGGTAGTCATCCGGGTTGGCCTCGGTGATCGCCTTCAATGTCTCGACCGTCTGAAGGGTTTGCTCGCGTTCCTCCGGGGTGAGATGCTCGGCAAGGGAGATGGAGATCGGGTTGTCGATGCCCGCTAGCATCGGCACAGCACGCGATTTTTCAAGTGTGTTTTTTTGGTTTCGCGCCTCCTGCTCGAAAAAGTCCCGGTGGCCCTCCGGTCTTTTCACCGGGGTCGCGCTCGGGTGTTTGGGAACGACTTTTCCCAGACAGAATGTGGATTCGATGCGAAACTCTATCAGACAACAATTCACCGGAAATGGGGTCCGGTGCAGTGGGACGGGTATCGGGGGAGCCCGTCCCACTTAATGTACAGGCAGGCCGTTCAACGCCGCACAAGAAGTTAAAACGAATCTGGAACTCAGGAACTCAGGAAAAGGCGGAGTGACTTTATTCTCACACGAAGGCACGAAGGCACGAAGGCACGAAGGCACGAAGGCACGAAGGCACGAAGGCACGAAGGCACGAAGGCACGAAGGCACGAAGGCACGAAGGCACGAAGGCACGAAGGCACGAAGGCACGGCACGAAGGCACGAAGGCACGAAGGCACGAAGGCACGAAGGCACGAAGGCACGAAGGCACGAAGGCACGAAGGCACGAAGAAAAGAAGGGGAGGGAGGGAAAAAGCACCCATGAACCCGGAGGGTTCACGGATATTAGCCGGGGGTTGAGCGAAGCGATACCCCCGGGACCCACCCACCAACGCCTCACCCCGGTAGGGGTGGCGGACAGGCAATTCGTGCGGAGGAAGCTGGAGCTTGGGAACGAGGAAAAAGAGCGCTCCAAAAATACAGAAGACCTTGGGAGAAAGATGCGCCGTTCGTGCGAATCCGTGAATTCAGCATTTATAAAAGGCTGTAAAATTTTTCTGTCCCATTCCTGAGTTCCTGAGTTCCAGATTTTTTTGTCGGCAAGCGCGCCAAGGTTCCTGCTTGCTGCGCCCGGTGCGTTCGGGTTTAACCTTGAGCGCGTGAACCTGTCCATCCAACCGCAAATCCTCCGCACCGAGCCTTCGGCTGACTACGAACTGCTCGACAGCGGCGAGGGGGAAAAACTGGAGCGCTACGGCAAGGTGCTGTTGCGCCGGCCCGACCCGCAAGCGCTCTGGCACAAGGCCAACGCGGCCTTATGGAAGGAGGCGCACGGTGTGTTTGTGCGCGAGGGACGCGACGGGCGGTGGAATTTCACCAAATCCGTTCCGGAAAAATGGACCATTCGTTTGAGTGAGCTCGCTTTCCATATCCGCCCGACGGCTTTCAAACACACCGGCATTTTTCCGGAGCAAGCGCCGAATTGGGCTTGGATGCGGGAGACCCTTCGGGCGGCAAAACGGGAGGTCTCCGTCTTGAATCTTTTTGGCTACACCGGCGGGGCTTCGCTTGCGTGCGCGCAGGCCGGTGCCAGGGTGTGCCATGTGGATGCCTCCAAGGCGAGCGTCGGCTGGGCCCGCGATAACGCGCAGCTCTCGGGCCTCGCAGACAAGCCGATCCGCTGGATCGTGGATGACGCGAAGGCGTTCGTCGCAAGGGAACTGCGGCGCGGCAACCGCTACGATGCGATTGTGATGGACCCGCCCGCCTTCGGTCGCGGCCCCGAAGGGGATGTCTGGCAAATCGAGGACGATTTCGTGCCGCTGGTGGACGCCTGCAAACGGCTCTTGAGCGAGGCTCCGGTCTTCTTCGCGATCAACGGTTACGCCTCGGGTTATTCCCAACTGGCCTACCGGTATAATTTGGAGGATATGATCGAGAAATACCAGGGCGGAATTGCCTCCGGGGAACTCACGCTCCTCGAATCCAAGGGAGGCAGACTGCTGCCGTGCGGCATTTTTGCGCGCTGGAGCGCGATGCCTCCTGCTCCTTAACTTTCTGGTTGAGCGATTCGAAGCTGGGGCAGCGCGCCGCCCCAAGTGATGCCATGGGGTTTAATGCTTCGTTGCGGATGCTTTTTTGGCATCACTCTCGCTCTGGCCCTAAATCCCCGCGCCGTAGATCAGCGTCTCTTTGAAAACCTCTTCGCGCGTGACCGGTTCAGCCTTGAACACGGCCTCCAAAGTCGCTTCGTCCATCGCACGGGCGGCGTAATTGCGAACGTCGAGGAAGAGGCGGCGAAACCGGCAGACCGCTTCTTGCGAGCAGCATTTGTAGCCTGCAGAGGAGACGCACGCAATGGGCGCGAGAATCCCGTCAAAATGCCGGATGACCTCCCCCATCGTGATCTGTCCCGGCGGTTTGCCCAGGCGATAGCCGCCCCGTTTGCCGGTAACGCTCACGATCCACCCTTTCTGCTTCATCTCCATCAAGATCTGCTCCAGAAATTTTTTGGGGATGTCGTTGCGCTCCGCCAGTTGCCGCGTGGAGACGAGTTGCTCCTCCCCGGCTTCCACCAGGCTAAAGAGCGCACGCAGCGCATAGTCAGTCCGGTTGGAAAGTTTCATATTTCTACGTATCCACTAGGACGACCCATTTGTCCATCCCGCGCGTCGGACCGTGAAATACGTGAGATTTCCGCCAGGGGGCTAAACCTTTCCCCGGAATGCCAGCAATCGCAGCCCGTTGAGGCAGACGAGGACCGTGCTGCCTTCGTGGCCCACGACGCCAAACGGCAAGGGTAGGTGGAATCCAAGCGCCGAAATGATGAGGACCAAAATCACGGAAAGCGCGAAGATGAGGTTTTGCCAGATGACCCGACGGGCGTGGCGCGCAATGGAAATGGCAAAGGCGACGTTGTGCAGGTCGTTGCTCATCAGCACGACATCGGCGGTTTCCATCGCCACATCGGTTCCGGCGGCTCCCATCGCAATGCCGACGTTGGCCAGGGCGAGCGCGGGCGCGTCGTTGACCCCATCCCCCACCATCGCCACCGGGCCGATCTTTTTGAGCTCTTTGATGACGCGCACTTTGTCCTCGGGCAACAAATCGGCATACACTTCGTCCACACCCGCCAGCTTGCCGATGGCTGCCGCGACGCGATGGTTGTCGCCCGTAAGCATCACCACGCGTTGGACGCCGATCGCTTTGAGCCGCGCAACCACCTCGGAGGCGCTTTTGCGCAGCACGTCGGCGATGGCGATGGCTCCCAAAATGACCCCGGTTTCACCTTGCAGTTCTCCCACCAGCACGCACGTTTTGCCTTCGTTCTGGAGTTTTTCCACTTCCTGCAGCGTCTTCTCGCATTGGGTCATGCGGAGGTTTTCAAAATAACGCGGACTACCCACCACAATCCGCCGCCCGTTGACGAGTCCGGTGGCACCGTTGCCGGAAACGGATTGGAATTCGACGCAATGCGGCAGCGCAATGCCCCGTCGCCCGGTTTCCTCGACGATGGCACGGGCCAGCGGGTGTTCGGACTTGAATTCCACCGCCGCCGCGAGTTGGAGCAATTCCAGCGCGCCGTTCTCCGCACCGCCATTCAAATGCACGACGGTCCCGCCGACCACGGTGTCGGTGATGCGCGGTTTGCCCTCGGTGAGCGTGCCGGTCTTGTCCAGCGCGACGACGGTCACCGTGGCGGTCCGTTCCAGGTGCGCGCCGCCTTTGAAAAGCACGCCGCGCCGGGCCGCGCCGCCGATGGCAGAGAGGATCGAGGCGGGCGTGCTGATGATGAGCGCGCACGGCGAGGCGACCACCATGACGGTCATGGCTTCCAGGAAAATTTCATGGAAGGGCCGGTGCGGTACCAGCCGGGGCAACACTTGGGCGAGCAGGGGCGGCGCAAAAATAAGCGCCAACGTAAACAAGATCACCCCGCAGGCGTACCATTGCTCGGCCTTGTCGAGGAAGCGCTGCGTTTCGGCTTTCTCGCTTTGGGCTTCCTCGACCATGCGGATGAGCTTTTCGATCGTGGAATCTTTGGCCAGTTTGGTGACGCGGATTTCCAGCCCGCCGCTCTGGTTGATCGTCCCCGCAAACACGGGGTCGCCCGTTTTTTTATGGACCGGCATCGACTCGCCCGTGACAGACGCCTGGTCAATCGCGCTGGAGCCTTCGACGATCTGGCTGTCGAGCGGGATCGCCTCGCCGGGGCGCACCAGCACGATGTCGCCCACTACGAGTTGCTCCACCGGCAGGAGAACCGTCGCGCCGTCGCGCCGGGTGAGCGCTTTTTCGGGCCGCAGCTTCATGAGCGAGTTGATCGCCTTGCGGGTGCGGTCGATGGCGTATTCCTGGAGAACGTTGGAGAGAGAGAAGAGAAAGAGGAGCGTCGCCCCTTCCAGCGGTGCGCCGACATAAGCGGCTCCGAGCGCGGCGAGCACCATCAAGAGATCGACATCAATGGTCCACTGCCGCAGCGATTGGAAGCTCGCCAATACACCGAAGGAGCCGCCGGTGAAGTAGGCGAGGAGATAAAAAGCGTTGGAGAGCGTCGTCCCTTTGCCTGCCCACCAACCTGCCACCGTGAAAATGAGGCACAGCGCGGTGAACGCGGCTTCAACGCGGTCCATCCGCAGGCCGGTTTCCGACTCTTTTGCCGTGATCGGCGAAACATCGGCCCCCGTCGCACCCACCTTTGCGAACACCTCTTCGGGGCTCAGCAGCGCCTCGTTGTAAGTCACCGTCATCACCCCGCCAATGAAGGTTGCCGTTGCCCGCCGCACCCCGGGGATCGCTTCCGCCTTGCGTTCAAAGCGGATCGCGCACGCTTCGCAAGCCCGCCCGTGCAGCCGCATCAGGCATTTTTCAAAATGCTCCCCCCCGTCCGGGAGCAAGCGGCTGGCCACTTCGCGGATGGTCTCGTCCGTGATGCGTGCGGGATCGTAGTCGAGCGTCAGCGATTGTTTCTCGGCATCGACCGAAGCGCGAAGCACCCCCTCGGGCACCTCAATGGGCGGAGGCGGAGAAGAGTGAAGGCACTGGGCCTCCTGCGGTTTTTCGGCGTCTTTCATGAGCAATAAAGGTTAAGTTCGCACTTCCTATGCAAAAAACAGCCAAGAGTGGATCAGAAAACGCGGGGGGAGGGAAAATGAATTCGGGAATCAGTCGCAGTAAGGGCGGAGATCCAAAAATTTAGCCGCAAAAAAGCGCAAAAGGCACAAAACTTCCGGCTGGCGCGGTGCGGTTCGTCCGGGGAGCGCAGCCGTCCCGGCTGCTGGTTTCGGCGTCCCGGGAGTGCGGCGGAGGCGTTGAGCCTGCTTGACGCTTTTTGGCTGCTGAGGATGGGAAGTTCGCATGGGCGGGACGCCCCTGCCAGCACGCGAGACGCGTGCGCTCCCCGGAGGGGAACTGTCGCATTTCCTACGCAAAAAACAGGCGGGTGTGGACCAGAAAACGCTGGGATGGGAAAAAAGAATTCGGGAATCAGTCGCAGTAAGGGCGGAGATCCAAAAATTTAGCCGCAAAAAAGCGCAAAAGGCACAAAACTTCCGGCTGGCGCGGTGCGGTTCGTCCGGGGAGCGCAGCCGTCCCGGCTGCTGGTTTCGGCGTCCCGGGTTTTAAAGTTTAACACTTCCTTAACAATTTGGCATTTTCCCCCACATAAATCCTTAACAAAGAGCGGGTTTACTTCTGCCTGGATCTCTCTGCTCACCTCTCTAATGAAGGCGTTCTTTTTTTTCGTTCTTTTCCTCGCTCTTCCGGCTTGGGGCGGGGAACCTGTCGCGGTTTTCGAGACCAAACCGGGCGCCTCCGTGCCTGCTCCGACGCGGGTTGACTCCTTCATCTCCGCCCGGCTGAAGCAACTGGGGCTGCCAGCGGCCAACCTCTGTTCTGACGCGGTATTTCTGCGGCGGGTGTACCTGGATCTGCTCGGCACACTCCCCACAGGCCAGGAGGCACAAGCTTTTCTCGACAGCCCGAGCCCCACCAAGCGCGCGGAATGGATCGAACGACTTTTGGCGCGCGACGAGTTCGCGGATTATTGGGGGATGAAATGGTGCGATCTGCTGCGCGTCAAAGCGGAGTTCCCCGTCAATCTCTGGCCCAATGCTGCGCAGGCGTATGATCGTTGGATCCGCACGGCCCTCAAACAGAACATCCCCTACTCGCAATTCGCCCGGGAACTCCTGACAGCCAATGGGAGCAATTTCCGCGTGCCGCAGGTGAATTTCTACCGCTCGGCGGGCAGCCGGGAGCCGAAGGCGATCGCGCGGGCGGTGGCGTTGACCTTCCTGGGAGAGCGCACGGACCATTGGCCCAAAGCGAAGCTGGACGGCATGGCGATTTTTTTCTCCCAGATCGGGTTCAAAGCCACCGGGGAATGGAAGGAAGAGATTGTTTCATTCAACGGAATGGGAGGAGGCCACGAGGATCCCGTACAAGCCACATTCCCGGACGGCACGAGCGTCGAAATTTCCCCGGATCAAGATCCGCGCGAGCTGTTTGCGGATTGGCTGCTTACCTCCAAAAATTCCCCGTTTGCGCGCAATGCGGCCAACCGGGTTTGGTTTTGGCTGATGGGCCGGGGAATCATCCAGGAACCCGACGACAGCCGTCCCGACAATCCCCCCAGCAACCCGGAACTGCTCGCCTTCCTCGCCAGGGAACTGGTGGCGGCCCATTATGACCTGAAACATCTGTACCGGTTGATCCTGAACTCCAACACATATCAACGCTCCTGCATCCCTGCCACGCCCAAACCGGAGGGCGAGGCCAACTTTGCCTCCTACCCGTTGCGGCGTCTCGATGCCGAGGTGTTGATTGACGCGATCAACCAGATCACCGGGGCAAGCGATGAATACTCGAGCATGATTCCCGAGCCGTTCACCTGGGTGCCGGTGGACAAACGCTCCATTGCCCTGCCGGACGGGAGCATCAGCAGCCCGTTTCTCGACCTGTTCGGGCGGCCTTCGCGCGACACCGGGTTGCTGAGCGAGCGCACGAACCGATCCACGGCGGCGCAGCGTTTGCACCTGCTCAACTCCAGCCATATCCAAAAAAAAATTACGGGCAGTGCAAAATTGCGTGCGTTGATTCCTCCGGGTCGCCCGCCTGTTGAGGGGCTCGCCCCGCTTTACCTGACCGTCCTTTCCCGCTACCCCACCGAGCAGGAGGTGCAGGAAGCGAACTCGTATGCTTCGAGCAGCGAAGCCAAGGGCGAGCAAGCGTTCTTCGACCTGGCTTGGTCGCTCATCAACAGCGCGGAGTTTCTTTACCGTCATTAAAATTATGAAACACGATCCTATTTCCCATATGCTTGAGCACATGGTGTCGCGTCGACAGCTTTTGCGGAGCGGATCTTTGGCTGCGGCGGGGCTCATGCTCGGCAAACATCTTGGGATGGCTTCGCAGTTGGCCACCCCTGCGCCCCCCACGGCGAAAGCAAAAGCGGTGATCCAGATCTGGCTTTGGGGCGGGCCGTCGCACCTCGACACCTTTGACCCGAAACCGGACGCAGGCAACGATTACTGCGGGCCTTTGAACAAGCCGCTCGCGACCAATGTGGACGGGATCGTCATCAGCGAATTGATGCCGGAACTCGCCAAGCAGGCCGACAAATATTCACTCATCCGCAGCATGACGCACGGCAGCAACGGCCACGAGACGGCGGCTTACATGGTGCAGACCGGGCATGCCGAAGGGGATCGCCTGGTTTATCCTTCCATGGGCGCGGTGGTTTCCTTGTTGAAGGGGTATGATGGCGGGTACAAGGGCCTCGTCCCGCCCTACATCGTACTCACCGAGCCCCAGGGGCGCTTTTCCGAAGCCGGGTTCCTGGGGCCAAGTTACAAGCCGTTTGCCACGGGAGGCGACCCGAGCAAGACGCCCTTTGCCGTGCAGGGAATTGTGGCTGAGGGGATTTCCGGAAAACGCCAGGAGCAGCGGCGCAAGTTGCTGCACAACATGGACGCGCTGAGCCTTGCGATGAAACAAAACCAGGCCATGCTGGAGTTTCACCATGCCGAGGAGGGCGCCTACGACATGATCATGGGCGATGGGGCCAAAATATTTGATGTGACTTCGGAAGGCGATAAAGTGCGGCAATGGTATGGCACCAACACCTTTGGCCAATCGTGCCTGGTGGCGCGGCGGCTCATCGAGCGCGGCGTGCGTTTTGTGACGATCAATTTCAAAGGGTGGGACAGCCACAAGCAAAACTTCCAAACGATGCGCACGAAGTTGCCGCAGTTGGATGCCGGTCTTGCGGCGTTAATCCAGGACCTGTCCTCGCGCGGGCTGCTCGATAGCACCATCGTCTGGTGCGGTGGCGAGTTTGGCCGCACGCCCAAAGTGCAATGGGAAGAGCCTTGGGGCGGCGGTCGCGGGCATTGGGGAAGGGTTTTTTCCACCTTCATCGCCGGGGGCGGTTTCCGGGGTGGTCAGATCGTGGGGGCCTCGGACGCGCGGGGCGAGGAGGTCAAGGATCGCCCCGTTTATCCGTGGGATTTACTCGGCAGCATGTACGAACAGCTCGGGATCGACCCCGATGCCAAGTTCCCCCGGATGAGCGACGGCAATGTGCGGATCACTCAGGCCATTTCCGGGGAAATCAAGTCCGGGGGACGCCTGCGGGAAATCATGTAAGTGGTCCATTGATGAAAACGATGAAATCTCACACGAAGGATGTGAAAATACTAAAACCGGGCTGTTTGGGTACCAGAGCCGCCTTTCTGTGTCTCCTCATCTGGGGGATGGGTGCATCGGCGCTCCAGGCTCAAAAAGCGCAATTTGGAGGTGCCCCGCATATCGGCTATCTTTTTCCGGCGGGAGCCCAGCGCGGCACGACTTGTAGCATCGTGGTGGGTGGGCAGGGTCTCAAAGATGCCAAAGAGATTCTCGTCTCCGGGAGCGGAGTGAAAGTAACCGTGGGCAAATATTCCAGGCAGCTTACCCAAGGGCTGCGCGCTAAATTTCGCAATCGTTTGGATGAAGCGCGCAAAAAGGCAAAGGAGGCAAATCCTGCGCTGAATTGGCGGGAATTCTCCCGGGACGAATGGGTCACGGGACCCGAACGCTCCGCCCGGCCCGTGCGAGATGCGGTTATTGACCCCCCAGGGACTCTCCAATCCCCTTGCCTTCTGCATCGGCACCCTGCCGGAACAGCGCAAGCCGGAGGCGCTTGGGAAAACAGTCGAAACGGCGATGCAGGTGGTTTTGCCCACCGTCATCAACGGCCAGATTCTGCCGGGCGAAGTGGATCACTATGCTTTTCAGGCCCGGCGCGGCGCACGGGTGGTCATTGCCACACAAGGCCGGGATTTGATTCCGTATCTGGCCGACGCTGTCCCCGGCTGGTTCCAGCCGGTGGTGGCGCTCTACGATGCCAAAGGCCGCGAGGTGGCCTACGCCAACGACTACCGTTTCAGTCCCGACCCGGTCCTTTGCTACGAAGTTCCCGCCGACGGCGTTTACCTCCTTGAAATCAAAGATGCGCTGTACCGCGGACGCGAGGATTTTGTGTACCGCCTCACCGTGGGAGAAATTCCGTTCGTCACAGGCATTTTTCCGCTGGGCGGACACACGGGCCTCGCCTCCACCGTGGATGTGGCGGGCTGGAATCTCCCGAGCACGCGCGCGATTGTGAAACCGGGGGAGACCGAGGGCATTTATCGCGTGGAGAATCTTCGCAACGGGTTTGTCATTGGGGACGTCGCCTTTGCCCACAGCAATCTGCCTGAAAGAATCGAAAAGGAGCCCAACAACACTCCCAAGGAAGCGCAACCCGTGACTCTCCCGAAGATCCTCAATGGGCACATCAATGCCCCGGGGGATGTCGATGTGTTCAGCTTTTCCGCCAACCCGGGAGACAAGGTGGTGGCGGAAGTCGTGGCGCGCCGACTCAATTCCCCGCTGGATTCCTGGCTCAAAATCACCGATGAAACCGGTCTGCAGGTCGCGTTCAATGACGACCGGGACGACAAAGGCTCGGGCCTGCTCACCCACCAGGCCGATTCGTACCTCTCCTTCACCATTGTGGCGGGCGGACGCTACTTTCTTTCCATCGGGGATTCCCAGCACAAGGGAGGCCCCGAGTATGCTTATCGGTTGCGAATCAGCGCGCCCCAGCCCGATTTCGCCCTGCGAGCCGTCCCCTCCAATCTGAATGCACGTCCCGGGGAAACGGTGCCGCTGACCGTGTATGCCTTGCGCCAGGACGGCTTCGCGGGCGACATCCAGTTCGCCTTCAAAGACGCCCCGGAAGGATTTCTTTTGGCGGGGGGAGACATCCCGGCGGGCCAGGACAAGATTCGCGCCACCGTGACTTTTCCCCAGGCTCCATTGCCCGAGCCGGTTGTCCTTGCGCTTGAGGGCAGCGCAGATATGGAAAAGCGCAAACTGATCCACCCGGTTGTTCCCGCCGACGACATGCTCCAGGCCTTTATCTATCACCATCTCGTACAGGCAGGGGCGTTGTACGCGACCAATAATGGGGGCCGCGGGAGAACTTTGTTCCAGATTGCAAAACCGGAGCGGGTCAAGCTCGCCCCAGGGAGTGTCACGCGGGTGACTTTAGCCAGCCCGTATCGAAAACCGTTTGCTTCCAATGCGCTTCGGATCCAATTAAGCGAGCCGCCGGCCGGCATCACGCTCGAGAGCGTTTCGCCCGATCCCGTGGGGCTCGCCATCGCGCTGCGCACCAGTGCCAAAGTTCCGCAGGGGTTGCGGGGAAACCTGCTTCTCGAAGCCTTTTATGAAAACGGGGACTCGGAAAAGAAAAAGTTCACCAAAAGCAGCTATCCAGTCGGGTTCCTGCCTGCGATTCCGTTTAAGGTCGGAACATTAAAGCCATCGGGAGATTGACCAATCACTATCGGTTGATATGTTCATAAGTGCATGTCTTCCATCGTCAAATCCCTTAAGCTCCTCGCCGATCCCACGCGGCTGCGGCTGCTGCTCCTTTTGGGCGAGGAGGAGCTTTCGGTGGCGGAAATCCAGGAGATCCTGGGCATGGGCCAGAGCCGCATTTCCAGTCATCTGGCGCAATTGAAGGCGGCGCGGTTGGTGGTGGACCGTCGCGCGGGCAAGAACATCTACTATGGGCGCTCGGGCCACCATGACGGGCCATTTAAAGAGATCATCGCGGCCAGTGCGGCCGACCTCCCCGAGGCGGAGCACGATCGGGCAGCGCTCAAGCTCATCCGCAAAAAGCGCCAGGACACCGCGCGCGAATATTTTAACAAACTGGCCGGGAAATTTGGGCGCAGCTATTGCCCGGGACGTTCCTGGAAAGGGTTTGCGCATATGTTATTGGCGATGATCGGGCCCATCACCGTGGCCGATCTCGGTGCGGGCGAAGGGACCCTCTCGCAACTGATGGCGCGCCGCGCCAAAGCGGTGATCGCCGTGGACAACTCGGAGAAGATGGTCGAGTTCGGCGCGCAACTCGCAAAGGAGCACGGGTTTGAAAATCTGGAGTACCGCCTGGGGGACATCGAGGAGCCCCCCATCGCGGATGAGACAGTGGACCTCGTCCTCTTAAGCCAGGCGCTGCACCATGCCGGGAGCCCTGCGCGCGCCATCGCCGCCGCCCGCCGCATTCTCAAACCGGGAGGGCGGATCGCCATCCTCGATTTGCTGGCGCATCAATTCGAGAATGCCCGGGATATGTATGCCGATCTCTGGCTCGGTTTCACCGAAGTGCAGCTCGACAACATGCTGCGCGAGGAGGGGTTCCGCGAAATCGACATCAGCGTGGTCGATCGGGAGCCGGAGAGCCCCCATTTTCAGACCGTCTTTGCGACCGGGGTGAAGTGAAAGTCGGGCGGTTTTCGATCAGGAGAATCGCCGTTCCTGCCAGGGTGAAATCTCCCGCTCCCACATGCCCGGCCCCCAAAACCCAGCCATTCCCGAGAAGGTACACGCCGCTGGCGTCTTTGAGGGTCCCGACGTAGTTCCACCCGGTCACTCCTCCCGTGCTGCTCCAACCGTTGGCCCAGTCCGCGCTCTGTACCCACTGGGGCTCATGCCCGTCCAGCGTCGAAACGCAGTGGAAAAAACGCACGGCTCAAGATAGCCGCAGGTCCGGGCGATGGATTGGATGCCCATTTGCGTGGTCCGCAACAAAGTTTGCGCCCGCTCCTTGCGCAAGTTTTGCAGGTAAACCGCGGGACTGGCCCCGCACGCCATTTGCATGGCGTTTTCCAGCGAACGGCGGGACATCCCGGCGATCCGGCAGAGGTCGGCCACCGGCAGCGGTTGGTCCAGGTTGCTGCGCGCGTAGGAAAGGGCGCGCTCCAAGCCAGTCGGGGAACGCAGGCTGCTTTTGCGCTCATGCAGAAACCCCGCAGGCTGGGGAAATAGGCTGCCGTCCGCAGCCGTGCCATTGAGCTGCTTCAGAAGCCAGCGGGCGGCGATCCGGCCGAGTTCGCGCCCCGGCAATTCGTAGCTGGAGAGGGGAATCCCTGCGTAGAGCGATTCCAGGCGCACATTGCCCACGCCGATCACCGCCAACTCCTCGGGAACGCGCCATCCGAGTTCGCGCGCGGCCAGCACGGCAAAGCGGGCCAGCCGGTCGGAAGCGGCGAAAAGGCCGAGCGGACGCGGTTGGGGGCGAAGGAACTCGCGGATTTGCGCCAGCGAGGTGCCGCTGGAGCGCTTGCATTCCGAGGAAAGCGCCCCTGCGAACCCTTGGAAAAGCTGGTTGGACGCATGCTGGCCCGGCGCGCCGAGAAACGCGAACGCCCCGGCCCCGTTGCTGCGCAGGGTTTGGGCCGCCCCCCGGCCCATTGCCTCGTAATCGGCTGTAATGGCTGCCACGGTCTTCATGTGCGTGCTGTGGGCAAGTTGCACCACTTTCACCCCATGCACGCAGAGCGTCTGCACCCAGGCGTCGCTCACAAAGTCGCCAATCGCTCCCGCCAGCTCTTTCATTTCGGCAAGCTGCCGCAGAATGCTCTCGTAGCCGCCCGTCAGGACAACGATTTCCCAATGCCGCCCCGGCCCCACCGCTTCGCGGATGCCGTCCAGCACCGCCAGTTCGGTTTCCGTAATGGACGGAAAAGCCACGGCGAGGATGCGCCGCCGGAGGACAGGGTCGAATTTCCCCATAAATTGCGCATAATCTAAAACAAACTTTGCGCGTTTGCGCAAGGACAAAGGCAAAAAATTCCGCTTCAATCGCCCCTCATGAAGAAAGCACTCATCACGGGGATCACCGGTCAGGACGGCTCTTACCTTGCCGAACTGTTGCTGCAAAAGGGGTATGAAGTCCACGGCGTCATCCGCCGGGCCTCCACCTTCAACACGAGTCGCATCGACCATATCTACAACGATCCCCACTCCAAGGGTGCCAACCTCAAGTTGCATTACGGCGACCTGGCCGACTCCGTGCAGATGGTCAAATTGCTTTACGATTTGAAGCCGGACGAAATCTACAATCTCGGCGCGCAAAGCCATGTCCGGGTCTCCTTCGATATTCCCGAATACACGGGCGACGTCACCGGGTTGAGCGCCGTGCGGTTGCTCGAGGCCGTGCGCGAAGCCGGGTTGACCCGCGATGTCCGTTTTTACCAGGCTTCCTCTTCGGAGATGTTCGGCAAGGTCCACGAAGTGCCGCAGCGGGAGACCACCCCGTTCCATCCCCGCTCGCCCTACGGCTGCGCCAAAGTGTTTGCCTACTGGCTGACGGTCAACTACCGGGAAGCCTACAATTTGCATGCGACCAACGGCATCCTTTTCAACCACGAGAGTCCGCGCCGGGGCGAAACGTTTGTGACCCGCAAGATTACCCGCGCCGCCACCCGCATCAAGATGGGGCTCCAGGACGACCTGTATCTGGGCAACCTCGATGCCCAGCGCGACTGGGGTTACGCCAAGGAATACGTCGAGGTGATGTGGCTGATGCTTCAGCAGGACAAGCCGGACGATTACGTCTGCGCCACCGGCGAGACGCACACCATCCGCGAGTTCTGCGAAGAATGCTTCGGGATGCTCGATCTGGATTGGCAGAAATACGTCAAGCACGATGCCCGGTACGAGCGCCCCAGCGAAGTCGAGCTCTTGATCGGGGACCCGGCCAAAATGAAAAAACAACTCAACTGGGAACCCAAGGTGAAATTCAAGGATTTGGTGCGCATCATGACCGAGGCCGATCTGGAACTGGCCCGGCGCGAGCTGGCTTACAGCGGCACCGCAACCAACTGCGCCTAGAACTCATGACGCTTACTCCTTCGACGCGCATCTACGTGGCCGGGCATCGCGGCATGGTCGGCGCGGCCGTTGTCCGCGCGCTGCAAACCCGCGGGTTTGAGAACCTCATCCTGCGCACCCGGCAGGAACTGGATTTGTGCGACGGCGCGGCCGTACGCAGCTTTTTCGCCGGGGAGAAGCCGCAGGTGGTCGTGGTCGCCGCCGCGCGCGTGGGCGGCATCCATGCGAACAACACCTATCCCGCCGAGTTCCTGCACGAGAACCTCGCAAGCGCCCACAATGTGATCCACCAGGCGTGGAAGCACGAAACCCAGCGCCTGCTCTTTTTGGGAAGCTCCTGCATTTACCCGCGTGAAGCCCCGCAGCCGATGACGGAGGAGTGCCTGCTCACCTCACCGCTGGAGCCGACCAACGAAGCCTACGCCATCGCGAAGATCGCGGGCTTGAAGCTCTGCCAGTATTACCGGAAGCAATACGGCGTTCTGTTTCATTCGGCGATGCCGACCAATCTGTACGGCCCCGGCGACAATTATCATCCCGAGAACTCGCATGTCTTGCCCGCGCTGCTGCGGCGTTTTCACGAGGCGAAGGAAAGCGGCGCTTCCACCGTGACCCTGTGGGGCACCGGGGTGGCCCGCCGCGAATTCCTGCACGTGGACGACCTTGCCGCCGCCCTCCTGACGTTGCTGGAGCTGGAAACGCCCCCGGACTGGATCAATGCCGGGTCCGGCTCGGATATATCCATTGCGGAACTCGCCGAGGCCATTGCCCGCGTGACCGGGTTCCAGGGTAAACTCGCGTGGGACTCTTCCAAACCCGACGGCACCCTGCGCAAATTCATGGACAGCTCAAAGCTGCTGGCGACCGGCTGGAAACCCAGGTATGACCTGGAAAGCGGCATCCGCCACACCTACGCCGACTTCTTAAGCCGGCTCGGGACTGGCGAACTGCGCCAGCGGTAGAGGAGAGTGGGAGAGTTGGTCATCAAGTAAACGAACCAATCTCTCACGTCTGCGCCCTCGGACGCATTCCGCTATTCGCCGAGGAGCGCCTGGTATTCCGCCGCGCTTTTGAGCTGCGCGACTTCTTCCGGGGCGTCGAGGGCGACCACGAAAATCCACCCCTCCCCATGCGGGTCGGTGTTGACCAGCGCGGGGTTGTTTTCCAGCGCTTCATTGACCGCAACCACAGTCCCCGTGACCGGCGAATAAATATCCCCGGCGGCCTTCACCGATTCCACGACGGCTGCGGGCGCTTTGGCCTGCACTTTGGCTCCGATCTTGGGCAGCTCGACATAGACCACGTCGGTCAACTCGGCCTGGGCATGGTCGGTGATGCCCACGCGCGCTTGCGCTCCTTCGAGGCGGACCCATTCATGTGTTTCGGAGTATTTCAGATCGTCGGGGATGTTCATTTCTTGTGGAGCGGTTTCTTTTCAATGGTTGCGGGGAAACGGCGGCCCCGGATTTCGATTTCGATTTCTTCGTTGATGCGGGCAAACTCGGCGGGCACGTAGGCCATGCCGATGCCGATGCCCAGCGTGGGCGAAACGGTGCCGCTGGTGGTCTCGGCGATCGGCTCGCCGTTCTTGAACACCCGATAGTGCGGGCGCGGCGGCGGGGTTTTGCCTTTCATTTTAAAGGGAACAAGCCGGTGCTGGACGCCGCCTTCCCGCTGCTGGACCAGCTTCGAGCGCCCGATGAACGCCGGTTTTTCCAAATCCACAAAGAACGACATGCCCGCTTCGATCGGGGTGTGTTGAGGCGAAAGATCGGAGCCGTTGAGCGGGTAGCACATCTCCAGACGCAAAGTGTCGCGCGCCCCGAGTCCGCACGGCTTGATGCCGAGGTCCGCCCCTTTTTCCAGAATCGCTTTCCAGATGGTGTCGGCGCAGTCCGCCTTGAAGAAAAGCTCGAAGCCGTCCTCGCCGGTGTAGCCGGTGCGGGCGATCAGGACCGGGGTGCAATCTGCCTGGTAGCGCTGGATTTCGTTGCGGGCCGGGCGGGAGATTTTTCCCTCGAAAAAGCGATCGAAGAGCTGTGCCGCGCGCGGTCCTTGGACGGCGATGCCCGCGAACTCGTCGCTGCGGTTTTCCAGCGTAACGCCCGTGCGCAGATGCTTTTGCATCCAGGCGACGTCTTCCTCGATCATGCTGGCGTTGACGACGAGCAGGTATTCGCTTTTTTCCAGCCGATACACGAGCAAATCGTCGATCACGCCGCCCTCTTCGTTGAGCAGAAAACTGTATTGGCACTCGCCGAGGCCCAGGCGGTCCACGTTGTTGGTCAGCAATTCGTTGAGCCACTTGCCCGCCTCGGGGCCGTTGATAAACACCTCGCCCATGTGGGAAATGTCGAACACCCCGAGGGTGTTGCGCACGGCGTGGTGTTCCTCAAGAATTCCGCTGTATTGAACCGGCATGTGCCAGCCGCCGAAATCCACCATTTTCCCCCCCGCGGCCAGATGGGCGTCGAAGAGCGGAGTTTTTTTGGGCGCGGCAGGAGAGGCGGTTTCGGAAGACACGCCGCAATGCTACCGAGAGGCGGGGGAAAGTCAATGCGCAGGACTCACCCATCCCATGTATTCACCACGAAGGACACAGGGGCCACGAAGAAAGGAACAAGTTTTTAGTCCCTCTTCTTATCTTCGTGCTCTTCGTGTGCTCTGTGGTGAATCCTCCGGGATGCGAGGGAACAGGTTGCCTTGCCGCCGGTTCGGGTTTATGAAGAGCGGTTTCCATTTGCATGAACCTGATCGACTCTTTGGAACGCCGTTTCGGCCGCTTCGCCATTCCCGGCCTGGTGCGGATGATTGTGGGGCTCAACGTGCTGGTTTTTGTCCTCGGCCTGCTCAGCCCGTCGCTGCTTTCCTGGCTGGCGTTGGACCCCAACGCCATTTTCCATGGGCAGATCTGGCGGCTGATCACCTACATTTTCATTCCCAGCTACGGCTCCGTTTTTTCCGCGATTTTTGGCCAGCAGGGAAGCGCTTTGGATACCGCATGCAGCCTGGCGTTCCTGTGGATGATCGGCGACAGCCTTGAAGCGATTTGGGGCGCGTTCCGGCTCAACCTGTTTTATCTCATCGGGATGTTGGGAACGACTGTTGCCGCGTTTCTTTTCGGCGCGCAATTTTCCAATGGGATGCTCAATCTTTCGCTCCTGTTCGCCTTCGCCTGGCATTTCCCGAACACGCAAATCCTGTTCTTTTTCCTGTTTCCGTTGCGGGTGAAATGGTTGGGGTGGTTTTCCGCGGCCGTGCTGCTGTGGCAGTTTCTGAGTTTGGATGACCTGTCCTACCGGATGGCCGTTGTCGCTTCGCTCACGAATTTCCTGATCTTTTTCGGGCCGGAAACCATTGCCCATCTTCGCCAGCGCGGCACTGTGGAGGGCCGCCGTCGGCAATTCGAAAAAACCTCCGTCCCCGAAGGCGAACCGCTGCACCGGTGCGTCGTCTGCCAGCGCACGGAGTTGTCGCATCCCGAACTGGAATTCCGCGTCGCACGCGACGGAAACGATTACTGTTTGGAACATCTGCATGTCTCTTCTGTCTAAAATCCTGGGCGTGTTCTGCGCCATCGATCTGTTTGTCTGGTGGCGCAGCGCCCGCCTTTTGGGACGCGGCGCGCATCCCGGAGCGCGGTGGGTGGTGCACGGTTTTTTCACCGCGCAGGTCGCCACATTGGGCGCGATGATTTGGGGCAGTTTCCATCAGGTGAGCAGCTTTCTGCTTTCCGCCCCTTTTTTGGGTTTGGCTTTTCTCTGGCATTTGCTCGTGGCCCCGCTGGCTCTCGTGGGCAACCTGCTGGGGGTTGGGATTGAGGCGGTGATGGGATGCTTTCGCTTTGTCCCACGGAAAACGGCGACTGCCCCGGCGGACCCCAACGGAATAAGCCGTCGCAATTTCCTGGGAACGGTGGCGGCGTTGGCTCCGCCCGTTTTAACGCTGGGGCTTGGAACCATTGCCGCGCGCCAACTCGGCCATTTCCGCATCCGGCGGCTGACCGTGCATCTGCCCGGGTTGCCCGCCGCGCTGGACGGGATGACGATTGCGCATCTGACCGATTCGCATGTCGGCCCGTTCACGAACGGGCGTGCGCTCAAGCAAATCGTGGAGGAAGCGAACAAGCTCAATGCCGATTTGATGTTGTTTACGGGCGATCTCATCAACCACGACCTCGCGTATTTGCCGGAATCCCTCGAGATGCTGCGCGCCTTGCGCCCCGAGCCGGTGCTCTGCGAAGGCAACCACGATTTGATGCAAGGCCGCTATCCGTTTGAGAGCCAGGTGAAGGCCGCAGGATTTCGTTTGCTCGTGGATGAAACCGTCACGGTTTCCGTGCGCGGCCAACCGGTGCAGTTGCTTGGGCTGCGCTGGACGGGCCCGGGCAATCTGGAGGATCGCCACGACGAAACGGGGATCGCCGCTTCCATGCATGCCCTTTTGCGGCAGCGCGACCCGGCTGCGTTCCCGATCCTGCTCGCGCACCATCCGCATGCGTGGGACTACTGTGGCGACCTTCCGCTGACCCTTTCCGGCCACACGCACGGCGGGCAGTTGATGCTGAATCCGCAATACGGTTTTGGCCCGCTGATGTTCCGGTACTGGTCGGGCCTGTACAGCCGCCCCGCCACGTCCAGTCACCCGGTACAGACGCTCGTGGTCAACAACGGGATCGGCAACTGGTTTCCCCTGCGCACCGCCGCCCCTGCGGAGATCATCCACCTTACCCTGCGGCGCGCGTAGCGGAAAAAACCGTTTACAAAAGGAACGGCTCGCCGAAAATTCCCTCTTCCCAAAATGAAAACCGTTTCCCTGCTCCTGCTGGTCCTTTCCCTTTCCCTGTTGTTGGGCGGCTGCGCTTCGAATGCCGAAGACCAGGCCTTTTTTGAAACCGGCTGGCGGCATCCCGGCGAGAACGAAGCCCGGCTGGGGCATTAGAGCGTTTTTCGGCGCTTCGAGAGGGGCCGGGCGCGCGCTTACGATCCCGGCAGCAGTTTTTGCACGAGGCGCTGAATGCCTTCCTGCGCAAATTCGCTGGGGGGATACACCTTTTGCGCTTTCAAATACCAGGCAAGGCTGGAACCGGTCTGCCCCTTGGCTTCCAACTGCTGCGCGTTGCGGATGCAATGCACAAAATCCGAAGCTTCCGTGGTCAGATTCGCCCGTAACTGGTTGAGCTTCGTGTCGTCCGGGAATTGTTTGGAAGCCCGCTCCACGCCTTCCCACGCTCCATTCGTGTCGCCACGTTTGGCAATCTCCGTGCTGCGCCCGATCACCGTTTCGATCTGCTGCAAATTCATGAGCGCGGCTTCGAGCTGCTTCTGGCGCTGGGGATCAAAAGCCGTGGCCGCAATGAAGCGTCCCTTGTCTTCGTAAATCTGCCGGTAGTTGTGCTGGCTGGTCAACTGCTCGAGGTCGGCCAACGCTTTGCCCTGCACATCGGCGTGCGAGAAAATCATGCCTGCGACTTCGGCCAGCGCGGGATTGCGCGGCCAGAGGGTGGTCGCCTCGCGTAATTCGTTTTCCAGTGTTGTGCGATCCCCGCTTACGGCGGCGTTCTTGGCCTTAGCGAGGTGCATGGCGCTCACGGTGCGGGCGGTTTCGATGGCAGCCCGCGGCTGGGAGGCATCGAAATCCTTGGCGATGGTTTCCAGTTCTTTAACCAACGTTTCGGCCAGCGCGTAATCGCGCACGTCGAGCGCGGAAATGAGCCGGTTGCCCTTTTGGGTGAACTCGAGCGCCTGCCGCTTTTTGTCGCGTTGGAGCGTGCGGATTTCCGGCATGTATTCGCCAACGAGAAACGCTTCGCTGAGGCGTTTGGTGGCGCTTTCAATCTCGTTCTTCTGGAGCAGGAAATGGTACGCTTCGACCCCTTCTTTCACGTCGCGCATCGCCTCATTGGCGAGGGAATCGACCACGCCAACGGTGAGCGGCATCCCGGTTTCCTTCGTGTAGAGTTCCGTCATGGACGCATTGTTCCCGGATTTGCTCCCCTTGTCCGGTTTGCCCGATTTACTTTTGCCCAGGGTCGTGCCGCCGTCGTTAAAGATGTGCCGGTAAAACCGGGTGGCCATCACGACATGCTGGAACCGGCGCTGGAGGAAAAATTGCGCGATCAAGGCCTGGAACTCAATGCGGGCCTGGACTTCGGTGATTTCCCGCTTCGTGGTGTTCGCGACGATGCGGGCGTTGACCTCGACGAGGCGCTGGACGTAAGGAGCCATCCGCTTTTCTTGATCCTTGGCCTCCTTGGCCTCCTTGGCGGCGCTCGATTTCCCGCTGGGATGGAACGTGATCGAATCGGTATGCTGCGCGGCCCATTCATACTGCTTGCGCTGATTTTGCAACTCCTGGTTGGCCGCCACGAGGCGGTCCTGTGCCCGCATGGAGAGCCAGGAGCTATAAACGGCATCCGCCAGGGCATCGCAAAGGCGGGCATCAATGCTGAAATTGGAGGCTTGGGGGAGCAATTTCCAGGCTTCCAGGGTGGCAGTGCGGCTGTCGTTTTCGGGAGCTAGTTTGGTGAGGATGGCGCGCAGGATCTTCTGATATTGCAAATCCTCCCCGGTCGTTTCCTCGGCGGCATTCAGGTATTTCTCAAACCGCGCCTGGAAAAAGCGCTGGTTGGTGATGTTCCAGTTCTTGCCATCCCAAGTGAGCACTTCGTTCCCGGGATTGAGCACCGGCACATCTTTGCCGAGGAAGGACGGTTGTCCGGTTTTCGACGAGGATGAGGATGGGGCCGAGGAGGAAGCCGGGGCGGCAGGCTGCGCATGGGATGGGGCGGGAGCGGGAGCGTCGGGAACCTGCGCACCTAAGGGGGCCGCGCCGCACAAGAGGAGAAGGAGGAGCCGTTTCATGCTTTTTTGAGACCCTTTACGCTGAGGATTCCCTTCTCGTCGACTTCCACTGAAAAGTTGAAGTGCTGCCCTTTCTGGATGTTCACGCTGTTGAATTCGGCAGGGATAAACACCGGAAGGATCTCGGTGGAAGCCCCGGTGTTCACCTCGACCGAGAACAACCGGCCCGCCTGGGTCGAGGAGGCCAGGTAATTCCAGATGGTGCCGTTGATCTTGTAGCTATTGCCCCGCAGACTATTCGAGTTTTCCAAATACGCGGGCACCTCCAGCGGGGCCAGCGTCCGGTAGGGGTCACTCACCCGGCCTACCAGGAAATAGCCCGTGGTGACTGCCCCGATGATGAGAAAGAAAACCAGGGCAATCCACACAGGATGAATGGCGAAACTTGCGCGACGAGCCATGGGGTGAATATGTAGGGGGGAAGGGGGCGGTTTGCAACCTGCTTCTACTCCCACCGGCAGCGAATGCAGCCAAGGTAGGAAACGATGAGCCCGATGATCACGTGGCAGGCGAGCGCAAAGAGACACAGGTCGCCCAGAGAAAGATCGGTGGGGGCAACCGACTGTACCACGTCGTAATAACGGGTGTCGCGCATGGTTTGCAGCACGCCCGACCAGCTCCAATAGGCCGCGATGAACGGCCGCGTCAGCCAGCGGAAGAAATCCGGCAACCCGAGCACCGCGCCCGAAAGCGGCAATTGGAAGCCGACGAGGTAAATCGAGACAAGGGAGGCTTGTTCGGGCGACTTCATCATGCTCGAAATGGCGAGGCACGTGGAGGTCATCGCGGCATTGGCGAGAAAGAGGAGGAGAATTTGGTCCCCGAGGTCGCCCGGCACATGGCAGATCCCGTTGACGAAGACCGCCATCCAACACGACTGCAAGGCCACCAGCACGCACAAAAACGTGGCCTTGCTGGCCAGGTAACTCAGCGGCCGCAACCCGCCGAGTTTTTCTTTTTCAAAAATGAGCCGTTCGGCGGCGATCTCCCGCGCGGAGTTGTTGGACCCCATCAACGTGAGGAGCACCACCTGCATCACGACCAACCCGGAAACGAGTTGCCCGATTTTGGCAGACTGGATGGTGAACGCGATGGCTTCGCGCAGTTGCTGGATCACGTTGATGTCGGCGGTCATCCCCGGATTTTGCACCTGCGGCAACCCGCCGAGGGCAAAGATCACCACGAGACACGGGAAGCCCAGCAGGAGGGCGAGGTGCAGCCAGACCTGGCTTTTGTCGCGGAAAAAGATGCGCCAGCGCCGCTCCAGCAACACCAAGAATTGGTTCAGCAGTCCCGGCGTCGCAATCGGTTTCGGGCGCTCGCTTGCGCCGTCTTCCGGAGCCGTGGAAGCGGGGGGCGCGGGGTCTGGCGCCGCGAGCGGTTGGTCCATCTTCGGCTCAAATTCCGCGCGCCGGGCATTCCAGGCGTCGTGCCATTCCTGGGGGTTGCGCTTGGCCAGTTTGGGAAAGACGTCCTCGGCGCTTTCGGCCTTGAAATATTCCAGCAATTGCGCCGTTGTGCCATGAAACACCATCGAGCCGTGGAACATCACGACCACCGAATCGCAAAGGGCGATGTGCCGCAGGTTATGGGTGACGGCCAAGACGATCCGCTCGCCGCCCCGGGTGAGATCGTACATCAGGCGCATGATTTCCTCCTCGGATTTGGGATCGAGCCCGCTGGTGACTTCGTCGGCAATGAGCAGCGACGGGTAGGTAACCAGTTCCAGCGCCAGCCCGAGCCGCCGCTTTTCACCGCCTGAAAGCACGCGCACGCGCCGCCCCGAGATCCCCATGATGCCGACCTGTTCGAGGATCGATTTTGCACGGAAATAGCGGTCCTGTTCGCTTAGGCCCGTCACGCGAAGCCGGAGCGCGTCGATCATACTTTCCCATACCGTCAAGTGATCGAACGCGATGCTGAATTGCGGGACGTAGCCGATGTCGTAAGGCGCGAGATCCTCCTCTGCAAGATCGCGGCCGCACCAGTGGACGCCTCCCTCCGTGGCTTCGTGGACGCCTGCAATCACTTTGACCAGCGTGCTCTTGCCGCTGCCCGCCGGGCCAACGATTCCCACCAACTGGCCGGGCGGAATATTCAGGCAAACATCGCGCAATAAATCCTGCGGGGCGTGCGTGGGGCCGACTTGGAGGTGAATGTGGTGGAGGGCAAGCACGCCGTGGATCTTAGGCACCTTTTAAACGCTTTACAACAAGGCTCACGCAACAGGAAAAGGAATCTGGAACTCAGGATCTCTGATGCGTGTCATCCCGAGCAGAGTGAGTGGGTCCCGCAAACCATTTCAGGGTTGGATTTTTGGTAGTGTCCTAATTTGAATTTTCTCGCCGGGTTTGCGGAGGTGTGCGATTTTTCCGCCTGGGGACTCGAACCCTATGCGGTTCTATCTCCAGCGCAGCGCCAAGCCACCCCCGGTTTTTACATCGGCAGGCTCATTGTATCTCCAAATTTTGGAGCGGAAACATCAAGTCGCCTCTTGAATTCATCCCATGTTTGGCACCCCCTCATTAAAAAAATCACATTTGAAAGATACTGCTGTAGCTCTGGGATGCCGATATCCTCAGTTAGGTGCTGATGGTGCTTTCTGGTACGTCTGCCGGTGGTTTCGTTTTTGGGGTTAACTTCGCGCAGCCGCTTCTTGATTCCTGGGGCTAGGCGGTCGTACACGATGTCGTTTGTCCAATGTCCAACATACGACGGTTTCACAGAATTGCCGCTAACGTGAATATTCAAATTTTTGAGACGAAATAGATGTTGGTAAAATTCCAATGGAAATCGCCGCGTCCACTTTGCCCAATCATCCTTGATATACTTCTCAAGAATTTTTTGAAGGGCTTTGCGATCTCGGATTTCTTGGTATCCTGTGGCCTCATCAACCAGCGCTAAAATTCCAAGTTTTGCCAAGCTGCGCATAATTATTTCGCATGCCTTGGCAACATTTTGTTGCGAAGAATGAAGTGCTCCCGGTGTGTCTCGCGCAGAAAGATATGCTTCGCACGCTAATGGAACAATCTCGGCACGATAGCCCTGCTTGCTTGACCCAGATTCCGTTCTGTATTCCACCATGTCCAGTACGCCCCGTAACTCCTTTGAAATAAAGGGCTCCAAGTTCTTTGCCTCCAAAAAATTCGGCATGTCGGTACGCTTATATGATCCCTTCCACGGGCGTCCCAATGCCTTCATAAAACCGGCGCTGTTAATCAGGCGCACTGTCTCGCCGTTTATTTCTACCACCGCACAGGGGATTTTCGCCGTTCCAAGCTCTATTTCTCCTTCAAAATGAGAAACAGGCAACCCCCACCTCGCATCTGCGGCCTTCTTGGCGATTTCTGCCCGCTGTTCTGCGGACAAGGCTTTTTTCCTCGCCTCTCCGCCTAATGATTGGATGGATTTTTCCTGCATGGATGAGAGATTTGCCAAAAGTTATGCTTTCTTGCAAGCACAAAAAGATTTTGCTTTAAGTGCTTGCAAGGATTTGAGAATATCCGCGTATGGCAAACATCCTCTCAAAAGAAAAACAGGCCGCAGTTGGAGGTCTTTGACCTTACGGGCCACCCTAAAGCCAAACGATGCTATGCTGGCACTATCTAGACGGCAAAACATGGCGCTACACGGCGGTTTTAGAGATTCCGCCCGTGGATTCTCCACAAATGGCCGTCTTGGTGGCGGTTGCGGCTAAGGCGAAATCATGAGCGGCATCTTTCTTTAATTTTGGTCAGTGCGGAAGATGCCCCCATACTCTTCAATTCTTCTATCGCCACTTTGACATATTCACCATCTATCTCGAAGCCGCTAAAACTCGCAACATGACGCTCCACAGCAGCAAATGCGGTGTGCCCTATTCCCAAAAATGGGTCCATTACTACGGAGTCGCCATTTTTTCCGTGAAGTTTGATGCACTGCTCTGCCAATTCAGTGGGAAATGTTGCTGGATGAGGGCGATCCTTGGCTCGATTGCAAATTGTCTTGTAGGGAATGAACCAGGTATTCCCTCTGCATTTTACATCTTCTCCGCCTGTATGCCCCCATCGTGAAATGTTGCTTTTATCGGCGTATGGAACCCCGACCGCTTTTCGGTCTAGGTGGGTATCGCCGCGCGGCGTTAAGTGGAAAATATATTCGTGCAGATCATTTACAAAACGATCCGAATTGATTGGTTTGTAGTGCCCGAAATGTCTTGTTTCCTCTCCGTCCTTCCCTGGCATAGCAATAGACTTGATCCAATGAATCGTATTTTGAAGATGAAACATCTCATTTTCCTGCACAAGCCTCTGGACAATGGCATGGGGCAATAAGGGCTGTTTTAAGGAGCCGCCCACATTCAAAAAAAGCGATCCATCTTCTTTTAATGTTCTTCTCACTTCTGAGGCCCATTCATCTGTCCATTCCAAATATTCCTCCCACTGGAGCGTGTCGGAATACGAGCGGTAGGATATTCCGAGATTATATGGGGGAGATGTGACGACAATATCAACGGTTTTGGACTGAACGAACTGCCGCATACCAGCAACGCAGTCTCCGTGAAAAATATTGATGGATGTGGGAGAAAAATTCATGGCGAAATGAATTTCGACAATCCAATCCAAAAAGTACAGGAAAAAATATATTTGCAAATCACTAATTTTCAGCAACTTGCCTGCCCAGCCTCGGCCCAAGCGTGCGACAAAAAATTGTCACAAGCCGTTTTTCCCACCCTCCATTACCATAATCGAACGCATACCGGGGAATTTTTTCCTCATGTTCATCCATCAACTCCAATTCCCCCGTTTCCCTATTAACCCGGCGCTGCAATTCAACCAGTAAGCCTTGATAACCCCCATCTCGCTCTGTGGCAGGTGACTGCTCATCCAACTCTGCGATTTCCTCCTGATTCAATATTACAATTCGCATATTGGATCGTATTTTAGCGCTGCGCCGTCCGAAGATCAAGTTTTTCAAAGATTCAAATTAGGACACTACCGGATTTTTTTGAGGCCTTGCATGGTTTGCGAGGTTCCTCACTGTGTTCGGAATGACAAGCAAGTTTGCGACCTTGCTGTTTTTCCTGATTTCCTGATTCTCCCCTTTCGGATCATTCAGCGATTGCCCCTTTTTCCTGAGCGCATTACAGTCCGGGCACTTATGCCTCCCGAAAGCAAGCCTCCCATCTGCTGGAGCCGTGTGGCACTCTGGACCGGCATCACCTTTGCGGCCCTCGCCGTGGCCGGTTATTTCGGTTCCTCGATTCTGCTCAACCGCTATTTGCACAGCGACTCTTTCCGCGCCTTGCTGGGTCAAAAGACCTCGGCGTTTCTTGCAACCGAAGGCGAATACCTCCCGATCCATTGCAACGGCTTTTCATTCTACTCCGACGGCTACACGGGCCATAGCGCCCCGATAAAGGAGTTGCGGGCAGACCAGATCCGGGCTGATTTCGAGCCCGGCGCGCTCTTCCAGGGAGCATGGCAGGTCAGCAACCTGCAAATCCAGCGGGTGAAGGTCGCGCTCGACCTCGTGCATCCTCCCGTCGCGCAAAGTCCCGTATTGGGAAATGCCAGCGAGCCGCCCAAGCGCCGTTCATGGTGGATTCCCGAGCGGTTCGAGCTCAAGCGCGCGCGCATCGAGGAAACGCAACTCGCCTGGTCGCCGCCGGGCCGGGAGGGGAGCCTCCAAGGGATGCGGCTCCTGCTCGAACCCAACGGACGCGACCTGGTTGCCACCGGCTATGGCGGCACTTTGCAGCAGGCGGGCTGGCCCGCGCTGAAGGTCGATCACGTGAAGCTGCGTTGCCGATACCCGGATCTTTTTCTCACCGACAGCCTGTTCCAACTCACGGCGAGGCGCGCGTGACGGGGTCGCTCGATACGGCGGAGAGTTTGCAAGCCGTGGGAACGTTCAACCTGACGGGTGCCCAACTCGAAGCGCTGCCGATCCTGGAGAAAATCGCCGCCTTCACCCGCACCCGGGAGTTTCGCCGGGTTGCGTTACAAAGAGCGGAAGCGAATTTTGTGTATGCGGGGCCGAAGCTCACCGTCACGCACCTGATTGCGGAATCCGACGGATTAATCCGCATGAAAGGCGGATTCACCGTGGAGCGCGGCATGCTGCAAGGGACATTCCAGCTCGGCGTGACGCCTGGAAGCCTGCACTGGCTGCCGGGTTCGCGCACGCGGGTCTTTACGCAGGAACACGACGGCTATGCCTGGACGGTGCTGCAAATCAGCGGCCCGCTGGATCATCTCAATGAAGACCTCAGCGCCCGGTTAATTTCCGCCGCCGGGGAGGAGGTCATGGACGGGGTGAAAGGAACGCTCGAAAACGGCGTGCAGGGAACAATCGAGAAGGCCAAAGGGCTCTTTGACCTGCTCAAGCCTTAGAGCGGTTTCGGTTTATTTTGTCGGATGCTCTTCGGCGGCGTAGGCCGCTGCGCGACTTTTCGAGCTTGGGCTGTATTTACAAATACAGCCGCTGCGCTCAAAAAGCCCCGCATCAACCCGCGGCGCCTTCAGATCATTGCGACAACCTAATCCGAAAACGCTCTTGGCTCACTGCTCGGAACCCGAATCGCCGGAGCTGATTTTCAGGAACGTTTCCTGATTCTTGCGCCACGCATCCTCCAGACTTTTCTGGACTTTCTTGATTTGATCCGTGCTGTCGAGGCGGTATTCCACGGTATGCGCATGGGTCGTCAACGGGTAGTTCTTCACCACTTTTTTCCAGACCTCCTCCGTTTCCGTCCGGGTGGACGCTTCCTGAGCTTTCTCCTGCGCTTTATCGAGCAGCGATTGCCCGAAACCGACGGGCGATTTGGGAACCATCGGCTCCAAATAATAAAATCGGGCGACCACCGCGCTGTTGGTCCCGATGGTGAGTTCGGTGACGCGCACCGCGCCATCCACGACGTATTCGTGCGTGCTGACCGAAGAAACGGCGGGAAGGCTGACCATGTAAACCCCGCCGGGGAGTTCGCAGCGCCAGAAAGCGGCTTGGGCCGGGAGGTTGGCAAGCGCCAGGAGGAGCGCCGAAAGCAAAACGGGTTTGAGGGGAGGGGCCATAAGGAATTGCTGAACCGGGGCGAGATTACGCCCGTGGCTTTCGCGGATCAAGCGCCGAAGAGCCGCGTATATTCGTCCAGCAAATAGCGGTCGGTCATACCGGAGAGGTAATCGCACACGGCGCGGTGCAAGCCATCGGTTTCGATCCGGTTGACGGCGTTGCCTCCCAAAAGGTTGGGGTTTTCCACATACGCAGCGAACACCCGGTTGAGCATCTCGCAGGCCCGGCGGTTTACGTGTGCGACATCGGGATGGTAATACAAATTTGCGTAAAGGAAGGTGCGCAGGGCGCGGTTGGCGCTGCAAAGCCGTTCGCTGTAGCCGATCAGCGGCGCAGGTTGCCGCCGCACCTCCTCGACATTGTGTACGTGGGCTGCGGCGATGCGTTGGGCGCTCGTGACGATGACATCCTCCACTTCCCGGTCGATGATGCACCGGATCACATAGGCATTGAGTTCCCGGCCTTCAATGTCCGGGTACCGGCGCTTCACGTCTTCATACGATTCCTGCCAGACCTCGAGCTGTTCGAGCTGGATTGGGTGGATCAAGTGGCAGTCGAGCCCGTCGTCCAAATCGTGGCTGTAGTAAGCGATCTCGTCGGCGAGATTGGCGATCTGCGCTTCGAGCGACGGGTTCAGGTAACAAAGCGCATCGCTGCCCGGCGGCGGCTGGTAAATTTCCCGGTGTTTTTGCAGCCCTTCGAGCAATTCGAAAGTGAGGTTCAGGCCGTCGATATGCGGGTATTTTTTCTCGATTCGCTCCACGATGCGCAGGCTCTGTTCGTTGTGGTCGAAGCCGCCATGCTCGCGCATCTGCTCGTTGAGCGCCTCTTCGCCGGAGTGGCCGAAGGGGGCGTGGCCGAGGTCGTGCGCGAGCGCAATGGCTTCCGCGAGGTCCTCGTTGAGCCCCAGCGCGCGGGCGATGCAGCGGCTGAGGGAAACCACCTCCATCGTGTGCGTCAGTCGCGTGCGCAGGTGATCTCCAGTGCCATTGAGAAATACCTGCGTTTTGTATTCCAACCGCCGGAATGCGCGTGAATGGATGATCCGGGCATAATCGCGCTGGTATTCCGTGCGGAACGCGTGTGGCGGCTCGGGATGCCTGCGCCCGGCGGTTGCGCCGGACTTCTGGGCATAGGGAGCAAGCGTCGCCTCCTCCTGTGCCATCATCGTTTCGCGGGTGCGGATCATAAAGAACGATCTCCCGGTTCGTCGGTTCCGAGCACCTGCGCTTTGAGCCGCTGCCGTTCGAGGGCGGCTTCGCGGCGGATCGCGAGCAGGTCATACAGCGCAAGCAGCAGCGAAGTCACTGTGAGCCAGAGGCACGCGCCCCAATAAAGAAGCAACAGCACGGGATGTTCCGAGAGCCAGGCATCCAGCAGGAGCGCGCCAGTCCCCAGCAAGCCCAGATTCGCCACGACGATCCAGAACAACACCGTGCGCCGCACGTGCCGATCGCGCAGAATCCCCTTGGAAACCAGGAGAATGAAAGAGGTGCTGTTCATGGTGCAATCAAAAGGGAAAGACAACCGCAGGCCTGTTTGGATTTAATCTGTGTAAATCTGCGTAATCTGTGGACACTTCTCTTCATATCCGACCCGTCGTCGCCGCGTCAAAAAGATGCACCTTTTGCGGGTCGATGTCGAATTGCATCCGGCGTCCGGCACCGCCGTGTTCTCCCGCGCCGCTCCGAATCACGAGCACGTGCGCGCCCGTCTGCACCGAATAAAAAACCTCCGCGCCGGTCGTTTCCACGTGGTCAATGATCCCCTGGCAACGCACTCCGCGCGTTTTGGTTTCCGCGTCCGGCACAATGCGGATCTCTTCGGGACGGATGCCGAGCACCACGTCCGTGCCGACGCCCTCTTTGCCTGGGGGAAGGGCCGCGAGCTGCACCTCGACCGTGCCGCCGGTTTCCTTAAACAGCAGGCCTTCGGGGGCGGTGCGCAGCCGTCCCGCGAGCAGATTCATCGGCGGCTGTCCCAGAGATCGCGCGACGAAAAGGTTCGCTGGCCGCTCATAAAGCGCGAGCGGCGTATCGAACTGCTGGAGGGCGCCCTCCCGCAGGACGGCGACCCGCTGGCCCAACGCCATCGCTTCCAACGGATCGCGCGTTGCGTAAATCAGCGTGGTCTGAAGCCGCTCCTGGAGTTTTACCAACTCCGCGCGCATCCCGGCCCGTTCGGCGGGTTCAAGCGCGGCAAGCGGTTCGTCCATCAGGATCGCCTTCGGCTGGCCGACAATCGCGCGCGCCAACGCCACTTTGAGTTTTTCCACCGCCGTGAGCGTTTGCGGTTTGCGTGCCAGCGCCTCGGTGATTCCCGCCACGCCCGCCGCCTCGCGCACCCGCTTTTGCATCTCGGTTTTGGGAAAATGGCGGCCCTTTAAACCAAATGCGATGTTGGCAGAAACGGGCAGGTTCGGAAAAAGCGCGTAATGGGGGAAAACCATTGCGACCTCGCGCGCCAATGGAGACAAGGTGTTCACCGGGCGGTTGCCGATCGTGATTTCGCCGCCGGAAACCGGGTCCAGACCCGCGATCAACCGCAGCAAAGTCGAGTTGCCGCATCCGGGAGGGCCGACGAGCACTGCGAACTCGCGGTCGCGCACCTCCAGAGTGCAGTCCCGAACCGCGCCGCCCTCCGTGGAAATCCCGGAAACGTTTTTGAGAGATACTTGTGCCATGTGTGGAAACGATCTGCTCCAGAATAGAATCGCCCACCCCGAGGGCAAGCGCAAAGGGGAGGGGGAGTAATCCGCAGATTTCGCAGATTAACGCAGATTTTTACGGAAAAGGAGGGGCTGGTCTCGCGCAAAGAACGCAAAGGACGCAAAGAAGGGAAGGATCGGAGGCCCAGGAGGGTTCAGGGGAAGGATCAGAGAACCCGGAGGGTTCGTAAGAGAATAGCCGGGGGTTGAGCGAAGCGACACCCCCGGTTTCAATAACGATTGGCTCACCCCGGAGGGGTGGCAGAAAACCCGCGCCTGCCACCCCGTTGGGGTGAGCGCAAAGGGGAGGGGGAGTAATCCGCAGATTTCGCAGATTAACGCAGATTTTTACGGAAAAGGAGGGGCTGGTTTCGCGCAAAGAACGCGAAGGACGCAAAGAGCGGAAGGATCGGAGGACCCGAGGGTTCAGGGGAAGGATCGGAGAACCCGGAGGGTTTGTAAGAGAATAGCCGGGGGTTGAGCGAAGCGACACCCCCGGTTTCAATAACGATTGGCTCACCCCGGAGGGGTGGCAGAAAACCCGCGCCTGCCACCCCGAGGGCAAGCGCAAAGGGAGGGGGGAGTAATCCGCAGATTTCGCAGATTAACGCAGATTTTTACGGAAAAGGAGGGGCTGGTTTCGCGCAAAGAACGCAAAGGACGCAAAGCAAGCGTCACATGCGGTCTGCTTTGGCCGAACGACACCGCCTTGCAATACAGCAAACAGCCTGCATCAGGCCATAAACCAAAATCCACGGGACGGAATAAACCAAACCATAGGCCCAACCAAAAAGCAGTGCAAAAATCATTTTGGCACCATCTGCGCAGCGGAGCGCCAGCAAATCGGCGGGGGCATGGTTGCATTCCGCGTACGGGCGCAAGAGGTCGTCCAGATGCGCGTAGTAGAAATGCACTGCCGCGTTGACGAGGAACCATCCCAGCACCGCAACCAGCACAGCCGCAAACCACCATGGCATCAGCTTGGGCCGAAATGCCCGAATACAAAGCACAATGGGGGGCAGGGCAAAGAACGCCCAAAGCGCTGTAAGATAGATGATGCGGTTCATGGATACTCCACTTCGCCCATCAGCCGCAGGTCGTCGCCGAAGCGCTCGTAGGTGGGGTTCACGATCCGGGGGGCTTCGCTCGTTTGGCCTGCGCCGAGGCCGCCCGTAACGAGCTTGGGGCCGCCCAAGAGCATTGGGGCGACGTAAAAGCAAACCTGATCCACGAGCCGTGCGTCGAACGCCTCGCCCAGAGTGCGCATCCCGCCTTCAATGAGGACGCTCGTGATCCCGCGCTGGCCCAACTCCCTGAGCACCTCGCGCAAAGGCTGCCCCGTGAAGACCAGCGTCCGGTCCCGGTGGCCATCGGTGAAGACGGTGGCGTCCGGCGGCAGGTTGCCGGAGCGACTCACTACAACCCGCCAAGGCTGGCGGGGTTGTTCCCCCGGCACGCCGCGTACGGTCAGTTGCGGGTTGTCGGCGCGCACGGTTTCGCCGCCGACGAGAATCGCGTCCACCTGCGCGCGCATCCGGTGGGTATCGGCCCGCGACGCTTCATTGGTGATCCAGCGGGGAGCCTCGGGCGGGCGGCTGATCCGGCCATCCAGCGACATCCCGGCTTTGGCGATCACCCACGGGAGCCGGGTCACGATCCATTTATTAAAAGCGAGGTTCAACCGGCGGCATTCCTCTTCAAGCACGCCGCAACGGACTTCCACGCCCCGTTCCCGCAGGAGACCGACGGCGCGTCCGGCATGGGCCGGGTTGGGGTCGAGCGTGCCGATCACCACCCGGCGGATGCCCGCGTTGAGAATAGCTTCCGTGCAAGGGGGGGTGCGGCCGTGCGTGGAGCACGGTTCGAGGGTGACGTAGAGGGTCGCTCCTTGCGCCAGCGACGGATCGGCGAGCGAACGCAGCGCTTCGATTTCCGCATGCGGCAGGCCGGCTTTGCGATGCCAGCCGCTGCCGACGATCTCAGCTCCGCGCACAACCACCGCGCCGACGGCGGGATTCGGGCTCGTCGCCCCCAAGCCGCGCCGGGCTTCGGCGAGAGCTGCCTGGATGAACGCTTCGTCAATCACGCTGTTATTTAAGCTGAAAACGGGCGGCGGGGATAGGGATTGTTTGACCAGAATGTCTCACGCAAAGCCGCAAAGACGCAAAGAAAGAGAAGGATTTCCTTTGCCCCTTTGCGGCTTTGCGGCTTTGCGTGAGGAAAATGCGAGCGGCCGCCTCGAAAACCCATCTTGCAAATCGCCCACCGCTCCGGCACATTTTGCGCATGTCTCCAATCAAAGGCGCGGGCGGCACTCCGGGTGGCATCGGATCTTTTTTTCTTGGGTTCTTGATGATGTGCACCGGGTTCTATTTGCTTTTGCAATCCATCGTCGTCACCCACGCCTTCGGCGTCGGCATGGGCCTGTTTCATTTCGCGGTTTTTGGCGGCGGGTTTTCGATTACGAGCGGCATGATTTTGATCCCGATGCTGTTTGGGGTCGGAATCGTTTTCTTTAACGCCCGAAACCTGATCGGCTGGGCGCTGGCCGTGGGATCGCTGGCCGCGTTGATCTTCGGGGTGATCTCCAGCATCCATTTCATGATGCGCCCGATGAGCCTTTTCGATTTGCTCGTGATCCTGATTCTTTGCGTGGGAGGCACCGGCCTCTTTCTGCGGTCGCTGCGGGACCAGAATCGCGCATGAAGCATTTTCATCAGGAAATCAGGAAATACAAAGCCAAGCTCTTCTTTTCCTGATTTCCTGATAAATCCGTTTTCCTGATTTCCTCTCATGAGCACCAAACTACAAGACCTCCCCGGGCGCATTCTCGCGCTGATGCGTTCGCCCCGTTACCAACCGCTCGACAAGGTGGGGCTCTCCAAGAAATTGGGGCTCCCGCCGGAGGATCGCGCGATGTTGCGCGAGGTGCTCCGGGATTTGGAGGAACGCGGCGAGATCGCCCGCATCCGCAAAGACCATTACGTGCTGCCGGAAGCGGCGGAACTCGTCACCGGCGTTTTGCAGGTGCACACGAGCGGCAATGCCCATCTCATCAGCGAACGCGAGGGAGTGGCGGACCTTTACATCGCCTCGGAGAACACCTGGACGGGAATGAACGGCGACCGCGTCGTGGCCCGCATCCTGCATGAGGGAATCGCGGGGGTGGCGAGCTTTCGACGCCGACTGCCTACCGCAGGGGAGCGCAAGGAAGGGCGCGTGATCCGCATTCTCAAGCGGGCCAGCGAAACGCTCGTCGGCACGCTCCAAAAGACCAACAAAGGGTTTTATTACGTCATCCCGGACGACCCGCGCATCGCTCACAATATCTACGTCCACCGCGGGACGACTCCGTTGCCCCAGCCGCCCAATGTGGGGGATAAAGTGGTGGTGCGGCTGGATGAATGGACCTCGCGCCACATCAATCCCGAAGGCGAAATCATAGAGGTCCTGGGGGCGGCCTCCGCGCCCGGCGTGGACATGCTTTCGATCATCCGCAAACACCATCTCCCGGTTGAATTCCCGACGGCGGTGGTCGAGGAAGCCCACCGCATTCCCGAACAGGTGCCGCCGACGGAACTGGAGCGCCGCGAGGATTTGCGCGATTGCCTGATCTACACCATCGACCCGGATGATGCGCGCGATTTCGATGATGCGATCCAGGTCGAAAAAACCGCCGACGGCTGGCGCGTGGGCGTTCACATCGCGGATGTGGGCCATTACGTTTTCCCCGGCACGGCGCTGGATAAAGAGGCCTTCGAGCGCGGCAACAGCGTGTACCTCGCCGACCGCGTGATCCCGATGCTTCCCGAGCGGCTCAGCAACGGCATTTGCTCGCTCAAGCCGAATGTGGAGCGGCTCACCCGCTCGGCGTTCATGGAGTTCACCCGGGGCGGCAAAATGAAAAGCGCGCGGTTTTCGATGAGCGTCATTTGCAGCAAGGCCCGGCTGACTTACAAACAGGCTTTCGCCATCTTAACCGGCAAAACCCCGGAGCCGCTCCCCGCAACGGTGCCCGACCGCACCGAGTCGATTCCCCAGGCAGTCGCGGAGAACATCCGGCTCGCGTGGGAACTGGCGTCCATCTTGCGCAAGAATCGGTTTGGGTCGGGCTCGCTCGATCTCGATTTTCCCGAAGTGAAAGTCTGGCTCGATGCCCAAGGCACCCCGGTCAAGATGGAGAAGATCGAGAACGACATTTCCCACCAGCTCATTGAGGAATTCATGCTCGCCGCCAACGAAGCCGTCGCGCGCGAGACCAAGAACAAGAATTTTCCTTCGCTCTACCGGGTGCACGAAAATCCCGACCCGGATAAACTGGCGGAATTCCGCGAACTCGTCCGGCTCTATAATTACCGCGTGGGCGATCTGACCGTGCGCGCCGAAGTGCAACGGCTGCTGGAGGCGATCAAGGGCAAGCCGGAAGAATACGCATTGAAAATCGCGTTCTTGAAAAGCCTCAAGCGCGCCGCGTATGGCACCCGGGCGCTGGGGCACTACGGTTTGGCGAAGGTCAACTACACCCATTTCACCAGCCCCATCCGGCGGTATGCCGACCTCGTGGTGCACCGGGTGCTCGGGCATATCGGCGAGCAGCGGCAACGGGTCGCCGCGGCGGACATGACCTCCGTGGGTGAGCACATTTCGATCACCGAACGGACGGCGGAAGATGCCGAGCGCGAATCGGTGAAGCTTAAAAAGATCGAATTCTTCGCGCTGGCCGCAGGTCGCCGCGACAAGTTCACCGCTGTGATTCTGGACGTGCGCAATTACGGGCTCGTGATCGAGTTGCCGGAATTCCTCATCACCGGGCTTGTCCATGTTTCGGCACTTTCGGATGATTTTTATCTCTTCGACGCCGCCCGGCTGCGGTTTGTGGGGCGCAAAAACAACCGGGTCTTTGCCGCTGGAGAGCGGATCGAAGTCGCGGTGGCCAAGGTGGACATGTACAAACAGCAGATCGACTTCCAACCAGTTCCAGACGGGGAAGGCAAGAATCTCGCGCCAAGAGCGCAAAGGCCGCAAAGGCAGAAAAAAGAACGCACAAAGGGACGGCGACGGAAATAATGAGCAAGGGGCACACGCCATCCCGATTGCGCCCGGAAGTCGCGATCCACCCCGGATCGGGGTGCAATGGGAAAGCGGGGCAGGTGGATCGACCGCTCCGCGGGCGATTCCGGGGACGAGCCATGCAGATCGGCTTCTTCTTTTGCGTCTTTTGCGCCTTTTTGCGGCCCATTCCTTATCTGGATCTAGCCCGGGCCCAAACGGCCGCCGACCCGACCTACACCATCGCCACCGTCCCGTTCGATCGGCTGTCGGACCAAAACATCAGCGTGGACGGGCGCCGCGCTTTGGCGATCCGTCCCGGCGAATGGAAACATGCCGAGACGGAACATTTCATCCTCCATTTTTTTCGCACCTTCCTGGCGGCTCCCGTTTCGGTGGAGGCGGAGTTTTATTACCGCTACATCACGGCGGATCTCGGCGCGCCTTCCCAAAACGGAGCGCATAGCGGCAAAACGCATCTCTATTTATTTGAATCGCGGGACGATTGGGTGGTATTCCGCAAATCGGCCTGGCTGGAGCCGTGGACGGGCGCGGTCCACATCGACGGCGCGCTTTTTGTGCCCCGCTACCCGGAATTCAAATGGAAAGGGAATGCGCTGGGCCACGAGATTGCCCACCTTTTGACGAACCGGTTTGTGGGAACCCGGCTGCCGCTCTGGTTGAAGGAAGGGTATGCCGAGGACGTCTCCAGCCGGGGCAACGCCGCATTTTACCGAGCCCGGGGCTACCTGGCTCACCCGTTGGAATTGATCCCGCCGGGTTTCATGCCGTTGGCCCGCCTCACGGCCCTCACGGGGTATCCGCCCGAGGCCGAGATCAAGACCTTTTATCGGGAATCGCGTGCGTTGACCGCTTTCCTGAGTGCCGAAGTGAATAAGCCGCGTTTTATGAAAATGTTCACCGCGATGGCGCAGGGAGCGCCGTTTTCTTTCGCATGGAAAGACGCCTATGGTCCGCGATGGCTGAACCTGGAGGCAATGGAGCTTGAGTTCAAAAAATATTTGGACCAAAACGGGAATAAATCCCCACTCTCCGAATAATGCGTTCACATTCTTTTTATCGGCTGGTTTTCATTCTTCTCGCATCTGGCATTTTGCGTGCGCAGGCGATCGACGAGCCGCCTCCGCGCGAGATTCAACTCGTGGAGAAGAAGGCGGAGCAGCTTACCGCCAAGGACGCCAGCCCTCTCGGGCTCAAGGCAATGACCTTCGCCCCCTCGAAATGGAAACACGCCGAGACAGACCATTTCATTGTGCATTACCGGCGGGTGACCGAAGCCCAACGGGTCGTGCGGGAGATCGAATACACGCTCTGGTTTGTGGCCCAGTCGCTGGGGGCGACCAAGGAGCGGTATGCCAAAAAATCCCACGTCTATGTGTTTCAGGATCAGAAGGAATGGAAGGATTTCCTTTCCCAGACCCCCAACCCTTCCTGGTTTGCGAGCTTTGCCCACGGCGACAATCTCTTCTTGCACATCGGCGGGGTGGGGGAACGGTTCGACTCCGAGACGCTCGCCCACGAAACCACCCACGCCGTGGTGGCCCGGCTGTATCCTGGCCATCGATGGCCGATCTGGCTCAACGAAGGGTTTGCCGAATACATGAGCACGGCGAGCCTGGCTGCGCGCAAGAAGGTTTGGACCCAGGGGATGCAGAGGGGGCTTTCGGAAGCCTCGTTGCCGCTCGCCGAACTCGTCGCGACAACCGAGTATCCCGCAAGCAGCGCAAACGCGGGAGAATCGGGGCACAAGGCCGTGCACCGTTTTTACCAAAGCTCCCAAAAGCTGGTGCGCTTGCTCATGAACAACTTTCCCAAAGACCGTTTTCCCCGATTCATCGACGTCATCCTGGCAGGTGCGAATTTTGAAAACGCCATCGTGCAGGTTTACGGCGACCAAGTGAAAAATTACGCGGATTTCGCCAAACAATACGAGCGGTTCGTCAAGTAGCCGGGCGCATCCGAATCGGAAGAAAGACAGAAAATCTGGAACTCAGGAAAACGAGAACTCCCATTCGCGCGAGGCCTTTCTTTTCTCTCGTTTCCTGGTTTCCTGGTTTCCTGATTGTTTTTTCTCTTTTTCCTGAGTTCCTGAGTTCCAGATTGTTTTTTTCCTGCGTTCGCCCAAAATTCCGTAATGCCCGTTGCCCCAAAACGCACCCAAACCCAGGCCATTTGTGCCGTGGTGGGCTCGGACGAAGCGGAGGTAAAGCGGGTCGCCTTGCAGCGTTCGAGCGAAATGTCTCCTGCCGATGCGGGGGATATGGGGTGCGAAATTGTCGATGGCGTGGCAGACAACGCAGACCAGGCGGCCACCCGCGTCCACCAAGCCATCGAAGGGCTCTTGACGCTGCCGTTTTTCGGGGGCGACAAACTGGTCTGGCTCAAGAACGCGAATTTTTTGGGCGACTCCGTGACGGGCCGTGCGGCCGCGGTTTTGGAAGCGCTGGAGAAGCTCGTGGAGACTTTGCAAGCCGGGCTGCCTGCGGGGGTGCGGTTCCTGCTCAGCGCCACCGAGATCGACAAGCGCCGCGCCTTTTACAAGGCACTCGGGAAACTCGGCACCCTGGAAACCTTCGACAAGCTCGACACCAGCCGCTCGGGCTGGGAGGAAGCGGCTGCTGCCGTGGCCCGGGAGCGAGCCGAAGCGCTCGGTCTGCGGCTGCGCGGCGAAGCGCTGGAACTTTTTGTGCTCCAGACCGGCGGCGATTCCCGGCAGGTGGACAACGAATTGGAGAAACTCGATCTTTACTTGGGAAAATCGCGCAGGGAAGTCGCCCTCGCCGACATCCGCTTAATGGTCCCGGCCTCGCGTGCCGGGGTGGTTTTTGAACTCGGCAACGCCCTGGCCGCGCGCGACCTGGGCGGCGCGCTTGCGCTGGTCGAGCAACTGCTTTTCCAGGGGGAAACCGCCATTGCCATCCTGCTGGTGGCCATCATCCCCACCGTGCGCAATCTTTTATTGGCCAAAGACCTGATGCAGCGCTACCGGCTCAGCCGCCCCGCCGCCGCCTTCCATTTCACCGGCACGATCAACCGGCTGCCCCCCGAGGCGACAGACCATTTGCCGCGCAAAAAGGATGGAGGGATCAACACCTACGCCCTCGGGATCGCCGCCATGCACGCCCAGCGCTACACCTTGGGCGAGCTGCGGGCCGCCCTGGGCGCGTGTCTGGAAGCCAACGTGGCGTTGGTCAGCACCGGGCTCGAAGCGCGCACGGTCCTGACGGAACTCGTTGTGAAAATCGCCGCGCCCGATGCGCAAAAACAAGACTTCTCTTCCGCCCGCTAATCCTTTATGAACCTCTGAATCTATGAGCACCTCCTCGCAAAAAACCGCTCTCGTCACCGGCGGAGCCGGTTTTCTGGCCTCGCACCTCACCGACCGCCTCCTTTCCGAAGGGTTTCGCGTCATCGGGATCGATAATTTTATTACCGGCAGCCTCGCCAATATCGAGCACCTCTCCGGGAACGAAAACTATCGGTTCATCAAACAGGATGTGACGCAATATCTTTTTGTAAACGAACCGGTCGATTTTGTTTTTCACTTTGCCTCGCCCGCGAGTCCCATCGATTACCTTGAGCACCCGATCCCCACATTGAAGGTGGGTTCGCTTGGCACGCACAACGCCCTCGGGCTGGCCAAGGCCAAAAAAGCCCGCTTCCTGCTCGCTTCCACCAGCGAATGTTACGGAGACCCGCTCATCCATCCGCAGACGGAGGATTACTGGGGCAACGTGAATCCCATCGGGCCGCGCGGCGTCTATGATGAAGCCAAGCGTTTCGCGGAGGCGATGACCATGGCCTATCATCGCTACCACAATGTGGACACCAAGATCGTCCGCATTTTCAACACCTACGGGCCCCGCATGCGTCTGCGCGACGGGCGCGTTGTCCCCGCCTTCATCGGGCAGGCGTTGACCGGCCAGCCGCTGACCATTTTCGGCGACGGCTCCCAGACCCGCTCCTTCTGCTATGTGAGTGACTTGATCGACGGCATCTATCGCTTGGCGCTCTCGGATTTCCACGAGCCGGTCAACATCGGCAACCCGCGCGAAATGACCATCCGCCAATTTGCCGAAGAGATTCTGCGCATCACCGGCAGCCATTCCCAAATCGAGACCCATCCGCTGCCGGTGGACGACCCCAAAGTGCGTCAGCCCAACATCACGCGGGCACGGAAAGTGCTTGGATGGGAGCCCAAAGTCGCTTTTGAGGACGGCATCGCAACCACCATTGATTATTTTCGCACCCGAATCTAAACTGAGCCGGTTGTAAAAATCTGACTTTTGCTTTGCCTCCGCCTGAAAATTTACCATAAACTTCCGTTTTCCCCCGAACATGAATAAGTTTCCGCTCATTGCGCTGGCCTTGCTGGCGTTTGCGCCCCCCTGCCTCGCAGTGCCGGGGGTCGAATACGCCATCAAGAAAGTAGAGGTTCAATTCCCGCCCTCGCCGGATTTCGGGCAGAATGGGACCGTCCGGTGGACGCCGCAAAAATGGGTCAAAATGGAAGTCACTTTTGATGCAAGCCCCGAGTTTACCGAAGAGTTGGCGTTCACCTATTACGCCTTGACCACCGAAAACCGGTTGCTGGTCGGCCGCGTCAACCACGTGAACATCACCAAGGGGCGCGACCTGCATTCGGTCATGTATGTTTCTCCGAAAACGGTCGTCAAAATCTTGCAGCATAAGGCGGCTTCCACGGGGGAATTGCCGCTGGCCCAAGTCACCGTGACGATCAGCAAGCCGGGTGTTGCCGCCCCGATTGCGATAGGGAATTTCAAAGGCGCCGGACGCGGGGACTGGTGGTCAACGATGAAGCAGGAGGAAGGTTATTTGTTGAACAAGACCGAAACGCCCTTTGCTCCGTTGTATTGGGATTATTACGAGTCTGTTAAACCCGCGGGTGCACGCTAGGAAACCATGGCTGCATCCAATCGCATTTTCTGTTTAAGTCTGGGGTCCCAGACGGTCCGGCTCGCGGAATTCACGTTTGACTCGCGCGGCGGTTTGATCCTGTGCGACTACCGCACTTCGGAGTTGATGGCCGATCCCGCAATGGACGCCACCCGCGTGGCCCAGACCGGTATTGTGCTCCGGGAATTCAGCGCCGCTGTCAAGGCCGCGAATGCTCCGGCCAATTACTCCATCCCCGCCCAATCGGTCTTTACCCGGTTCGTCAAGCTGCCGTCCGTCGCCGAAGAGCAGGTGGACCAAATTGTCGCCTTTGAGGCGCAGCAGAACGTCCCGTTTCCCATCGACGAGGTGGTGTGGGATTACCAACTGGTCACCTCGCCCGACCCGGGCAAACTCGAGGTGGTGCTTGTAGCCATCAAGGCCGATCTGCTTGAAGAGCTGAACACGGCGGTCGAAGAGGCCGAGTTCCGCACCGAGGTGGTGGATGTGGCCCCAATGGCCCTTTACAACGCGTTCCGCTACAATTACAGCGACCAGACCGGCTGCTCGCTGCTGATCGACATCGGGGCCCGCACGACCAACCTCCTTTTTGTGGAGGCGAAGAAAGTTTTTTCGCGTTCGATCCCCATCGGCGGCAACACCATCACCGCCGCGATCGTCAAAGATTTCAACGAGCCGTTCGCCGACGCCGAAGAGCGCAAAAAGCGGCAGGGTTTTGTGAGCTTGGGCGGCACGTACGCCGAGCCTAAAGACCCGGAGATCGCCCGCGTTTCCAAGCTCGTCCGCAACACCATGACCCGGCTGCATGCCGAGATCACCCGGTCCATTTCCTTCTACCGCTCGCAACAGAACGGCAGCCAGCCCGAGCGCGTCTTTTTGTGCGGCGGCGCTGTGGCGATGCCGTACATGCGCGAGTTCTTCAGTGAAAAACTGGCGCTGCCGATCGAATTCATCAACCCGCTGCGCAACGTCGCCGTGGACAAAGGGGTGGATGTGAGCGAGATCGTCCGCGATTCTCATTTGCTGGGCGAGTTGGTCGGTTTGGGGCTGCGCAGCGGGTCCGACTGCCCGATGGAGCTCAACCTGCGGCCCGCAAGCGTGGTCCACGCCCGGGAAACCGCGGCCCGCGTCCCCTGCCTGGTTCTTGCGGGGGTCTGTTTGCTGGCGATTCTGGGCGGCTGGTGGGCCTACTTCTCCAAGGCGACCCAAATCCAGACGCAGGTCTCCGAACAGTTGCAAACCAGGATCAGCGGCTTGCAGGCGATCGAGTCCAAGTTCAACGCCATCCGGGCGACCATCAAAGCCAAACAGCAGATTGTTGCACCGTTGATGGGGGCGATTGAAAACCGGGAATACTGGGTGCGCCTCATCGACGACCTCAACTCCCGGTTGCCGGACCAGGGGATCTGGATTACCTCGATGGAACTCGACACGGCAAAGAATGAGGTTGCCGCAAAAGCGCCCAAAAACCCGGTGTTGGTTTTGAAGGGACTCTGGCTTGCCAATCCGCACGGGGTGAACATCATCGACGATTTCACCGCCGCTTTGGAAAAATCGCCTTTCTACACGGTCCACCCCGAAAAAATTCGTCCTCCGCAATCCGCCGAAGAATGGGCCACTGAATACACCCTGCGCCTTTCGCTCAAGAAGCCTTCTCTGCCATGAATCTGAATTTGGGTAAAAACAAATTTTATGTCGGGTTGGGAGCCGTCCTGCTGCTGGGCTGCCTGATTTTGGGCGGGCTGCTTTTCCAAGCTTCCAGCGAGTTCGGCGAGGCGGAACAGAAATACAATGCGCAAGTCGCGGAATTGAACCGACTGCAAAAGCTCGATCTCTATCCCGAAGTGCAGAACCAAAAGATCCTTGAAGACCAAATGGCTGCGGCAAAGCAAGCGGCGGTTTCGCTGCATCGGCAGCTGGTCCCCATGGCTTTTGCCCTTGAGCCAATGACCCCGGAGCAGTTCCAGGACAAGCTCAACGCGGCAGTCAAGAATTTGGGAGAAAAGGCGGCCAATGCCGGAGTCAATTTGTCGGATAAATTGTATCTCGGATTTTCCGAATACCGCACCGCCACCCCCAAGCCCGAAGCGGCGGCGGCATTGGGCAGGCAGTTGAAATGCATTGAGCTTGCGGTGGATACGATGATCGAGCGGAAGATCGCTTCAGTGGAAAAGATCACCCGGACCTTGCTGCCCGAAGAGCAGGATGCCAAAGCTGCAGCGCCTACGCCGAAGCCGAAGCAGGCCGGTGGAAAACAACCGGCAACGGAACTCCTTGCGGCCTATCCTTTTGAAATCCAGTTTTCCGCGGAGCAGAGGGCGTTTCAGTCCGTCCTGAACGAGCTTTCCAAAAACACCCAGCAATTTTTCATTATCACCCCTGTGGCGATCAAAAACCAGAGCGAGAAGGGGCCCAAAAAGATCGCCCCGGCCGCCGCTGCGGAAATCGCCAAAAGCGCCGCTGAAGCCGCCAAGGCAGCCCCGGGGGATGTCGCCGCTCCTAAAACGGAGAAGTTGCGCTACGTTCTGGGAGCGGAAAAGCTGAATGTGACCCTGCGCTTGGACGCGGTCGTATTTGCCAGCAACTTGCCGAAATAGATATGGACTGGATCAAGAAGAATTACGACCGATTTGCGCTGCTGCTGCTGGCTTTGGCTCTGCTGGTCTCCTCCGGCGCCATCATTTATTCCATCAAGAGCTATCCCGAACGGTTCGCGCCCATTCAGGCCGTGGTGCCCCATGGGGCCAAGGTGACATCCCTGGAAACCGAGGCGCTCGAGCAGGCCAACCGTTCGTTGGCAAAACCGGCTGCCTGGGAACCTCACAACAGTTCGCTTTATGTTTCCCGCAAATACGTGGCCCGGCACAATTCCGCTACCGGGGCGGATTTGCTGATCGATCCCTTTGAGCCCGGCAGCGCCCCGTTGCATCCGCCGATTCCCAACGATTGGTTCCTGAAAAACAAACTTGAGGATCGGATTCTCGACGCTGACGTGCTGGAACAGGATGAAGACAAGGACGGGTTCTCCAACCTGGATGAATTCCTGGGCAAGACCGATCCCCAAAAAGCGGATTCGCACCCGCCCTATTTGACCAAACTGCGTTTGAAGCGCTTCATCCGGATCCCCTTCCGGTTGAAATTCGAGGCCTATGACGATGATGGCAACTTCCAGATCAACACCGTGGACGTGCGCCAGCCGACCCAGTTTGTGAAGATGGGCGAAACCATCGCCGGAACCAAATACAAGGTGGTCAAGTTTGAGAAAAAATCGGTCCCCAACCCAAGCACAGGCGTGGACAAGGACACGACCGAACTGACCGTGGAGCACGGCGAAACCGGTGTCAAGGTGGTGTTGGTCGTCGGCACAGAAGTGAACTCTCCCGATCAATATGCGCGGTTCGCATTCTTGTGGGATCACACGGAATTTACGGTTAAACGAGACCAGAAATTTTTCCTCAAACCCGAACCCGGCATCGAGTATAAACTCATTGACATCGGGGAGAGCGAAGCTGTAATTATCAATGTTAAAACTGAAGGCGATCCGATAAAAGTTCCCCACTTGGATTAATGCTGGCCGCATGCACTGCGGCTTGTGTCATGTCTGGGGGGAGTTTCGTTTGAACTCCTTTGCCCTTGCGCACCTTGGTTCCTCTCCCAACAAAATTTCCCGAAGATAGACTGAATATGATCAAACCCCCATTGCTTCCGATTGTTTGCGCCTTTGCGCTCCTATGGACCGTTGCTCCAGCTTTTGCAGACGGAGCGGCTGCCTCCACAGTCCCAAACTCTGTGCAGGGGATAGCCGAGCGGGAAATCGCGCGTCGAGCCGACCATGTTGCCCTGGCGCAGCAGGCGATCGCGGCGGGGGACAAGGCGATGGCGGTCAAAGATTATGAGACGGCGGTGCAACAGTACAAAGCCGCCACCAACGCTCTCACGGAGAGTCCCGTTACCCACAAACTGCGGTGCGCCGCCGTGGAGCGCCTTTGCATTGCGAGCGTAAAATTGGCCGAGCAGCAAATTGCGGAAGGGAACTTCGCCCAGGCGGAAACCACCGCCAAGGCGGTGCTCGCCAGCGAGTATGATCCCAAATGCAGCGGCGCTCTTGCCATTTTGGCTCATTTGGAGGATCCGGGCTACTACAACAAGACCATCACGCCGAAATTCCACGCAAAAGTCGAGCAGGTCAAAGAATGGTTTGTGGATGCGCAGGGATATTATGACTCCGGCCAATACGCCTTGGCGATGCAGCGCTACAACCAGATTCTCGGGATCGACCCCACCAACACAGCCGCTCGGGAAGGGTTGATCAAGGTGGACCTGGCGCTTACCCAATACCAAGACAAGGCTTACGAACAGACACGGGCTCACCAACTCTGGAAACTGAGCAAGGGTTGGGAATTGCCCGTTCCCAAATATGGGGCAAACCGCAGCGGGAAAGTCATTCAAAACGGACAGCCATCCAGCAGCACCGCCGCCATTCAGAACAAGCTCAATAGCATCTATATTCCCAAGGTGGAATTCAAGGATGCAACCGTCCGTGAAGCGATCGATTTCCTCAAGAAGAAGTCGGTCGACTTGGACATCCGGGAGCCCGATCCGGCTCGTCGCGGGGTGAATATCGTTCTGCAGCTTGATAATCCCGGAGCCGGTTCCGTGCCCGCAATGCCCGCTCCAGGCGCTGATGCCGCAGCCGCACCCATCCCTGGGCTTGATGCCGCCGCAGTTGCTCCCGCAGCCGCTGCAGGAGCCCCGGTCGCTCCCGTGGTCAACCCCTCAGATGCCCGCATCACCCTTTCTCTGACCAATGTTCCTTTGGCGGAAGTCTTGCGCTATATCACCACCTTGGCGGGTCTCAAAGTGAAGATTGATCCGTATGCCGTGGCGGTTGTGCCGTTGACCGTCGTGGTCGAGACCCTCATCACCAAGGAATATAAAGTGCCGCCGGGAACCTTTACCGGCCCGGCAGGCAGCGGATCGGCCGGTGCCGCTCCCGCCCCCGTGGTCGCTCCTGCAGGGGGAACGATGAGCAATGGCGCGCCGATTGCCTCGCGCATCTCGGCCAAGGAATATTTCACAAATCTTGGAGTCCAGTTCCCTCCGGGAGCCGCGGCCAACTTCCTCCCCACCAGCAGCCGATTGATTGTCAAGAACACGCAAGAGCAGCTGGATTTGATCGACACGTTGGTTGAGGCGCTCAATGGGGCCGTGCCCTCGCAGGTTGATATCGAAGCGAAATTCGTTGAGATCACCCAAACCAACTTGAAGGAATTGAGCTTCGACTGGACCCTCGGCCAGTTCAATATCCCCGGCAGCAATCGCGTGTTCGGTGGAGGCGGCACTGCCGGCGATGGGCGTCAGGTCAGCAATCAGGATTTTACCTTTATTGATCCGACCACTGGAAAAGTGGTGGGAAGCCCGTTGACCTCCGGGAATCGCACGGGAGCAGGAGTAGGTGGGGCGATCAGCGCCAATGCGATCGATTCCCTCTTGTATCCACCTGCTCTTGGGGGATCCACGGCTGCACCAGCCATCTTATCGGCGGCGGGCATTTTCACCGATCCGCAATTCCAGGTGGTGATGCGGGCGCTGAACCAGAAAAAAGGAGTGGATTTGCTCTCCTCGCCCCGTGTGACCTGCAAAAGCGGACAGGAAGCGGAGATCGAAGTGGTGCGCGAATTCAAATACCCTACCGAGTACAACCCGCCCCAAGTTCCGAGTTCCAGTGGCGGCGGCGGTGGTGGCACCGGCACCACAATCATCATGACCGTGGTTACGCCGACAACGCCTACCGCGTTTGATGTGAAGCAGGTGGGTGTCCGGCTTCATGTGCAGCCGACCGTTGGGGCGGATGGCTCGACCATTGACTTGCAACTGGAACCGCAGGTCGTCGAATTCGAGGGGTTCATCAACTACGGATCTCCGATTTATGGGATCACCCCCGGCTTTTTCGGCTCGGCCTCCACGTCCGAACTGTTGACTCCGAACGTGATCAATCAACCCATCTTCAGCACCCGCAAAGTGCGGACCAGCGTCAGTGTCTGGGACGGCCAGACCGTCATGCTCGGCGGGTTGATGCGTGAGGACGTTCAAAAAGTCGAAGACAAAATCCCGTTCCTCGGCGACGTTCCGATCCTCGGACGCCTGTTCCGCTCCTCGGTGGACCAACACCAAAAGCGCAATCTGGTGATTTTTGTCACGGCCCGTTTGATCAACCCCGCGGGCGATCCGATCAATGCCAGCGAAGAAGACAAGGATGATACCGTGGATGCTGCAATTCCGGGAGCTTCCCTTGACGCGGCTCCGGTGTTGACCCCCGCGATGCCCTTGAAGTAGTCGTGAGCGAGCCAACGCCAGTGAGCCGGGGGGAGTGATTGCGTGGCAGTCATCGGAATCACCGGCGGAGTCGCTTCAGGCAAGTCGAGCTTCACAGCGCGCCTCGCTCCCCGGTTGGCGGCGCAGGTGTTCGATGCCGATGCCGCCGCTCGGGACCTGCTGAAAAACGACCCGGAGGCGCGGCAAGCCGTGGGGCAACGGTTTGGCTCCCGGATTTTGGGAGCCCAAGGGCAGGTGGACCGGGCCCGGTTGCGGGAGATTGTTTTTGAGGATGCACAAGAGAGGACCGCGTTGGAAGCGATCTTGCACCCGTTGATTCGCGAACGCTGGATCCAGGCGGCGCAAGTCGCCCGGCGCGACCAGACGTGGTTGCTGGTGGACATTCCGCTGCTCTTTGAAACCGGCGCCGAACGGGAATGTGACGCCGTGGTGGTCGTCGCGTGCAGCCCGGAGACGCAGCGCGAGCGGATCATCTCGCGCCGCGGACTTTCGCCAGAAATGGCGGAGAAGATGATCGCCTCGCAAACGAGCCTTGCTTCCAAGGCCGTGCGGGCCGATTATGTGATCTGGAACGACGCCCCACTGGCGCGTTTGGACGAACAGGCCGAACTTTTTGCAGGATACCTTTTAAGCTATGGATGACCACCCTGCCGACATAACATCGGGAGCAGCGACCACCGCCTCAACTGAGGCGGAGCCGGTTCAACGCCCCGGTCGTCTGCACTTGGATGAATTGCACGCGATGACCCATGCCGCCCTCATTGAGCGGGCGGATGCCTTGCGCATGCGTGCCAACCCGGACCGTTCCAGGCACCATCTGATTCTCGATTTGATGAAGTTTCACGCGAACCGCGGCGGTGAATTGCAGGCCGAGGGGGTGCTGGAAATCACCCCCGACCACCAGGCTTTCCTCCGCTGGCCCCGCTTCAGCTTCAAACCGTTTCCCGAAGACGTCGCCGTGCCGCGCCACATCGTCCAGCGGTTCGGGTTGCAACAAGGGCACCTCATTTCCGCCCGCATCCGGCCGCCCCGCGACAATAAAGAGCGGTGGATGATGCTCGATCAAGTGCTCGCGATCGAAGGCATTCCGCTCGAACGCTGGGTCGAACCCAAACCGTTTGATAACCTCACCCCCCTTTTTCCGAACCAGCGGATCGTGCTCGAAAACAACGTCACCCGTTCACTTACCGGGCGTGCCGTCGATTTGATCACGCCGCTCGGGCGCGGCCAGCGTGCCTTGATCGTCGCCCCGCCGCGTGGAGGCAAGACCATGATCATGAAAGACATGGCCAAGGCGATCCGCGCCAGTTCGCCTGAAACCGTGGTCATTTTGCTGTTGGTGGACGAGCGCCCCGAGGAAGTCACCGACCTCAAGCGCGAAGTGGACGCCGACATCTATTCCTCCACCTTCGACGAAAGCGCGCCGCGCCATGTCCAGGTGGCCGAAATCGTTATTGATCGGGCCAAGCGTCTCGTCGAATTGGGCCGCCATGTGGTCGTGATGCTCGACAGCATCACCCGGCTTGCGCGTGGCTACAATAATATGATGCCCAGCAAGGGGCGGATCATGTCCGGCGGCGTCGATGCCAAGGCGCTCATCAAACCGAAAAAATTCTTTGGCGCCGCCCGCAACGTGGAAGAAGGCGGCAGCCTCACCATCATCGCCACCGCGCTGGTCGAAACCAACAGCCGGATGGACGAGGTCATTTTCGAGGAATTCAAAGGCACGGGAAACATGGAGTTGCACCTCGCCCGGGAACTTGTCGAAAAACGGATCTTCCCAGCCATCCACATCCTCAACTCCGGTACCCGGCGCGAGGATTTGCTCTACCACCCGGAGGAGTTCGCGCGCATCAACGTCCTGCGCAAGCAGCTCGCCGCGCTCCCGCCCATGGAGGCGATGGAAATCCTCGTGCAACAACTCAAGGCGACCAAAACCAATGCCGAGCTTTTGCTGCGGGGCATCCGCTAACCTTCCGAAACGGTGATTGCCACGCCCGAAGCTCTAGCCGAATTTTTGGAACCGATGCGTGCCACCGGGCGCATCGCCCTCGACACCGAGGCGGACAGCCTGCATTGCTATTTTGAGAAACTTTGCCTTATCCAGATCAGCATTCCGGGATGGGATGTGCTCATTGATCCGCTGGCCGGGTTTGCGCTGGAACCCCTCTTTGAGGAACTCGCCCGGCACGAACTCATCATCCAGGGGCTCGACTACGATTTGCGGCTCCTGCGCCGGGTCGGGATGGCCGAAGTGGGCGGCGTATTTGATACCATGATCGCGGCCCGCCTGGTCGGCTGCCTGGAGTTCAGCCTCGCCGCGTTGCTGCAAAACTATTTCGGCATCGTCCTTGCCAAAGGGTCCCAAAAAGCCAACTGGGCCCGGCGTCCGCTCTCTCCCCAGATGGAAGAGTACGCGCGCAACGACACCCGGCACTTGGAAGCTCTCACCGCCAAGCTGGAAGAGGAACTCGCCCGCCTGGGGCGCAGCGAATGGTTCCGGCAATCTTGTGAAAAAGCCATTGAGGCCACGCGCATCGTCCGCGAGCGGGAACTGGATACGTTGTGGCGCATCTCCGGCAGTGGCGAACTGCGCGGGCGCGCGGCGGCGCTCCTGCGGGCCCTGTGGACCTGGCGGGACGAAGAAGCGCGCGCGGTGGATCGCCCGGCTTTTCACATCGCCCGCAACGATCTGCTCATCGACGCCGCCAAACGGTTTGCCGCCGGGGATCCCGTCCACATCCCCCATCTTTCTGGCAGCCGCAGCCGCCGCTTTTTTGAAGCGGCGGAAATAGCCCTGGCATTGCCTGAAAGCGATTGGCCCAAAGTGATCCGCGTTGCGCGCCAGCGCCCCACGCCGGAGATGGAGCGGCGTTTCAACGATTTCAAAACCCGGCGCGACCATGCCGCCAAGGCGCACCGGATCGAGGCCTCGCTCATTGGCTCCAAGAGTGTGCTGGAAAATCTCGCCGCCGACACCGAAGCGACCCTTTCCAAGCTCCTTCCCTGGCAGCGGATGTTGCTGGGATTTGAGCAGTAATTATTCGTTGCGGAGCGCGTCCAAAAGCGGGCCGCGCAACGCCAGCCAGGCGGCGAGCCAACTCCAGACGCCACCCAGGAGCGCCAATAAACCAAGCGTCGCCAGCGGCCCAATGGGCGAGGCATGGATTCCCGGCGACAGCATCGACGGCAGAATGGCAGTCGCCGCCGAGAGGCCGCCGATTCCGACGCCGAGAGCAATCAAGAGCCAGTGCTCGCTCAAGACCAGCCAACGCACGGCGCGTGGGGAAAATCCCAGCGCCAGCAGCAGCGCCAGTTCGCCACGCCGCTCCGAGACATTGCGCAAAACCACAATGCCCAGCCCCGCACTGCCGAGCAGCAACCCGAGCCCGCCGAGCGCTTCAAAAATCTCGATGTAGCTGCTTTCCACCGACTGGAATTCCGCCAGTCGGCGCCACGCTGGAACGAATTCCACCCCGTGCGATTTTAAAAGTTCATCAGTATTATTGGATAGGTTATCGATCAGGAATGCACGGTTTCCAGCTTGCGAGGGGAAACGCTTCACAAAATCGTCATCCGAAAGCAGAAGGCTCCCCTGCAAAATGGAATTTGCGATCACCCCCACGATGCGCACACGGAACGGGTTACCGCGCTCATCGGTGCAAGAGAGCGTTTCGCCTGCGGATTTCCCCAAGCCCCACCGTGTGGTGGCTTCATCGCCAATCGCCGGGACCGCCCCGTCCGGCTGCGGCTGGTGGAGCGCTTCCCAGCCCAAGGCGCCCGCGATGAAAGTGAACGCTTTGCGCGTGGCAAGCTGCTCCGGCCGGACTCCCAGGAAGCTGGGCTGTTGTGCGCGGTTCAGATTCAAGCAACTCGCGTCGTCCCCGGCTTGGACACGAAGCGCAACCAGTTCCGACTCCGGCAGGCTAGCGTACACCGGCAGGGTTACTTGCCCATACGCGGAAAACCCGCCGGTGCCTGAGCCTCGCTCTTGGGCATGGGCCAGGGGGTCTGCGCGGAATGCTCCCACTGCCACCACCATGAATACTCCCGAAGCGAGGACCGCTATGGTGGTGAGGCTGCGTCCCGGGCGGCGTGCCGCGCCGCGCATGCCGATTGCCGCGATCCCGCTTCTGCTGGTAGAGCGCGCGAGCTTTGCCAGCAAGGTATGGCAGCCTGCGATCCCGGCGCAGAGCAGAAGCGCGCCCGCGCTGAAAAAAGCGTCCGCAGAACGCCCGCCCAATGCCAGCGCTGCGAGCGCTCCCGCGAGCGCGAGGAAGCCAAGCAGCCGGCTCCAGCGTTCGCCGCGCGTTGTGGGCGCCGATTCCATTTCTGCGCCGCTGGCCAAGAGTTCCGCCGCGGGCCGCCGCGCCTGGCCCCGTCCGGCGATCCAAGTAGCCAGCAGCGCGGCACCGAGACCCGCCAAGCAGCCAATCACCAGGGTCCCCCATTGACTGTGATAGCTAAACTCCGAAAAATGCACTGCGCGGTGCCATACGGTGGAGAGGCCATGCAATGCCAAGCGGGCATACAAGCACCCGGCGGCGGTTCCCGCCAGCGTGCCGAGCCCCGCGATCAGGAAACCTTCCCAGAGCAGGAAACGCCTGACGCGCCGCGCGCTGAACCCCAGGGCGAGCAGCAGCCCTGTTTCTGTCGTGCGTTGTTGCAGGCTGAATACAAAAAGCATCGCCATTAAAAGCAGGGCTGCAATCACAAGGAAAAAGCTGAAGCCGACGAACAACTGTCCGAAATCCTGCGCCCCGGCACTTGCCTGGAGAGCCAGTTCTCGCACGGGTTGAAACGAGAGTCCGGCCTTGATGGGATCGATCGCATTGCGCAGCATCCCCTCGATCGCATCCGCTTTCTGTGTGTAGCGGATCGCGGTCAGATCCCCAAAGCGATTGGCCCAGATGGCCTGTCCCGCTTTGAGCGGAAGAAACGCCTTGGGCGTGCCGCGGAACGCTTTCCAATACTGCTCGTCCTTGGGGCGGATCCGGCTCATGTCCATTGGAATGCCCGGCTCCCATTCGCGGCAGTTCTCGGCATCTGCCAGCCCTGGGAACGGCGGCATCCAGCTTGCATCCGGGCCTTCCAGTGGAAGGAGGGAGCGCACTTTGAAAGTGCTCGTTTTTTCCACAAGCTGCCGGTTCGCCGCGGCCACATAATAGCGCAGAGAGACTGCATCGCCCGGCTTCGCGCCAAGGTCTTCCGCCAGCCAGGCGTTGATTGCAAGCTCGTTCCCGGGCCACTCAGCGGAATCCACCGCAGTCACCATGGAGTAAGGGGTTGCGCGTTCGCCCAGGCGGATTTCGTTGACAAGATAAGTCAAAACGCCGCGTGCATCCGGCGCGGCTTTCAACGCGGCTGCGGCGAGCCCCGGTTCCAGGAATACGCGCTCGGTTCGCAGTTCCGCTCCGCCCGGCAAATCACGCAATTCCAGATTCAGATCCGCGAGCGTCCATGCCTTGCGCAGCGCTGCGTTGGCAGTCGTTGCTTCGATGGTTTGCGCAAGCAGCACATTCGCGCATCCCGGTTTTTTGATCTGCTTTTGCAGCACGCCAAGCGGCAGGAAAATCGTGAGGGGTGGCACTTGGTTGGATTGTAAACCGAACCGGCCAAATTGCTTCGGACCTGCCACTGCATGGAGCCGCAGTCGGATCGCCACCGACGCATCGCTCGCGCCCGAGAGGGGGGCATCGCGCGAGAGTGCAGACGGTTCCTCAACACGCACGATCACGGGATCGCCCGGTGCAAGCCGCAGTCGCTCGGCGAGCCGGTCATTTGCGGCGAACCCGTCCTCACCCGCTCCGAAAAGCAAATCCGCGCTTCCGCCCATGTTCCAAAACCGCTCATCGACGCCGACGATCTGCACGTTCTCCGCGCGCGCGCTTGCGTCGGGCAGCGCCACCGTGCCGCGCAGGAGCAAAAGCGGGGCTGTAGCCGCGTGCGTCTGCGCCGCGATTTTGGCGGCAAGTTGTTCGCGAAAAAAATGTTCGCCCGGCCCGAGCGCCACGCGGGTTGCACCGAGACGCGCCAGCGCAATCTGCCGCAGGCTGTAGCGCACGGAATCCCCGACGCTCAACGAACCCGTCAGAATTGCCGCCGCGAGCAGCGCCCCGAGGAAAACGCCAAGATGCGTGCGCCGATAAAAAACGAGGCTGCGCAGAATATAACGGGCGAGGGTCATGCGCGGAAAGGTTCGAGTGCGCCATCGCGGATCTGAACAATGCGAGACATCCGGCGCGCGAGTTCCAAGGAATGGGTTGCGACCACCAGTGTGACCCCATTGTCGCGGTGGAGTTCTGCAAGCAAGTCGGCCAGGCTTTCTGCCGAAGCCCGGTCCAGCGAACCGGTCGGCTCGTCTGCGAGCAGTAGAGGAGGTTCGTTAATCAAAGCGCGCACGAGCGCGGTGCGTTGGCGTTCGCCGCCGGAGAGCTGGCCGGGGCGGTGATGGCGGCGATCGGCAAGGCCCACGCGATCCAATAAATATTCCGCGCGCCGGGTGCATTCCGTGCCCGGTCGCGATTGCGGCTCCGCGAGCGTCGGCAGGAGCACGTTTTCCAACACCGTGCATTGCGGCAGTAAATGGTGGAGTTGAAAAACAAACCCGATGCGTCTGTTGCGCAGCCGCGCGATCCCGCGCTCATCCAGTGTTTGCAAATCGACCCCTTCGAACAACACCTGGCCGGAGGTCGGCTGGTCGAGAGTGCCGATCAATTGCAAGAGCGTGCTTTTTCCGCAGCCGGACGGCCCCAGGAGTGCGAGCGATTCGCCCCGGGTGAATGCGTGGCTCACATTTTTGAGAACATCGACAGCGCCGCCGTCCCAACGGTAGCTCTTGCACACATTGCGAAGTTCCAGCAGGGGCGGGGTGGGGGTGGGAGTGCTCATATCGACCATGCGCAAGACTACTTCGGTTCTATCAAATATTGAAGGGCCGTTTTAGAGGCGGGCCCGTTCGCACACTTCCGCGAAACTGCGCGCCATTGCCTCGCTGGTGAACTTCTCGCGCACCTGCTGCATGCCGCACCGTCCCCATTGCGCCAGTCGTGTGGGCTCGCTGAGCGCCGTTTCGAGCGCAAGCCCCAAAGCTCGCGGGTCTCCCGGCTCGTAAACGATTCCTCCGCCCGTGGCGGCGACCAGCTCTGGAAAAGCGGCATGCGCGGGTTGCACCACGGGAACCCCGCTCGCCAAGGCTTCGAGAAGATAAAGCCCGAACGATTCCCCATACGTCGCGGGCACCGAGAGCACGCTCAAGGTCCGTAGAAAGGCTTGCTTGGCCGGGCGGTCGAGATTGGGGAGGAACTCGACGCATTCTCCACACCCCGCCGCGCGAAGCTGCTCCTGTAAACCGTCCACAAACGGTTTGTCCCCGGCCGTCTGCCCGCCTGCGATCCGAAGCCGGACTCCGGGGATGCGCCCGCGCGTTTTGAGTTGGATAAAGGCATGGACCAGAACGTCGAGCCCTTTGCTCGGGTGCATCCGGGCGAGATAGCCGATGACGGGGGAGGCAGGTGGCCCCGATGCCGCAGGCGCGTACCCGTCGAGTTGAATGCCGTTGTAAACCACCGCGACCCGCTCCGGCGCAAGGTCGAGGCGCCGCGCCATCACCCCGGCGTAATATTGACTCACAGGAATGAATATCGACACATCCGCTGTGCGTTCGCGGAGCGCCTGCCAACAGAGTTCCGGTTCGGGGAGGGCGTCCAAAAAACTGTCTTCACCTTGCAAACTGCACACCACCGGGATTTGAAGCGCCTGCCGGATGCGCCGCGCAAGCCCGATGAGCAGGGCATTGGAGAGGCTTACCACATCCGGGCGATTCTCTTTTTTGGAAAGCCACGCGATCACCTTTTCCAACTCCTTCGCCTGCCGACCGTCTTCGCCCAGCAGCATGGAAAGCGTCAAATCGCCCAGATCCTGCGCACTCGTCATGCCTGCCCGTAAAGCGGCGCGGTGGAGCAAGGCCGGAGCATCCAACAGCCGGTCCAGCCACGCCGGAGTGTTGCGGAAGAGAACCGATTTTTGCTGGAGATACACATTGATCCCCCCGAAAAAAAGCGGAGCATCTGCCGCCTCGCTTGTTTCATCGACAAAATGCGGCAGGTACATCGGCAGCAACACGGCATCGTGCCCGTGCTTGCGCAACGCGGCGACGAGCGCGTTATCGCGCAGGCAGGTGCCGCAATAAAAATTGCCGGTTCCGGGCGTGAGTTGGACAATCCGCATGGGGAGGTTTTACCCTAAAAGACAAAAGAAAAGCCGCAAAAAGGCGCAAAAGACGCAAAAATAAAAAGTGGGTTGCCACGCGCTCTCCCGGAATCGCCCGCGGAGCGGTCGATCCACCTCCCTGAACGGCGCGTGCCATCGCCATCAGTTCGGATATTTGCGCGGCTATTGTTTTGGCGCGCTCTCAAACGCATAGACGCTGCCGTCTTCAGAGCCGATCACGACGAGGCCCGCAGCCACCGCCGGGGAAGCCGTGAGCGCTTTGCCGATTTCATAGGACCAGACCTGTTTTCCCTCCGCGTTCAAGAGATAGAGCCGCCCGTCGCTGGAGCCGCACACGATGCGGTCGCCGCAAATCGCCGGGGAACTGTCCATGATTCCCTTGGCTGCAAAGGCCCACACGAGCTTCCCGGTTTCGCGTTCCAGGCAGTACAGTTTGCGGTCCCGCCCGCCGATGAACACGCGGGTTTCCGTCACGCCCGGGGTGGAGAAAAACGGCTGTGGGCTGGCCTTGAAACTCCAGACGATTTTTCCCGCGTCGAGATCGGCGCAAACCACTGCATTTCCATAATGGCCCGCGTAGGCGAACCGGCCTTTCACCGCGCAAGATCCGGCGATGTAAGCGCCCGCTTCGATCTCCTTGAGCGGTTTGCCGTCTGCTGCCGCGAGCGCATGAATCCTGGCATCGCAGCCGCCGAACACCACGCGCCCTTGTGCAACTGCCGGAGAACCGTTCACAAAATTCTCCGTGTCGTAGGCCCAAATGGGTTTGCCGCTCGCGGCATCCACGCAGTGCACCTTGTTGTCGTAACTGCCGACGAGGATGCCTTTTGCCGTGCCGCAAGGAGCCCAATTGGGCGCGCCGAGAATTTTGTCGCCGCACGCATATTTCCAGCGGAGCGCGCCGGTTGCGGCGTCGAGGGCATAAAGAGAGCCGTTTTCAGCGCCGACATAAACCGCCCCGTCGAGCGCCAGCGGAGAGGATTCCACGCCGCCTTCCCCGGTTTTGAAATTCCAGAGCGGCTTGCCCGAAACGAGATCAAGCGCGTACACCGATCCGTCATCGGAGCCGACAAAAACTTTGTTTCCATCAATGGCCGCGGACGATTTGACCGGCCCGCCTGTCTTGAAGCTCCAGCGCAGTTTGAGCGGTTCGCGCAAAGTTCCCTGCGCCACGCCCGCCAAATCCTGCGCGCCATGGAACATCGGCCAGGAGGCTTCCGCCATTGCCGCAGGAGCCAGGAGCAGCGCGACCCATCCCCAAAGGAGCGATCGTACGCAAATGCGCAAAGACACAGAAAGGCGAAATGTCCGCTTACTTCTCAATCCGATAAAGATGCGTCTTGGTTCTCAGAATGAGCGCATTGCCTGCCACCGCAGCGGAAGCCATGCAGCCGTTATCGAGCTTGTTTTGCGCAAGAATTTTGAACGTGTCCCCCGTTTGCAGTACGGTTGTCGTGCCGTCGCGATCAAAGAAATAAATGCGTCCCGGAGCGGCCAGCAGCGAAGCACAATATTTGCCGCCGATCTTCTCGCGCCACACATCGCTGCCCGTCAGCGCGTCCAGGCAAAAGGCCATACCGCCTTCGTCCTGCACCACGTAGAGGCGATTTCCTACAAGCACCGGCGAGGGGATCGTGGGCACTTGCATGTTGATTTTCCAGACCACACCCGTTTCGGTGAGATCGCCGGTCCCCCCAGGCCGGATCGCCATAAGGGTGGGTTTTCCATTGCCGGTGGTAAAATAAAGCAATCCATTTCCGTAAACGGGCCGGGCCGTCTCCGAAAAGCCGAGGTAGTCCACCCACCACAATTCTTTGCCGTCGTTCGGGTCGTATGCGGCCGCCCGGTTAGGGCCTGGAATGACGATTTGATCCACCCCGTTCACATTGATGGGGAGGCCGGTGCAAAAGCCGCCTCGAACTTTTGGCGGGTTGCCGTCTTTGCTGCTGCGGTCGATTTTCCAAGCCGTCTCCCCGGTTTCTTTATTGAGCGCGAGAACAAACTGCGCATCCCTGCCATCCCAAGGGATGATGAGCTTGTCGCCCCAAAGTGCCGGAGAACTGCCCGGCCCCCATACGTGATCGTGTTTAATATCGCCCCGCTTCCAGAGAACCGCGGCGGTCTGCGTCGAGAGGCAAGCCGTGCCGTTCGTGCCGAAATGCACATACAAACGCTCTCCTTCAATCACCGGGGAAGGGTCCGCATAGCTGTTCATCCGGTGTTTTTTCAAAGGATCCTGGGGGTGGAAGACCTCCACATCGTTGCGAATCTTGCCGCTGGCCAAATCGACGCTCACGACGCGCAGCGATTTGCCATCCTCCGTCGCGGTCGTCATCCAGACCTGGCTGCCGGACACCACCGGCGAAGACCAGCCTTGCCCGGGGATTTCACATTTCCATTTGATGTTCTCTGTCTCGCTCCAAGTCAGCGGCAGCCCCGCCGCTTCCGTGTGCCCCTGCCCATCTGGCCCGCGGAATTGGGTCCACTCCTGCGCATGCAGGGGTAGCGCCAGCAGCACTATGGCAAATCCAATAAAAAGAATAGAACGCATTTTGTTATTAAGTGGCCAGCCACCCTTTTTCGCTGGAAATACCGTCGCGATTGGGACCGCGCCATTGCGGCCAATCCGCCGCGCCCGCTTTTTCGCAGGCAGCCATCCAAAACAGCGCAAGCACGAGACGGCTGCACCAGATCGGCATTCCGGGGGGATTCATGGAGGATTTATTAGAGAAACCTGCGCGGATTGTCAAATGCCGCCTCGTGCAGTAAACCCTGATTCGCCATTGACTTGCGCAGCCAATTCCTTCCTGATCGAGCCCAGGCATGAAAGAGGTTTATACGCTCGAAGATTTGCGCAATTGGGGGGCCGCCACCGCCGGGGAGGAGAACCCGATCCGGCTCGCCGTTTTTGGCGATCCCGTGGCCCATTCCCGCTCGCCCCAGATGCACAACGCCGCGCTGCAAGCGTGCGGCATCCCGGCCCGCTATGGCCGGTTGCACATTCGGTCCGAGGAACTGGCGGAAGCGTTGCGCCTGCTGCCGCAGGCGGGTTTCATCGGCGCGAATATCACGATTCCCCACAAAACCGCCACGCTGGGTTTGCTCGACGCAGTGGATGAGCACGCCCGCAAAATCGGGGCCGTCAACACCGTGGTCGTGCAAGGCGAACGGCTCCTGGGATTCAACACCGACGGCCCCGGCCTGCTGCGCGCGGTGCAACAGGAGTTCGGCGTCGATCTGCGCGATCTGCGCGTGATGGTGCTTGGCGCTGGCGGCGGCGCGGGCCGGGCGATTGCCGCCCAGTGCGCGATTGAAAATTGCGAGCGGCTCGTGCTCGTGAACCGGACTTTTGAAAAGGCCCGCCAACTCGCGCTCGAACTGGAGCCGTTTTTCAAAGGGCCGCGCGTGTTTGGCCCGATGCGCCGCTTGGAAGCCGTTCCGTGGGAGGAAGCCAGACTTGCGGCGCAATTGGCGCATATCGACCTCGTCATCAACGCCACTTCGTGTGGCATGAAACGGACCGATCCGTCCGTGCTCCCTGCGTCCATCCTCCAAGCCAATCTGCTCGTTTACGACACCATTTACACCGCGCAAAACACTCCGCTGATGGAGGACGCGCAATCGGTCGGCGCACGCACGGCCAACGGGGCTTCCATGCTGCTCTACCAGGGCGTGCTCGCGTTTGAGATATGGTTCAACCGTCCCGCCCCCATCGAAGTGATGCGCGCGGCGATGCAACGCTAGGGGACGGCGTAGAAGGCCGAAGGCGTCTTATTCCTCTTCCGGCCTGGGCTCGCGGGAGAGGATTTCGCTGAGTACTTCGCGGGGCGATTTGCCCGCATAAAGCAACCCGTGGACGGCGTCGATGATGGGCGTTTCCACCCCGAGCCTTCGCGCGCATTCGTACGCGCTCAACGCGGTGGGCACCCCCTCGGCCACCATCTGCATGGAGGCGGCGATCTGCTCCGGCGTTTCGCCGCGCCCGAGGCGTTCCCCCACGGAGCGGTTGCGGCTGTGCCGCGAAAAGCAGGTCACCATCAAATCGCCAATCCCGCTCAACCCCCGGAAAGTGGCTTTCCTGCCGCCCAGCGCGGTCCCGAGGCGGACGAGTTCCACCAGCGCGCGCGTGACAAGCGCCGCTTTGCTGTTGTCGCCAAACCCGAGGCCGTCGCTCACGCCCGCCGCGATGGCAAAAATGTTTTTGAGCGCGCCCCCGAGTTCAATCCCCGCCACATCGGTGCTGGTGTAAACGCGGAAGGTCTGGCTGTTGAGGGTGCCCTGGATTTGCGCCGCGAGCGCCGCATCCGCGCATCCCAAAACCACCGCAGTCGGCATGGAACGCGCCACTTCCTCGGCATGGCTCGGCCCGGAAAGAACGGCGATCCGGCTGGTAGGCATCGCTTGGTGCAGGATTTCACTCATTCGCAACCCGCTGCCCTGTTCGATCCCTTTGGTGAACGAGACGAGCACTCCGCGCGGAGCCACGTCGGCGAGCCGTCCGGCCACCCCGCGCATCCCTTTGGAAGGGGGGACGACCAGGAGAAGTTCCGCGTCGGCCACGTCGGCCATATCCGCGGTGGGGGTGATCGCGTCGTGCAGGCGCACCCCTGGCAAAAACGGGGTATTCATGCGGGTGGCACGCAATTCCTCCACATGGTGGGGCTCAAAACCCCAGAGGGTGACGGGCTCTCCCTTGGAGGCCATAAGATTGGCGAGAGCGGTTCCCCAGCCCCCGGCCCCGATAACGGCAATGCGGTTCATTTTTTCTTTTCGAAACGGCTTTCAGTGCCAGCCAGGAGGCGTTGAATATTGGTGCGGTGCCGCCAGATCGCCAGCAGCGAGATGAGCAGCGTAAACCAGAAAATGGCGCCGATCTGCCGGTGCAACAGCCAGAGGATGATCGGCAGGGAGATTGCCGCCGTCACCGAAGCGAGCGAAACATAACGGCTGAGTTTGAAAACGACGGCCCAGATCGCCAGGCCGATGCCCGCCACCGCCGGGGCAAGGCCGATGAGAATGCCCGCGCCGACCGCGACCCCTTTGCCGCCCTTGAACCCGAGCCAGACCGGAAAGCAGTGCCCGAGAAAACAGCCCAGCCCGGCGAGGATGCCTAGATTGTCGGGAACGGTGAGCCACTCCCCTGGGGTCGGTGTCGGGGCGAGCCATTTCATGGCAAACTGCACCGCGAGGATGCCTTTGATTACGTCGAGCGCGAAAACCAGCACCCCCCAGTTGCGTCCGAGGGTGCGGAAGACGTTGGTCGCGCCGATGTTGCCGCTGCCGTGCTGGCGAATATCCACCCCCCGGCACTTGCCCACGACATAACCCCAGGGGATCGACCCCAGGAGATAGCCCGCCAACACGGAAACCAAAGCACTTTGCATGAGCGGATTCTCCATCTTAACCGGTTCGCCGCAAGCAAATTGCGGCAGACCTATTCCAACCGGATCTCCGCCGAGCGCCCGTGGGCGTCGAGCCCTTCGATGGCGGAGAAGGTCTGGATGATCGGCAGGGAGGCCCGGAGCGCGCCGGCATCGAAACGCACGAGACTTGTCCGGCGCTGAAATTGATCGACCGTGAGGCCCGGGAACGATTTCCCTGCACCGCCCGTGGGAAGTTCGTGGGAGGGGCCCGCGACGAAATCGCCGCCGACGACCGGGGAATAGGCGCCCAGGAAAATCGCGCCCGTCGTGCGGAGTTGCGCCGCGATTTCGTCGTCTTTTTTGGTCACTACCGAGGCGTGCTCCGGCGCAAAGCGATTACAAAGGGTGACTGCGTCTTGAATGCGCTCCACCAACACCAGATAGGTGCTGGTTTGGAGCACTTCCTGGATATGCACGGCGCGGGCGAGCTTCGCGGATTGCGCGGCGACTTCCCGCTCCACCGCCCCCAGAAGAGCGGCGGAATCGGTCGCCAGCACGACCATGCTGTTGTGGCCGTGTTCGGCCTGCGCAAGAAGGTCGGAGGCGACCCAGGCTGGGTTGGCTGTCTCATCGGCAATCACAAAAATTTCGCTCGGGCCGGGAAGGAGATCGACGGCAACGCGCCCAAAAACCTGGCGCTTTGCTTCGACCACATACGCATTGCCCGGTCCGTAAATCTTGGCCACAGGGCGGATGGAGGCCGTGCCAAATGCCAGTGCGGCAATCGCCTGGGCTCCGCCGACTTTGTAAATCTCGGTGGCTCCGGCGTATTGGAGGGCGAACAGAAGGGCGTCGTTAACAGTCCCATCCGGCCCGGCAGGCGTGGTGACGACGATTTCCGGCACTCCGGCGACCGCCGCCAGCGTGCAGGTCATCACCGCAGTGGAAACGAGCGGCGCGGTGCCGCCCGGCACATAAATGCCGACGCGCTGGAACGGATCGAAGCGCTCGCCGACTTCCACCCCTTGGGCATTCCGGCCCGACCAGTCGTTGCGGCGGCTTTTCTCGGCGAAATCGCGGACATTTGCATGCGCGGCGGCAATGGCGTCTTGGGTTGTTTGGGAAACGCGCGCCACGGCGGCTGCGATCTCCCCGGCGCTCACCCGCACGTTGGCGCTCGTGAGGTCGGCTCCCCCAAATTTCCTGGTCAATGCGAAAAGGGCTGCGTCGCCTTCAGCGCGAATCCTGCGGACGATCTCATGGACCGTGGCGTGCACTTCCTCGCCCGGTTCGGCATGGCGGTCGAGGAAAAGAATGGCTTGGGCAAAGTCGGGATCGGTATATCGCAGCGTGCGCATGGAACAAAAAATGTAGAGGTTCGCCGCCCGTGCCGTCAAGTCACTGCTCAAAGGCAGGACGCGGGGGTCCCCGAGGAAAATATTTCACCTTCCCCCAATGAAAAAAATACCGCCTGCAAACGCTCAACCAGAGGACTCATTGCCGAAACCAACGTACGATGAAAAGCTATTACAGAATCGGTTTGGTGGCGTCGTTCCTGGGAAGTGCCGTGCTTTCCGCGACGGCTGGAACAAACTTCGGTGTCCCTGGAGTCACCACGGTGGGAAAAGGGGCTCGTGGGAGTGGGGTGGCCATTACCGTGCCGGGATATGGCAATGGCTACCCGGCCACGGTTGCAACCCGCGCTACGTTTTCGCGGAACAGAAACCGGTCCAGCAGCAGCGGCGTGGGGTTCACCACAGGGCAGAATATTCCCGGTGTAGTCACCGTGGGAAACGGCGCAAGCGGCAGCGCGGTGGCTATTACCGTGCCGGGATACGGGAATGGCTACCCGGCCTTGATCGCCACGCAGGCCAATTTTGCGAACGACCAGAGGCGCGATGGGAGGGGGTCTGATTTTGGCAGATTTGCAAACGACCCGAGGCGCGATGGGGGAAACGATGGGGGAGGATCTGATTTTTGCAGACGCAACTCTCGCCGGGGGGGCAATGACTGCAATCGCAATAACAATGGTGGGGGGGTGACAGTCATTTACCCGGACAATGGCTACGGGAATTATAACAACAGCAACTACCTCGGGTTGCCGCCGTGGTACCGGCTCAACTACTACACCCCCTGGATGTCGGATTACGAGAACGGCACAGCCTACCAAAACGTCCCTTCCTCCCATGCCTCGCTGGGCTATGGGGTTCCAGAGGACAATTTGGGAGCCACCAATTACCGGGTTTCCGATCAGCAAACGGCGGGGTATCAACAGGCTCAGACGGATGTCGATTTCGTAGTCGGCGTGCAGCGCGAATTGCGTCGGCGCGGTTTCTACCGGGGAATCGTCAACGGGATCAGCGACTCCGCGACCCGCTCCTCCATCCGGGCCTTTGAAGCCAGTGCCGGCCTCCCTGTAACCGGGGTGATCGGTATTCCCCTGCTGCGGACGCTCGGGTTTTTTTAAAGCCCTTTGCGGAGCGGTGACGCAATGGCCTGGGAAAACGTTGCGTCGCCTTTAAAACAAAAATCCCGGAGGCAAGGCGCTCAAAAAGGGGTTTCATCGGCGATACCTTCGTACTATGAAACTGCAAAAATTTCCTATTTTTGCCATCGCCTTCCTGGTCGTCGTCCCTGCCGATCTTTGGGCGCACGGCGGTTTTGGAGGAGCCCGGGGTGGAGGAGGCGGGGGCGGAGCACGTTCTTTTTCGGGTGCCCGAGGGTTCGCCGGAGTCCGTTCCCCGGGGATGGTGAGGGGAGCGGGGTTTAGGGGGCCTGGGGTTAGGGGACCCGGCTTTGTGGGAGCAACTGGCTTTGGGGGGCGGCCCGCGATGGTAGGCGAGCGGTTCCAGCACTTTGATCATCGACGTTTTGACCATAGGCGCTTTGACCACCGGCGCGGGTTTAATACCGTGGTGATCGCCGGTGGCGGCGGGTATGCCTACCCGTATGCGTATTACGGGGGGTATGATTACAGCGGTTATCCTGGGACCCCTTACTCCGAGCCGGCTTATCCGGGGAGTTACGCGGACTATAGTGGGCCCGTTCCTGACGTCAGCCCGGGTCTGGTTGCGGGCGACGTGGTGGGCAATGTGCAGCGGGTGCTCAGATACAGGGGTTTTTACCGGGGGCCGATCGACGGCTTGAGCGGTCCGGCCACCCGTGCGGCCATCCGCGCCTACGATGCCAGCGTGGGGTTGCCGCCTACGGGAATGATCGACGCTCGCTTGCTCATCTCGATGCAACTCATGTGAAAAGCTATTTGCTGATTGAGGAACACCGTGAAAAAAAGTAATTGGTTCCTCGTTGATGAAAGACTTTGATCTCATTGTTCTGGGCGGGGGGAGCGCCGGGTATGCCGCTGCTTCCACCGCCAGCTCGCTGGGATTGCGCGTAGCGGTGGTCGAGGGCGGAGAGCAGGTGGGCGGCTTGTGCATTCTGCGCGGCTGCATGCCCAGCAAAGCGCTCATTGAATCGGCCAACCGGTATTTAACCTTGCGCCGTGCCGAAGAGTTCGGCTTGTCGGCCGGGTCCATCGGGTTTTCGATCCAGGAAATCCACGCCCGCAAAGCGCGCCACGTGGCGGAGTTCGCCAAGTACCGCGCCAAACAGTTGGAGAGCGGCCGGTTTGAATTCCTGCGAGGCTGGGCCGGGTTTGTGGACCCGCACACGATTTCGGTGCGCAGCGCCGACGGGTCCGTCCGGCAGTGGACCTCGGAGACTTTCCTGCTCGCCACCGGTTCGCGGGTGAAGAAGATCGCAGTGCCCGGATTGGCCGAGTGCGGTTATTTGGACAGCGATGCCGTGCTTTCGCAAGCGCGCATGCCGCAATCGGTCATTGTGCTGGGCGGCGGGGCGACGGCCGTGGAGTTCGCGCATTATTACGCTGCGCTGGGGGCGAGCGTCACGATGATCCAGCGGAGCGAACAGTTGCTCAAAGAGTTGGACGGAGATTTGGCCCAGGCCCTGGAGGCGGCTTTCCGCAAGCGCAACATCCGGGTCTATTGCTCCACCGATCTGGTGCGGGTGGAAGCCGCGGAAGGCGGATTCAAGCGGGTGGTCTTTACCCAAAAGGGGGCGACCCAAAGCGTGGAGGCCGAAGAGATCGTCTATACCCTCGGGCGCGAACCGCAGATGGACGGGTTGAACATCGAAAAAGCCGGCCTCCAAACCACGCGCGGCTGCCTGGCGGTCGGCACGACGCAGCAAACAGCGGTAGCCCACATTTTCGCCGCAGGCGATGTTGCCGGCCCGCATGAAATCGTGCATATCGCCATCCAGCAAGGCGAACTTGCCGCCCGCAACGCGGCGCGCCTGATCAAAGGCGCATGTATCGGCGAAGCCCCTCGTTGCCTGGAGGAAATAGATTACCGATTGCAGCTTTTTGTCATTTTCAGCGAGCCGGAAATCGCCGTAACAGGGATCTCCGAATGCGAGTTGCAAGAACTGGGGGTGCCGTACCGTGTGGCGACCTATCCGTTTGACGACCACGGAAAATCGATGCTCATGGGCGAGACCGAGGGATTGGTGAAATTGCTGGCGAGCGAGGAATCCGGGGAGATCCTGGGAGCGTCTGTGGTCGGCCCCCACGCTTCGGAACTAATCCACGAAATCGTGGTGGCGATGCGGTTTCGGGCCACGGTGCGGCAGTTGATGGAGATTCCCCATTACCATCCGACCTTGAGCGAAATCTGGACCTACCCTGCGGAAGAATTGGCCGGGGGGATGTGAGGCCACTGGGGCCGCTCAAGGGATTCGTGCATCGCCGCTTCTTTTTCTTAAGATGAAACCCGGTTGACATCGGTTTTTCCAACGATGATAGTCCAACGTGTTTAACCGAATTTTGCCCCAGAAACCACAAACACCTGAGGTCGCACAGAGCTCACCCGAAACTAAACCCAATCAGAATATGGCAGACTTAACTTCCGCAAAAAACCATCTTTCCGCCGATGTCGAAATCAAAGGATCGATCAAATTTCAAAACGAACTGACCATCGACGGCAAAGTGGAGGGAGAAATCACTTCGCCCGGCGTCCTGATCATCGGCGAAAACTCCGAGGTTCGCGGCGAGATCAAGACCAAATCGATTACCGTGCACGGCAAGGTGCAGGGGAACATCACGGTGGAAGAGCGCTGTGAGCTCAAGGGCCGCGCGCAATTGATCGGGGACCTCAAGGCCGCCCGTCTGGTGATCGAGGAAGGAGCAACCTTCGTTGGTAAATCCGAAGTGTCGCCCAACCGCGGCTCCATCAAGCCCGAGGCAGCTCGCACTCCGGAACCGGTCAAGCAGCCGTCCATCTTGGGGCGCTAATTTCGGGCGCCAACCGTAGCCATCTACAGTGTCCGGCCCGACGCCACAGTCCGCTGGCAAGGTTGCCCGTACGTGCCCGCAATGCGGTTTCAAACAGCTCGAGTCGCCTTACGCCAAGAGCACGTTTTGCCGCAAATGCGGCGAGCACTACGAACCGGGAAAAGCCAAACCGATCCTGCGCAACGAGCGCCCCTCGTTGCTCTCCAAAGTCGGTGCGTTTCTCTCACGCCACAAGACCCGGCAAATCACTTGTTTTGATTGTGCCGCCGTCCAAACGGTCAGCAGCTCGTCCAGCTCGAGCATCTGCCCGCAATGTAGCGCGTACATTGATCTGAGCGACTTCAAGATCAACACGGTTTACAGCCGGGTCATCCAGACCCAAGGCACAGTGACGATCGACTCCAAGGCTGATGTGACCAGCTCCAAGGTGGCGTGCCGGGAGGCGTACGTGAAAGGCAAGCTGCGCGGCAACCTGCTCTGCACCGGTACCGCGCATATCAAATGGAAGGGAAAAATCACCGGTTCCCTGGAAGCCAGCCACATCGAAATTGCCAAGCGCTCGGAGGTGGAATTTGTGCGCACGGTCAAGGCCCGTTCCATGGAGATTGCAGGCAAGGTTTCCGCCAATCTCCAGGTGGAAGGCACCGTCAAAATCACCAAACGCGGCCGCCTGGACGGGACCATATATGCCAAGGGGATCGTCGTGGAAAAGGGGGGTATTTTCCTGGGGGAACTCGTGATCGCTCCCGCTACTTTGCATCCGCAGACCCCGCCGTCCAATCCCGTCCAAAAGCAACCCGCAAAAGCCCGGAAACAATCCGCTCGCCCGTCTCCAGCAGAGCGTCAGCCGGATTTGGGTCTGGACGTGTAAAAGCGGCTTGCGGAATCGAGCCCCGCGCGCGGAGTTGCCCCC
>JAPLTE010000140.1 GCA_026398235.1 Verrucomicrobiota bacterium
CAGCATCAACCATTCGGGCAGCATCACCAACTCCGGCACCAGCACAGGCCTGGTGACTATCAGCGGGACTATCGGTGGGAATGTCACTGGGGTCACTCAGAACAGCGCCAGCAGCACCCTCCTCCTGAACGCCACCAATACTTATGCGGGTAAAACGGTGGTTCAAAGCGGCACGCTTTCTTTCACTGCCGGTGACGCAAGCGCAACGGCCGATCAGGTTTTGGGCAAAAATACCGACCTCGACCTTGGGGTGGCGAGCACCAGCTCGGGTATCCTCAACTACACCGGGGGCGCTGGCACATTGGCCAAAAACATCCACGTGCTCGGCAACGGCACCGATACCATCAAGAACAGTGGCACCGGTCTGCTGACCCTCTCCGGCAATCTCACCAAGAACGGCACGGTGCTCACCCTTCAAGGTGGCACCCAGGGCATTACCGTCAGCGGCGTGATTGGCGGTTCGAGTGCGAATTCAGACCTTGTCATCGCCGGGGGGACAACCACCCTTACGAACACGAACACCTACAATGGCCCCACTTACATCCGCAACGGAGCCACACTCAATGCGAATGCAGTGGGCGCGCTTCCGACCGCGAATGGACGCACGGCGGTGGTGGTGGACGACAGCGGTTCGGGGAGCTCGAAACTGGTGCTTGGCGCGAGCCAATCCGCCGCCTCGCTTGCCGGTGCGGCACTTTCCACGATCAATCTCAACAGCAACACCCTTACCGTTGGCGCAGCGAGCGGATCCACGAACTTCGCGGGTGTGATCAGCGGCGCGGGCAACCTCGTTAAAGACGGCGATTCCACGCAAACTTTGAGCGGGGCCAACAGCTTCAGCGGCACCACCACGGTGAGTGGCGGCACGCTGATTGCCAACAACGCTACGGGGGCTTTGAAAGACACCACCGGCGTCGTATTGAACACCGGCGGCACACTCCAACTCGGCGCAGCCAACCAGATCAACAATGGTGCGAGCATCACGCTCGCCGGAGGCACCTTCAAGACGGGGGGCTTTAGTGAAAGCGTTGGGGCTCTCACATTGACCGCCAGTTCCATCATCGATATGGGTGCGGGAAGCAGCACGCTGACCTTCGCGAGCCTGGCGGGTTGGACCGCAGGCCAGACGCTGAAAATCTATAACTGGTCGGGCACACTCGGCCACAGCGGAGGAACGGATCAACTGATCTTCACGAGCACGGCCGGGCTTTCCAGCCACCTCAACCAAATACTCTTCTACTCCAATAATGGAACCACCCAGGTAGGCACTGGCACGATGATTTACGGGAATGGCGAACTCGGACCGCTGAGTGGAGTTCCTGAGCCGTCCACCTACATCGGTGCCATCGCGCTGCTGGGGCTTGTCGGCTGGCGTGAACGCCGCCGCATCAGCGCTCTTCTCAGCAACACTGTGAAGGCTGCCTAGTCCACCCAAAATCACTCGCGCATATCGCACAGTTCTTACGAAAGGGGGAATGCATTCCGCATTCCCCCTTTCTGTTATTCGTGTATTGTTGCCATTGAATTTCAGTTTCTGTGAAAACTCCTTCAACCAGCAGCACTCCCCACCCGTCCCTTAAACAGGACATAAGCCCGATTCGCTCTTTTTTGCAAAGAGCCATTGCCCCTCCGCTGCGCAAATGGACACTGGTTGCGACGGCGCTCCTTTTAATGCTCGTGGGTTTTTCTGCGCCTCCGGCTTATCGCGGCCTCATAAAGTGGCGGGCTTGTTCCCTGGCCGCTCAATCCATGGAAGCAGCCGATGGAAAGGATTTTGAAAAGGCGCTGTCGCTAATCCGTTCTGCCTACCAACTACGGCCCATGGAGCCCCAAGTCCTCCGCGCAGTCGCCCAGATTTGCGATTTGCGCTCTGATCCGATGGGGCTCCAGTTCTGGCAAGTCCTGATCACCTTACCCACAGCCACTTTGGAGGACCGGCGGGGTTGTCTTCAGTGCGCACTGGATCGGCAGGTTTGGAACCCGAAATTAAAAGAGCAGCTACAGTTGCTTTTAAAAGAGGATCCCAAAAACGCGAAAAATTGGCTTTTGAATGCCCGCGCATTTGAAGTTGAGGGAAATGCAGCGCAATCCCAGAGTTCTGCCAGACGCGCTTTGGCGCTGGATGCCGACAATGAAGAGGCCATGCTTTACCTGGCACGGCAGTTATGGGGAGCGGCGGATACACGCAAGGAGGCGGCAGAGCTGCTGGAGAAGCTGTCTTCAAAACCGGGCAAAGATGGTTTGGCTGCTGCATTGCTGCTGGCCCAGCAGCAGGAGCTCGCCCCGGAACTGATCGATCGCTTAAAAGATCGGTTGGAGAAAGATTCTCTGGGGACCGTGAGCCACCGGTTGGAAGCATTGAGGCTTTCGATGCAAAAAAGCCCCGAGCAGGCTGATGCGCTGATTGATGCTGCCATTCAGCAATACCGCAAGGCGGGGGGAGACGATCTGGCAACCTTTGGCACCTGGCTCAACGGGCATGGAGTCCCGTTGCTTACAATGAAGGCCATCTCGTGGGAGGTCGCATTGAAGAACCGCAAATTGCTTCTCATTTATCTCGATGCTCTTGGGGCGCAGAAGAAGTGGAAGGAGATCGAAGAGGCGGTATCGGCTCCGGGGGTTCCGCTGGAAAAAACTCTGGTCGAAATATTTAAAGCGCGTTGCGCTCAGGAAATGGGAGAAAATGCCCGCGCCTCGGAGCACTGGCGCGCGGCGCAATGCGCCACGATTGGCGACCCGGAACAGGCTTTTTATTTTGCCAGATATGCACGGCAATGTGGACGTATTTCTCAAGCAGAATCGGTTTATCGCACGCTGACGCTCAACGCAACAACAGCGCGCGCCGCCTATCTGGAGATGCTGGGGATGGCAGCAGGGGAGGGAACTGAGGCGGTACGGCGGGTGCTTAAAGAAATGATCCATCGCTGGCCCGGCGATGGATCAGCTCAAAATGACTATGCTTACTGCTCGTTGCTGCTGGGAGAAGAGATTGAGCAATCCCGGGCAACTGCGGCGGATTTGGTTCAAAAATCGCCGTCCCTTGTCGCCTACCAGACGACGCTGGCACTAGCGTGGCTGCGTTCGCGTAAACCGCAAGAAGCATTGGCCGTTTACCATGGTTTGGATATCGATTGGCTGAACGCCCCCCCTTCCTTCAGGGCCGTAGCAGCAGCGGTTTATTGGGCCAACGGTCGAAAAGCAGAGGCTCGAAAGATGGCCGGGACTTTGCGTAAGGAAGATCTGAAAAAGGAAGAGCAAGATCTGGTAAAGTTTTGCGATGACTGAGGAATCCTCCATTTCTGTGGACCTTGCTGGTGCCGGCACAGGGGAAAAACTCGGCTGGCTGGCGTGGGTAGGGTTCGGTGGAATGTGGCTCTTGCTGGTGAACCAATTGTGGTTGGAATGGTCCACCAACCCGGATTATAGCTATGGATTCGTAGTGCCGCTGCTGGCCCTCTATCTCTTTGCTCTTCGCTGGCAATCCTGGCAGCCACCAGCCTGCCCTGCCCCAACGCCCCGAAGCCTTTGGTTCTCCATTGGTTTTTTGGCTTTTTGTTTATTTCCGGTTCGGCTGCTGCAGGTGGCGCAGCCCGAATGGCGCTTTGTGAGTTGGGCGACCGCTGGGATCGTTATCGGAATCACCCTCGGGCTGTTCTGGCACCGGGGCGGAATGGCTTGGGCGCGGCACATCGCTTTTCCGGTAGCGTTCGTGTTCACCGCCGTTCCCTGGCCCACGCTCATCGAGGTGCCGTTCACCCAGTTTTTAATGCGGGCTGACACCGCATTTGGTGTATTGCTGTTTAATTTTTCGGGGATCCCAGCGCTTCAAAGGGGCAATCTCATCCAAGTCGGACGCGAAATCGTGGGAATAAGTGAAGCATGCAGCGGCATTCGCTCCCTCCAGGTCACATGGATGAGTGCCTTGTTTTTGGGTGAACTTTACCGGTTCACTGTTGTGCGGCGTTTCCTGCTCGTGGGCTGTGGTATTGCCATCGCTTTGCTTTGCAATCTCGGGCGCACCTGTCTGCTGGCGTGGCTGAGTTTCAGCCAGGGGAACGAGGTGATGGAAAAATGGCACGACGCTATAGGGCTTGCGGTCCTCGCCCTCTCTCTTGGCTCTTTGTGGGTGCTCTCTGCGGCGGTGAACTCTTCGGGTACGGGAGAGAAGGCGGCACAGCAGATAATTGCTGCAAAGAAATGCGCAAGCCGACCATGGCCCCGGGGTCTGATGCCTGCTCTGGTGGGCTGGCTGGTTTTGGTCATCGCGGGAGCGGAAGCCTGGTTCCGCTCCCATGAGATCGCGCGACCTGCGGCCCAACACTGGAGCGCGACATGGCCTGTGAGCGCACCGGGATTTCATGAGATCGAGATTCCACCGCGTACCCGCTCGATGTTGAAATACACCGAAGGCCGCAATGCTGCATGGAGACGTGAAGATGGAGGGACGTGGACGGTTTTTTACTTCCGTTGGGCGCCGGGGCGCACCTCGGCAGCGCTGGCGCGGGGGCATCGTCCTGAAATATGCCTACCTTCGGTGGGTTGCCTCTTGCAGCGGGAAGAAGGAGTGGAGACGTTTGAGGCCAACGGTGTATCGCTGCCCTTCCGGCATTTGCTCTTCAACCAAGGTGGGTATCCGCTGCACGTCTGGTGGTGTCTATGGGACGAGGTGTGCCAAGGCAAGGAGAGCGACGAGAAAGCCTCCGAGTATCAAAAAATAATCAGGGCGGTTCTGCGCGGCCAGCGGAACCTCGGGCAGCAGGTGCTCGAGGTCGCCCTGGGCGGAGTGGAAGATTCACAAGCCGCCCACGCAGAAATGGCACAAATGTTGCCGCGCTTGATTCAAAAGCAGGGACAAACGGCGGTCGAGACCTCCTCGGTGCGATAGGCATGGGCCTCCTCCGAGCCCGGGAATAGTTGGCTAGAGCGCGGCTTGGCGTTTGCGTAGATTCCAGATGAGAAGAACAGCAAACGGGTGAAGGCAGGCGAGGATGTAAAAACAATCGTTGTAGGAGCGGTGATCCAAGAACCAGGCGACTCCTTTGTTCATAAAGAACCCACCCAGCGCGCTGCCGCAGGCGATCACGCCAAAGGCAGTGCCGAGAATTTGTTTGGGGACGATGTCCACCACCAAACTGGTGATGTTGCTCAACCAGGAAGTGGAGGCATAAGCCACCACCATGGCGATGAGAATGACTCCCATCACCGAAGGCATTTGGGGAACAAGGCCGGTGAGCGGAACCAATAAAGCGCTCGTGAACATGACCCAGATGCGAGAGGCTGAGGGAATGCACCCGCGCGCAACAAGGCGCCCGGAAAAATAGCCGCCCAAAAGGAACCCGGCAGTGGCTGCGGCAAAGACCATCCACATGATCGAGACTCCTTTTTGGTCCAAGCCGCGCATGTTTTGGAGATATTTCGGCAGCCAAAACTGGAAGAAATACCAGACCGGGTCGGTAATAAGGCGGGCGAGCATCAATTGCCAGACCAGCGGATCCCGCAAAACCTGGGCCCAAAGAGCCCATTCGGATTGCCTGGGGCTGTTCGGGTCTGCGGGGGCGGGCTTGGGAAGATTCAGCGCGAGGTAATTGCGCTCGGCCTCGGTGATGTTTGGGTGGGTTGCCGGGTTTTTGTAAAGCCAGAGCCAGAGCAGCATCCAAAAACTCGCGAGAATGGGGGTGACGGCAAAAACCCAGCGCCAGCCGAAGTGGTCCGCCACCAATGCGACCATGAGCGGCGCAATCGTAGCTCCCACCGCGCCACCTGCGCTATACAGGCCAACGGCAGCACCGCGTTCAGCGATCGGGAACCACTCGGCAACAGCCTTGGGTGAAGCGGTGTAACACCCGGCTTCGCCCAAACCAAGCATGAAGCGCAATCCGCAAAGGGAGCTGAGCGAGCGGGCAAGCCCGGTGCAGGCGTTTGCGATCGTCCACCAAGTGACAAAAAGGGCGAGACTCAGGCGGACTCCCAGTTTGTCCACCACTCGACCCGAGAGGAGGTTGGCAATGGTGTAGGCGATCAGGAAAAAATTCACAACCGAGGCGTATTCCTGGTTGCTGATGTGCAGGTCTTTTTGGATGGTCGCCGCCAAAAGTCCCAGCACGTTGCGATCTACATAGTTCAGCAGCGCCGCAGAGAAGAGGGCAAACGCCACAATCCAGCGCATGTAGGGGACTTTGATTCCGGCTTTCTGGTGAAGGGCGCTTGGGGGTGGTTCGAGAATCATGTTTTTCTTTGCTTGAGATTTGAAATTGAACTCTGCGGTGGGCAGCCGCAAGAAAAAATGAGAGCAGCAAGATGAAAATAGGGGGGCGTCGCCTAAAGTCCAATAGGAGGTCCCCCGGCTCTGCCGGGGAGGCTCCCAAAGTTTGACTTATAGTGCGGTCTTCCCGTTCGATGGTCTGTGAGCCGCTCAAAGCTACAGAACCAACGAACAATGGAAGACCACAACAGTTTGA
>JAPLTE010000015.1 GCA_026398235.1 Verrucomicrobiota bacterium
AATCGCGCTGGAAGGGGAGAAGAAAACCTTGACGGCTGTGTTAGCGTTCGGGCGTGACTGAAACCGAGGCCTGCATTGCGCTCAACATGGTTCCCAAGCTGGGACCGGTGCGCTTGCGCCGTCTGCTGGATGTTTTTGGCACCCCCCAGCGCATCCTCCTTGCCAAAGCAAACGAACTCCGGGGGGTGGAAGGGATCGGGCCGGAAATCGCCGACGCAGTCGCCCACTGGGAAACGCACGTGGACCTCTCCGCGGAACTCGCCCGCATTGCGGAATTTGGCGCGCACGTCATCACGCAAGCCGACCCCGTGTACCCGCCGCTCCTGCGGGAAATTCACAACCCGCCCATCGTCCTGTATGTCTGGGGCGAGCTTTTGGAAAAGGACCGGCACGCCCTCGGCATCGTTGGCTCCCGCAAAACCAGCCATTACGGGCTCGAAAGCGCCAAAAAGCTTTCCTACCAACTCGCCTACGCCGGGCTGACCATCGTCAGCGGACTGGCGCGCGGCATCGACACCGCCGCCCACCAGGGAGCGCTCGCCGCCAAAGGCCGCACGGTTGCCGTGCTCGGCTCCGGATTATTGAACCTGTACCCGGCGGAGAACCAGGCGTTGGCGGAAAAAATTGCCGCCTCGGGAGCCGTGGTCACCGAGTTCCCGATGTGCGTTGCCCCCGATGTGCAGACCTTTCCCCAGCGCAACCGGATCGTCAGCGGCTGGAGCGATGGACTGCTCGTGGTAGAGGCGGGTCTCAAGAGCGGCGCATTGATTACAGCGGGACAAGCGGCGGAACAGGGGCGCTCGGTCTTCGCGGTCCCGGGGCAGATCGACAAAAACACCTCGGCAGGGTCCAACCGGCTCATCCAGCAGGGGGCCAAGCTCGTGATGGGGGCGGCGGATATCCTCGACGACCTCCAAATCCTACTCCCCGAAAAGCCGCATTTGGAGCAGAGCCCTGCGCGCACCGTCGAGTTCACGGGCAACGAGCGGGCGGTTTACGATGCCATTTCCGAGGGGGAAACCGCCATCGACACGATCATCACGAAATCCGGTTTGCCACCGGGAGCCGTCTCCTCTACGTTGCTCGCCCTTGAAATGAAACGGCTGGTCAAACAACTCCCCGGCCAGCATTTTGTGAAACTATTATAAAACAAATCTGGAACTCAGGAACTCAGGAATTTCTGAGTCCCTTGCCCAACCGAGTGAATAGCAACCCCATCGATAAAGAACTGAGCCGGAAAGTGATTGCAGCGGCTTTGGCGGTGCATCGCGAACTTGGCCCAGGTTTTTTGGAGTCAATTTACGAAACGGCTCTTTGTCTGGAGTTAAACGCTCTCGGAGTCTCTCACGAGCGCCAGAAAACCCTGCCTGTTTTTTACCGGGGCGCGGTGGTTGGCGAGCACCGGCTGGATTTGCTGGTCGAGGAAAAGCTCGTCCTTGAACTCAAAGCTACGGCAAGTTTGGAAAAAATTCATTTCAGCATCGTGCGTTCGTACCTGAAGGCCACTGGCTTGAAGGATGCGCTTCTTTTGAACTTCGCCACCATGCCACTGACGATTAAGCGGGTTGGGCGAGAATGGAGTTCCGACGCAGAGATTCCTATTTCCTGAGTTCCTGAGTTCCTGAGTTCCAGATTGCATTAAATTTCGAAGTTTCAACATGGGTAAAAAACTGGTCATTGCAGAAAAGCCGAGCGTCGCGGGCGACATTGCCCGTGTGCTGGGAAAATTTAAGAAGGAAGGCGACTTTTACGAGAACGACG
>JAPLTE010000128.1 GCA_026398235.1 Verrucomicrobiota bacterium
CTTTGGCCATGCCAGCAGCCGCGTGCGGGAGTTGCGCCAGCTTGCCCCGCTGCTGGAAGGGGCGAACCAGATCGTCTTCAATGGCGATTCGGTGGAAATGCTTTTCCTCGACGAACGCGAACAGGGTGCCGCCGCCGTCGCCGCGCTGGCTCAATTGTGCGCCCAAGCGGGAGCCAAGCCGGTTTTTCTTACCGGCAATCACGACCCAACACTCACCGAAACCCATGCGCTCGAGTTGGCGCAAGGGGCGGTATTTGTCACCCATGGCGACATTCTTTTTTATGGGTCCCCCTGGAGCATCGAGGTGGATCTGCTCCGCGAGGCCCACGCCCGCGAGATGCAAGCGCTGGGGCAACCCACCGATCTCCAAGGCCAGCTCCTGGCGATGCGCCGGGCCTCGCTTGCCATCGAACATTTGGGGGAGAAAATCCGGGCGCTTCGCAAACCGGGGCTGCTGCACGCGCTCGCCCGACATCTTTGGCCGCCGTTGCTCCCGCTGCACATTGTACGCAGTTGGGTGCGCACCCCGTTTTTGGCGGATGCTTTGGTTGCAAAACATGCGCCGCGAGCGCAATTTGTTGTCGTCGGCCACACGCATTTTGGCGGGGTGTGGCGGGTTGGCAAACGCGTCGTGATCAACACCGGCAGTTTTCTGCCGCTCTCCCGCCGGCTCGTGATCGATTTGGAAACGGATAGTCTCACCGTTCGCGAAGTGGTGTTGCGCGGCGGGCTGTTTCGGTTCGGCCGGGAGGTCGCGAAGTTTGGATTCAAACGGTAAACGTTGCTTTTTCTTGCGCACCCCCTGTTAATAGGGACTCCACTTGATGACCACAGCCAATAAAATCACGCTGACCCGCATCCTCATGATCCCTGTGTTCGTGATGATGGCGATTTATTACGGGCGTGGCGTGCAGCAGGGGCATGCGGAGGAATGGCAGCGGCTGGCAGCCATTCTTCTCTTCGCGTTGGCAGCGCTCAGCGATGGATTGGACGGCTACATCGCCCGACATTATAACCAGCGCTCCCAGCTCGGGCTGATCCTCGATCCCATCGCCGACAAAGGCCTCTTGTTGGCGGGCATCATCACGCTTTCCTTTTCCAACTGGCACTACGAGTTCCCGCTCTGGTTCCCGATCCTGGTGATCAGCCGCGATATCGTGATCGTCAGCGGCGCGCTGCTGCTGCACTACCTCAACGGCAAAGTGCAGGTGCGCCCAAGCTGGATGGGCAAAACCGCCACCGCTCTCCAGATGCTCTCCATCGTAGCGGTCATGCTGCAAGTCAACCGCCCCGAGTTGCCCGTGGAACCTTCTTTTTCCTGGATGGACGGCCTGGTGGCCGCCGCCGGTTTCTTCACCTTTATTTCCGGCATCGGCTACGTCATTGACGGCGTGCGCCAACTCCAAGCCGGAGGCCACGCCCACGCATGAGAACTGTTGCCATCGTAGGCCGACCCAATGTCGGCAAATCCGCCCTGTTTAACCGGCTCGCCCGCCGCCGCATTTCGATCGTGCACGATCAACCCGGCGTCACGCGGGACCGGATCACCACCGAATGCCGTTGGGATGATGAACCGTTCACCCTGATCGACACCGGCGGCATCGGCAGCGATGTGGACACCAGCTTCACCGAGCAGGTGGAAGCCGAGGTCTCCGTCGCGATGGAGACCGCCGATTTGATCCTCTTCATGGTGGATGCGCAGGCGGGCCTCACGCCCGTGGACCAGGCGCTGGCCAAGCGGCTGCGCAAAATCGACAAACCGCGCCTCCTGGTCATCAACAAAGTCGATCACCCCAAACACGAGGAGCTTGATCTTGATTTCGCGCGCCTCGGGTTCCAGCAAACCCTCTGCATCAGCGCCGAGCACAACAAAGGGATCACGGATTTGGTTGAACAAATCCAGGCGCTTCTGCCCAAGGCTCCCGAGCCGCAGGAGGCGATCCCAGGCATCGATCCGCCAGTGGAAATCGCGATTGTCGGGCGGCCCAACGTCGGCAAGTCGTCCCTCATCAACGCCATCCTCCAAGACAGCCGCACGATGGTATCCAACATTTCCGGCACCACGCGCGATGCCGTGGACGTGCCCTACCGGCGCGGCGAGCGCGATTACACGCTCATCGACACCGCGGGGATTCGGCCGCGCGGCAAGCAGGATTCCACGGTCGAAATATTCAGCGTGATGCGCTCGGAGCGCAGCATCCGGCGCGCCGACCTGTGCGTGCTCGTCGTGGATGCCACGGCGGGCGTCACCGCGCAGGACAAAAAAATTGCGGGCCTCATCCAGGAGGCAGAGAAACCGTGCCTGGTCGCTGTGAACAAATGGGACCTCGTCAAGGAGGCCGGGGAGTTTGGCTCCCGCAAGGAACAGCTCGAGGCGTTGCTGGAGAAAATCCGCGTCGAGCTTTTCTTCGTCGATTACGCCCCGATCATCGTCCTTTCCGCGCTCAAAGGGGAGGGGATGACGCGCCTTTTCAAGCTCATCGAGCAGATTCGGGTTCAATCCCGCCAGCGCATCGGTACCGGGCCTTTGAATCGTCTGCTCGCCGAAGCGCTCACCGCCCACCCGCCACCTGCGCGGCAGAACAAACGGCTCAAAATCGTGTATGCCACGCAGCCCGAGCGGCACGAAGCCGCGCACACGCCCATCCCGATCCCGAGCATCCTCATGTTTGTCAACCAAAGCGACCTGCTCGTGGCCAACTATCGGAAGTTTTTGGACGCCCAGATCCGCAAAGAAGTCCCGTGGACCGGCCTGCCGCTCAAGTTCTACCTCAAAGAACGGGAAGCTCGTGGCCGCCGCGCGCATCTGGAGTAGGTGCTGCATTCCATCGCACGCCCAGTTGGCATAGCCGGTGGCGCAAGCCATCGGGGTAATTCAAAAGAATACTCGCCCCAGCGGGGGCGCCGAAACTCGTTCTCTGCCACCCGGTTGGGGTGTGGCGCACGTCATTTATTGTTCGGGTTAGCATTGCATCCCCTTCTTGCCCCTCGCGCTCCGAGCGGGTAGGTTGCTTTCCATGCCAGATTTGTTTGCAACCGAGGGTGACGAAGCCCAGGCGGGGGTAAAACCCGTTTCCGCCTCCGCCCCTCTTGCCGCCCGGATGCGGCCTGCGACCCTCGATGAGGTGGTCGGCCAGGAGCATATCCTCGGGCCGGGCAAACTGCTGCGCCGCGCCATCGAGGCGGACCGGATCTCCTCCGTTCTCTTCTACGGCCCTCCCGGTGTCGGCAAAACAAGTCTTGCCCAAGTGATCGCCCTTTCCACCCGCTCCAAATTTGAACGCCTCAGCGGGGTGGAAAGCAGCGTGGCCGACATTCGCCGCGTGGTGGCCAGCGCTGCCAATCGCATGGAGACCTCCGGCCAGCGCACAATCCTTTTTGTCGATGAAATCCATCGCTTTAATAAAGCGCAGCAGGATGTGCTCCTGCCCGACGTGGAAAGCGGGGTGATCCGCTTGATTGGTGCCACCACTCACAACCCGTTTTTCTACGTCAACAGCCCCCTCGTTTCCCGCTCCCAGGTTTTCCAACTCGAACCGATCGCCCCCGAACCCCTCTGTGCTTTGATGCGGCGTGCGCTGGCCGATCCCGTGCGCGGTTTGGGAAATCACAAGACCCAAGCGGACGACGAGGCGTTGATGCACCTCGCGGTGACCGCCGATGGCGACGCGCGCAAATGCCTCAACGCCCTGGAAGTGGGCGTGCTGACGACCCCGCCCGACGCGGAGGGAGTCGTCCACCTCACCCTGGCGGTCGCGGAGGAGAGCATCCAGCGCAAAGCCGTCGTGTATGATGCCGACGGCGACCAGCATTACGACACCATCAGCGCGTTTATCAAGAGCATGCGGGGGAGCGATCCCGACGCCGCCGTCTATTGGCTCGCGAAAATGCTTTATGCCGGGGAAGACATCCGGTTCATCGCCCGGCGCATTGTGATCTGCGCCAGCGAAGACGTCGGGATGGCCGATCCCCAGGCGCTCGTGCTGGCCGTGGCCGCCCAGCAGGCCGTGGAATTCATCGGAATGCCCGAGGCGCGCATCCCGCTGGCGCACGCGGCGATCTATGTGGCGACCGCTCCCAAGAGCAACAAAGCCTACGAAGCGGTCGATGCCGCGCTGGCCGACGTGAAACAAGGAGTGACGCTGCCGGTGCCTGCGCATCTGCGCGACACCCATTACAAAGGGGCAAAGAAACTCGGCCACGGCGAGGGTTACAAATACGCTCACGACTATGAGGGCGGCTATGTTCCCCAAGCCTATTTGCCGGAGGGAAAAGTCTACTACCAACCGACCGAAAACGGCCAGGAGCGGCGCGTCAAAGAACGGTTGGAATATTGGCGTGCGCTGTTCGAGCAGCAGAAGGGCGGCAAGAAAGCTTAATTTAAAAAAGATTTTTTGATACTAAGAAAAAATTGCTTCTTGGAAGGGGAGAATGCGCTAAACTGCGCAGAATGATCCTCTACCGTGCCCGGGGCCTTCAGACCCTCCATTGCGCCCTTCAGGCAATGGCTGCCGTCGCGGGGTTCGCCGCATGGATCCGGTGTTTCGAGCGCTTGACCGGCTACACAGGCGCTCCGATGGACGCCCTGTTTTTTTTGAAATACAGCGCTTTGGTGGCCGTTGGGGTTGTCATTGACCACCTGCGCACGGCGAATCGGAAGACTGATTTTCTGAATTTGAAGTTTGTGGGCAACTGCGGCGTCAGCTTTCGGCAAACCATCACCGTATTGCTCGTGCTCCTGCTTTTCCTGGTGGCATTCAAACACCAGACCATTTCCCGCGAGTTCATCTTTAGTTTCATCCCGGTTTTCTTTGTGCTGATGCTTTGCTCGAACCGGTTTTTTCCGTTGTGGCTGGCGCGCTTTGTTTTTTCCGGCAACTACGTCCAAAAAACCATCCTGCTTGGTTCCCGCAGGGGGGTGACCCGCCTGAATGAATGGCTCACTGCGAAAGTGCTCTACGGTGTGAAATTGGTCGGGGCTGTCACGGATGGCTCCGTAGCCGAATCCACCAGCCAACTGCCGCACCTGGGTTCCATCGCGAATCTCGAAGATCATATCCGGCGCGTATCGGCTACGCAGGTGATCGCCGTGGACGTGCCGCATTCGCCCGTCGTCGTCAATCACCTCGCGAACACCTGCCAACGCATGGGCATTCGGTTGCTGCTCGCCAACGACTACGAGTTGATGCTCGGGCGTCGCATTTCCATGGTTGAAGAGGACGGCATCCATTTCATCAGCTTCCATCTTGAGCCGCTGGAATCCCCGTTGAACCGCCTCATCAAACGGGCGGTGGATGTCGCCGTCTCCCTGCCTGTAGTCCTGTTGATCCTGCCTCCGCTGAGTTTCCTGGTTTGGCTCCTCCACCGGTGGCAATCTCCGGGGCCGCTCTTTTTCCACCAGTTGCGCACCGGCATGCAAGGGCAGGATTTCCTGCTCTACAAATTCCGGACGATGCACCCCAACAACCCGGACGAAGCGGTGCAGGCCAAAAAAAATGACACCCGGATTTTCCCCGCAGGCCGTTGGATGCGCAAAATGAGCGTGGACGAAATGCCGCAGTTCCTCAATGTCCTTAAAGGAGAGATGAGCGTAGTCGGCCCGCGCCCGCATATGCGCCAGCACGATGATTTGTTCCGGCAAAAGATGATCTCCTACGGAGTAAGCACCTTCATCAAGCCGGGAATCACCGGCCTCGCGCAAGTGCGCGACTTGCGCGGGGAAATCCTCACCGACCAGGATGTGATCCAACGCGTCCGCAGCGATCTCGATTACCTGGAGAACTGGTCGTTGATATTGGATTGCGAAATCATCGCCCGCACCGCGTGGAAAGTGGTTTTCCCGTCCAAAAACGCGCATTAACACTCCATGCCGCTCATCGACAAACTCCTCGACGAACTCCGCGTCGCCGACTTCGGACACGAAAACCAGCCCGGCCACACCGATCGCACCTTTGCGTTTATGATGCAGTTGAGGGGGTGTTAGGGAATGGACACCCCATTTGATCCTGAAGCCGATGCATTGCGTGCGCGGGCGGCGGCGGAGTTACAAGAGATCGCCCGCACGGTCATGCCCTTCGGGCGCTGCGCCGGGCGGCATCTTCATGAACTCCCTGCCGAGTATCTGCAATGGTTCGCCACCCGTGGCTGGCCCAAAGGTCGGCTCGGGGTTTTGATGCAGATGGTTTACCAAATGAAAGCCGATGGCTCGGAAGTCGCGTTCGATCCGTTCCGCTCGCCGGAAGCGCGCCTGCGGAAAGCGGATCGATGAGTGGCTTGGCTCTTCAATGCCTTTGCTCCCGAGCACAGCGAGGGTGGCAAAGCAAGGTGGGAAGCCCAATTTAATTCCCCCCAAAGAGCGCCCCGAGCTTCTTCCCCAAAATCCGGCTGGCGCCATAAAGCGCGATTCCTAAAAAGACCATCGCCCAGACCCCAAGGGCACATGCCAAATATCGGCCTTCTCCGAGTAAATTGAACAGCTCATAAATCGCTTTGGTGATGGGGAAATCGCTCTGCCGCTGTGCCAGGATCAGCGAATCGGAGACCTCCAGCATTGCAAAAGCGAACGCCAGCAGACTTCCCGCGAGCAGATTGGCAGAAATAAGCGGCAACGTGATCTTCCGCATTGCCCGCAACGGCGGCGCGCCGAGATTTTGGGCCGCCTCCTCCAGAGTCACACTGGTCTGTTGCAACCCCGCAGCAATCGAGCGCACCACATACGGGAGTCTCCGCATCGAGTAGGCGATGATGAGGAGCGCCGTGGGGTCTTTGGTGGGATTCAGGAATTCAAACACGCGGCCTTCCTGCGTCATTGCCAAATAGCCAAACGCCAACACCAATCCCGGAACCGCCAGCGGAAGCATCGCAAACAGATCCAGCAAACCCCGGCCGGGCAGAGTGGTGCGCACCACCACGTATGCGATCCCGATTCCCAGCAGGAGATCCGCCATCGTGGCCACCCCGGCGTATTTCACGCTGTTTAAAATGGACGGCACCGTCAGGTCGTGCCCCAGCGCGGCTTGGTAGTGGGCCAGCGTCCATTGCGTTGGCAGAACGGATTGATACCAGTCGCGCGCAAACGAAACGAGCACCACCCCGGCGTGCGGCAACAACGCGAGGGCGATCACTCCCGCAAACGCCAGAGTGCAGAGCGCGCCGGGCCAGGGCCCAAGCTGCCGGGTCTGCGCTGCGCGCGTGGCTTTTGGGAGCATGGCAAACGCTTTGCCGCCAACGGCCCATTTCCCGGCGGCGTAGAAGGCAATCGCCGCAACGAGCGTCACCACCACCAACGCGTAGGGAAGCGGATTGCCCGCCAACTCCTTCAATCCGTGAAAAATCTGCACCGGCGTGACCCGATTGTAATCGAACATCAGCGGCACGCCCAATTCGGTGAATGCCCATATAAACACAATCGCCCCGCCTGCGAACAACCCCGGCATCATCAACGGCAACGTAATCCGGCGGAACTTGCGCCAGCCGGTACAGCCGAGATTTTCTGCGGCCTCGCCCATTGCCGGGTCGATGTTGGCCAGCGCAGCCGCCACATTCAGAAAGAGGATCGGATAAAGGTGCAGCGTATTCATGACCACCACGCCCCAGAACCGCCCATTGCGCGAGCCGCCCAGCCAGTCGATGGTTGCGCCGTGATTCAGCATCCCCCAATGCGTGAGCAGCGCGTTCAACGCCCCATATTGCCCGAGGATTTGCTTGAGCCCGATCGCCCCCACAAACGGCGGCAGCACCATCGGCACCAGCAGCAAAGCGAGCAGGGCGCGCTTGGCCGGGAAGTCAAACCGATCCGCCAGCCACGCCAGCGGGACGGCCACGGCGATCGTCAACGCAGTGCTCGCCAGCGCCAGGAAAAACGCATTTTGCAGACCCTCCAAGTAGACTCGGTTGCGCCCGATCTCCCAGAGATAATCCAAAGTCCAGTTCCCCCCGGCATCACGAAATGCACCTTGGACGGTCTGGAGAATGGGCCAGAGAAAAAAGCAGCCAAAAAACAAGGCCGCCATCACCCCGACCGCTATGGCAAAGGCGCGCGACATGATTTTTGAATCGAGGTCGGCCCCCATCTTCGCTCAACAAAATGCCAGGCCCAATGCGAAAACAGGAGCCCGATCAAAGTTGCCGTGACCACATCTGAAAAATGGTGTGCCTGGCTGTAAATCCGCGCACAACCCACGAGCGGACCGAAAAGGGCGATCAGCCAACCGCCACGAATCCCAGCAAACAGAGCCACGCCCGCAAACGCGGCGGCAGTGGCGGTGTGGGCCGAGGGAAACGATTTATAGCGGTTCTCCCATACAATCCATTTGCCATCCTTCTCCAAGCCATAGAAACCGTCTTGAATCTCGGTGTTTGGCCGAGAGCGTCCCGAGGCAAAGCGCACAGCATTGACTGCGAGCCCAGCCATGGACGAGGCGAGCACCATTGCCAGGAATAGCCGGGTGAGGTCTTTGCGCCGGGCTCGCCAGGCAACTCCGGCACAAACCAGTCCGAAAGCCGTGTGCGACGGCCAGTCTCCCACCGTATTTAGGACGGAGGCACAGCGGTTCAAGGAATGCGAATGCAAGCGGGTAAAAAAAGCGGCCACGGCTTCATCCGCTGAACCCCAAAGCCCACAACCATTTTGTCACCGGGAGACGGTTCTTGCAGCCGCAGGCACCGGAGGAGGGGCAGGGGGAGGACATAGTTGGATGCGGCCCACCTTAGGGTGTTCTCGAAGCAATTTCAAGGGATCGCCCCGCTTGCCGCCTTGGCGTTACTTTGCGGGGGCTTTGGTGAAGAAGCGAACGTAGTCAAATTCCGCGGCGGCGGGCAGTTTGCTGTCATCTACTTTTTTTTGTGTGCGGCCCCTGCCCAATGCGATGGAGGTCAGCCAGATGTTTTGATCGCCGTGTTCAAATTCAAAAGTTTGGGTCGTGCCGTCTTTGCTTTTCCTCACCGCCTTGGTGACGTCGATGGTTTGGACCAGGTTGCCATCGAAATAATATTTCACGGTGGTAGGCGTGAACTCGCACCCAAAGACATGGAAATCCTGGGACAAATCCGGCGTCTGGACGCCCTTGCCGCCAAAAGCCACACGCTCGCCCTTCCATTTGTGCACATTCACCCCATAGCCGGTCAGGTGATTGGAATCGTTCTCAATCACATCCAGTTCCTGGAAGGCAGCATCCGGCTTGGTGCCTCCGCTGGCATTATGTAGCATCATCCAAAAGGACGTGTGCCAACCCGCCCCAGGCGGGCATTTCATCCGAGCCTCGTAATAACCGTAGCGGAAGGCCGCCTTGCTGATGACTCCCGCGCCGGTGTAATCCTTGCCATTCGCGTTCTCTTTCTTGAGTTCCAGGAGAAGGTGCCTATTGGCGATTTTGATATTGGCAGGGAGTTGCGTGCTCAACATCTTGCTGTCGGTGCGGTAAACCCATTTTTCGGTATCCAGTGCGCTGCCGTTGAACTCGTCCGAAAAGGCCAGCGTGTAACCGGCGTTCGCAATTTCCGCGACGGCGGGCTTGGCATCACGGCTTTCAGGGTCGATGGGAGCGGCGGTGGCCATCGCACAGCAACACAAGAGAAGAGGGATGGAATGGCGGGGGATGTTCATAAAAGAGCGTAAACTCACAGTTTGAGGCTTCTGGCGATGTTTACAAGGAACATTGCGTGGGTTTGGCGACCCAAGAGTAGAGGCTCTTGGGGCAGGAACCCTGATCCTTCCGTAAGCGTCAATATGAAGGCTTGCAGATCGGCCCGCTCGTCCTAAACTCGGTGCCATGAATCCAAGTCTGCTCGTGTTTCTAGCGGTGGCTGTGGGCGGTATTGCTCTGCTCGTCGTGGCGGCGGTTCTCTTCAACTTTTTGGGGATCTGGATCCGCGCCTGGTCCAACGGTGCCGACGTCGGCATCCTTGATATGGTCGGCATGCGCCTGCAAGGCATCCCGGTTTCTCTCATTGTCGATGCCCGCATCATGGCGCTCAAAGCCGGGATGGACATCAATCTCAAATCGCTCCAACTCCATTACCAATCCGGCGGCAACGTGCCGCAGGTGATCCTCGCGCTCATTATGGCCGACCGGGCTGGCATCGTCTTGGACTACAACCGGACGTGCGCCATCGACCTCGCCACCAAAGGCACCGGCAAAACCGTGCTTGAAGCCGTGCAGACCAGCGTGAACCCCAAAGTCATCGACTGCCCCAACGCCGCCATGGGCCGCACCAGCATTGACGGGGTCGCCAAAGACGGCATCGGCGTCAAAGCCAAAGCGCGCGTGACCGTCCGCTCCCACCTCGACCGGTTCGTGGGCGGCGCGACGGAGGAGACCATCATCGCCCGCGTGGGCGAGGGAATCGTGAGCGCCATCGGCTCGGCGGATTCCTACAAGGAAGTGCTCGAAAACCCGGACCGCATTTCCAAAGCCGTATTGGCCAAAGGGCTCGACAGCAACACCGCCTTCGAGATCCTCTCCATCGACATTGCCGATGTCGATGTGGGCGACAACATCGGTGCCAAACTCCAGGCCGAGCAGGCCGAAGCCGACAAACGGGTGGCCCAAGCGCGCGCCGAAGTCCGCCGCGCCGCTGCCGTCGCCTCCGAACAGGAAATGCGCGCTCGCACCCAGGAAATGCGCGCCAAGGTCGTCGAAGCCGAAGCACAGGTGCCCCAAGCCATGGCCGAGGCGTTCCGCGCAGGTAATTTTGGCGTGATGGATTACATCCGCATGAAAAACGTCGAAAGCGACACCAAAATGCGCGCTTCCATCGCCGGTGGCGACCGCTCCGGCGACGAAGGCCGCCCCGTCCAGCAATAACCGCTTCCCAGGTTCGGAGATTTTCCCATGGATCCCA
>JAPLTE010000087.1 GCA_026398235.1 Verrucomicrobiota bacterium
TCTCGTGCTGCGCGAAAATCCACCAGAAATGGCGGGCGAATTGACAGAGGGAATGCGGCGCGCTCACCAGCTGCACACAGCCCGCCCGGATCGCCGCGAAAATGGCCTCCGGGGGGGCATTGGGAGCGGCCTGCACCAGCGAGTAATGCTGGCCAAAGGCTTCGAGTTGATGGGCGTCCGAGGTGGCGATGAGCGGTTTTCCAAATCGCTCAGCGATGCGGATTGCCGGCCGGTTTCGGTCCAACCAGCGCGTGTAAAAATGGCAAATCTCGATGGCATCGAAAAGATGGATATAGCGTTCCAACCGTTTTCCTCCGATTGACCCTCCGAGCACAAAAAACGGGTGCGGCGCGAGGATCAGGACCGAGTTGCCCCGCTTTTTACGAAGCGTTTCGAGATCGCTCAAGCAGCTCAGCCGTTGCGCCTCTTCCTGGGTCAGGTTCAAAATGACTACATCCGCCCCTTCCAGGCGCATTTCCGCCGCGGGGATCAGCAAAATGCCGAGCGAGCGGGCGGTTTCGAGCACCTCGGGGTTTTCAAACACATGGTCGTGCAGGGTGATGGCCACTGCGTGAAAACCGAGCGCGTGCGCCCGATGGAGGAGTTCCAGGGCGGAGTGATCCAGGAAATCCTTGGGGTCTTCGCGCGTGTGCAGGTGAAAATCGACCTTCAGCCACCCGTCGGGGGTGGGGAATGAGGCGAGGCTGCTGGGAGGCGATTTGCCGGGGGCAAGCATGTGCGCTTATATTGAATGAGGGAAGGGAAGTTCACAAGGGGCTAAAAACGAGAAAAACGGGCTTGCACCGCCGCAAAGGCATGATAGGAATAACGGCCCACCGCAACAAAGGCTCGGGTGGTGAAATGGCAGACACGTACGTTTGAGGGGCGTATGCCGTAAGGCATGGGGGTTCAAGTCCCCCCCCGAGCACTTTTCATTGTGAACCCCAATATGAGGGTGGTTATGCGATGAAAAAAAAGGGCCCCGGCGAACCCGGCGGAATTCCCCCTTGCGCAACCCCCGGAAGAGTGGCATTTAGCCGCCAAACCGCTCGAAGGCTTTTTGGATTTCCGAGCCGCGCATCGGCTTGCTTAAAAAATCGTTCATGCCCGCGAGCAGACACGCTTTGCGGGCTTCGTCTCCCCAATGGGCGGTCATCGCGATGATGTAGGCCGGCGGGGTTTGGGTTGCCGCCTCGTATTCCCGGATTTTCTGCGTTGCCTCGCACCCATTGAGCCCCGGCATTTCGCAATCCATCAAAATAATGTCGTAGGCTGCCTGGCGAACCGCCTCCACGGCTTTGATCCCGTCCACGGCGACATCCACCACGTAATCAAGTTTTTGCATCAACGCCAAGGCGATCATCCGGTTGACCTGGCTGTCCTCCACGAGCAGGATTTTCAAATCCCGCTGAGGGGCTCTCGCCATTTCTTTTGGAACGGCTGTCGGCAACGAGGTTCCCAAAACGGTTCCCACGCATTCAACTATCTCGCATTGGGTGGCCGGAATCGGCAGAAAACCGGAGATCCCGTTTTCGGCCCACTGGGGAGAATCGTTGCAAACGCCCTCTGTTGTCAGGAAGATCAAACTCGTCTGCGCCGTGAGAGAGTTTGCCTTGGCGGTTTTTGCCAGCGCCAGCGCCTCGTCCAGGGGCAGGTGGAGAATGGCCAGCCGGAATGGGGCTTCGCTTGGATCCTGCAACCGTTTGAGCGCTTCGGAGGCACTGGCAACTCCCCCGGCGCGCAGTTTGCAAGCGCGCATCTGCTGTTCGATGATCCCCCGCAAAGCCGCGTCTTTGGAAACCACCAGGACCCGGGTGTTTTCGATTGCGCTTGTGGCCGAGGGAATCTCCGTCGCGGATTGCTTTTCCAGCGGAATGGTGAACCGGAAAGTCGCCCCTTTTCCCACGGTGCTTTCCAGGCCGATATGGCCGCCCATGAGTTCCACCAATTCGCGGCAGATCGCCAGGCCAAGCCCGGTGCCGCCGTATTTGCGGGCAATCGATTCCTCTGCCTGGCTGAACGGTTGGAAGAGTTGTTTCTGCCCTTCGGGCGAGATGCCGATGCCGGTATCCTGGACTTCAAAGCACAAAATGGCCTGGGTATCGGTCTGGCTGAGGGCGGCAACCCGCAAGGCCACGAACCCTTCGGGACAAAACTTGATGGCGTTGCTCAAGAGGTTTGTGATCACCTGCCGCAACCGCGACGGGTCGCCGCGTAGCCGGGACGGGGTGGCTTGCGGAATGATGCCCGCGAGGTAGAGCCCCTTGCTCGTGGCAATCCCGCCCATGAGTTTTAAGACGCTTTCGACCATCTCCCGCAGGTCAAAATCAATGGATTCCAAGGTGAGTTTGCGGGCCTCCATCTTGGAAAAATCGAGAATGTCGTTCACCAGGGAGACGAGTGATTCGGCGCCTTGGTTGACGGCTTCCACGTAGCTGCGCTGTTGCTCGTTTAAGGGGGTATCGAGCAGCAAACCGGCCAGGCCGATGACCCCGTTCATCGGGGTGCGCAATTCGTGGCTCATGCTGGCGAGAAATTCGCTTTTGGCCTGCGTGGCTTTCCCGAGCTGTTCGTTTGCGGAGATGAGGGCGGTATTACTGGATACCAGGGCTTGCTGGCTGCGGCGCAACGCCTCGAACGCCTCGTCGCGCTGGATGCGGTGCCAATACGCCGTGGAATGGTAGCGGATGCGGGCGAGGATCTCCAGCCGGTCGGGGAGCTTCACCATGTAGTCGTTGGCTCCCGCGGTGAAGAGCGCGCTTTTGGTTTCCGCCTCTTCTTTGGAGGAGAGGACGATGATGGGCGTGTGCTCCGTGCCTGGATTGGACCGGAAATCCTTCAGCAGTGTCAGCCCATCGATCTGGGGCATCACCAAATCGAGGAGAATCACCGTAGGCTTTAGTTTCGTGGCGAAAGCAAGCGCCTCCATCGGGTCGGCGCAATAGTGGAAGTCCACATCCGGCGCGCCCGCAAGGGCTTGTTGCAAAGCCGCCGCAACCAATGCCTGGTCGTCCACCAGTAGCACCAATACGGGGCAATCCTCTTCAGATTTCCAATGGTCACTCTTCGGTTTTTTGGTCATGCCATTCTTTCATTACGTTTGAGTAGCATTCGGGGCAAAGGCTGTGGCTGAAGATCACATCGGTGTGTTCGGTGAGGTAGGCGTCGATCTGGCACCAGTAGTTCTGGTCGTCGCGGATCTTTTTGCAGTTGCAGCAAATCGGCAGCAGCCCCCGCAGTTCCTTGACTTCGGCAAGCGCCTGCCGAATCTCCTCGTTTTTGAGGGAGAGTTCCGTGTTTTTGCGAACCAACTCCTGCTGGCTTTCGCGCAAGGCGGCGTGGGCCTCTTCGCGATGGAGCCGGTTCAGATGAGCCCGGGAATGGTAGCGAATCCGGGCGCGCAATTCGATCACATCCGGGAGTTTGACCAGGTAATCGTTGGCGCCAATGGCAAAGGCGTCACTCTTGGTCTGGGCCTCTTCTTCGGCGGAGAGCACCACGATGGGGACCTCGGCGGTGACGGGGTTCGCCCGCAAGCGCTTCAACAAAGTCAGGCCGTCGAGTTGGGGCATCACCAGATCCAGGAGAATGACTGTCGGGTGGAGATGGTTGGCCAGCTCGAGGGCTTGTTGGGGGTCGGGGCAGAAATGGAGGTCGATGTCGTCCTGGCCTGCCAGCGCCTGGGTCACAGCATCGCCCACGAAGGGTTGATCATCGATCAATAAAACCATCGCGTGATAGGAGTCCGGGAGTTCGTGGTCGGTGGACATAATTATTTGGGCACTTTGCAATGTTTGCAGAGCGCGGCGGCGATTTCGTTCAGGGGCAGAACGTCCACTGCCGCGCCCAATTCCACGGCGGCTTTGGACATCCCGTAAACGGCGCAAGTTTCCTTGTTCTGGGCGATGGTGTAAAATCCGGCGTCCCGTAATTTTTTGAGACCCCTGGCTCCGTCACGCCCCATGCCGGAGAGGAGGACGCCCACGACATCTCCCGGCCAGTGCCGGGCCACGCTGTCAAAAAAGACATCCACGGAAGGAAAGTAAAAGACTTCCTTGGGATGGATCGTGTAGCCGAGCCGCCGGGGATTTACGAAGACCAGATGTTCGCTGGTGACGGCCATCAGCACCATTCCGGGCACGGGGAGATCCCCCTCGCAGGCGGCTTTCACCGGCAGAGCCGACTGCTGCTTGAGCCAGCCCACGAGTGAGGGCGCAAACTGTTCGTCTACGTGCTGGATGACAATGATGGGGGAAGGAAAGTTCTTGGGCAGATTTCCCAACACTTCGGCCAAGGCAGAAGGGCCTCCGGCGGAAGCTCCGATGACGACCAGCGGCGCTTTGGAGGGGAGGCCCACCGACTCGACGCTTTGTTCCGGGAGCCGGGCGTCCATGAACCCGAGCAGCCCTCGCATCGAGTCGAGTTTTGAGAGCAAAGGCGCGCTCATGGCTTCAAAATTGTCCAGGCCCAGCGCAGGCGTGTCCACCGCGTTGAGCGCCCCGGCTCCCATTGCTTCGAAAACCATTCGGGCGTTTTCGTTGACGCTGACGGTGACGATGAGGATCGGGCATGGGCATTTGACCATGATTTCCCTGGTCGCCTGCACGCCATTCATTTTGGGCATGATCAGATCCATCAACACCAGATCGGGCGTATCTTTCAAACACATCTGGACGGCCTCGTCCCCATCGGCGGCGACCCAGGCGACCTGGTCTTGTGGGCGCAGCAAGATGGTCCGCCGCAAAGCTTCAGCGGCCATGGGCATGTCGTTCACGATGGCAATACGCATTTCAGTAAGGGATCCTACACATTTTCCGGGAAAACAACGCCATGTAAAGTTGCGTAGTTTTGCAACTATTTTGAGGCTCGTTATGCATCCCCATGGGGGCCTCCGATCAAGTCCATCACGCCGCTCAGCAGCGTCTCGTCATGGAAGCTGCCTTTGGTGAGGTAATAGTCCGCTCCCGCCTCCAACCCCCGGTTGCGGTCTTCCGGCCGGTCTTTGTAGGAAACGATCATCACCGGAATCGATTTGAGGCGCGGATCGTTTTTGATCAGCCGCACCAATTCAATGCCGTCGAGGCGCGGCATGTCGATGTCGGTCACCACGAGATCGAACGGCTGGGTGCGCACAGCGTTCCAGCCGTCCATGCCGTCGATGGAGACTTCCACCTCGTAGCCGGCATTGCCGATCAGCTTGCGTTCCAGCTCGCGCACCGTCAGCGAATCGTCCACCACGAGCACGCGTTTGCAGCGCATGCCCGCATGCACGATTTCGGCCATTTGGACGCGATCCAGCCGCCCTTGGGAAACCAGCAGTTCCACCGAGCGCATTAAATCATCCACATCCAAAATCAAGACCGGCGAACCGTCCGGCATGAGAGCTCCGGCGTTGATATCTTTGATTTTGCCCAGCCGGGAGTCCAAAGGTTGAACCACCAATTGCCGTTCTCCCAGGAATCGGTCCACAACCACGCCGAAGCGCTTGGTGCGATCTCCGAGGATCATCACCGAAAGCTCGTCCCCGGAGGCCACATGGCTTTTGCCGAAAATCTGGGCCGCTGAAACCAACCCGACCCGCTGGCCTTCAAAAGGGACGTGCTCGCGGCCTTCGAGGGTCTCGATTTCCGCGCGCGTCACCTGGAGCGTCCGCGTCAGCCGGGCGAGCGGCACGGCGTAAGGCTCGCCCGCCACTTCCACGAGCAGAAAGCGCATCACCGAAAGCGTCAGCGGGAGCTGGAGCTGAAAACGCGCTCCGCAGCCGGGGTGGTTGGTGAGGCGCACATTGCCGCCCACGGATTTGACCACCTCGCGCACGACATCCAGGCCCACGCCGCGCCCGGAAATTTCCGTGACTTCATCGCGCAGCGAAAAGCCGGGCAGGAAAAGAAAGTCGAGGAGCTCTTCTTCGCTGAGGGTTCGGGCCACTTCTGCCGTGGTATGTTTTTTTGCGACTACGGCTTGCCGTAGGCGTTCGGTGGAAATCCCTTTGCCGTCGTCCTCGATCCCGATCATGAGCAACCCGGCCACATGGCGGGCTTCAATCTTCACAACGCCGCTGCGCGATTTGCCTGCGCGAAGGCGCTCTTCGGGCAGTTCCATCCCGTGGTCCACGGCGTTGCGCAATAAATGGCCGAGTGGCGCTTCCAAGCGCTCCAGCACGTCGCGATCAACGGGAGTCGATTCGCCGGAAATTTGTAATTCGACCTCTTTTTTTAATTGGCGCGCGAGGTCGCGGACCATGCGATGGAACCCTTGCACGCCGTCCGCAAAGGGACGCATCCGGCTGGCGAGCACTTCCCGGTAAAGTCGGTGCGAGAGGCTGGCGGAGCGTCGCGTGTAGAGCTCCAGTTCCTCGTGCCGGTCTCCCAGCGTGCGCACACAACCGGCGGCTTGCTGTTGCACCTCGGCCAGGCGGGCCTGCGCCTGGTCTCCGAGCTTCTGCCCCGCGAGGGAGTCTCGCAATGCTTCGACCGCCCGGGAGAGTTTCACCTGCTGGCGTTTGAGCCGCAGGAGCGATTCGGCATAGGGAGAGAGCCAGCGCGATTCCACCAAAGACTCCCCTGCAAGCCCGAGCAGGCGGTTCAGATTTGTTGCGGCGACGCGGAGTACGCGGTCATCCGCTTTCACCGGCGCCAGAACCGGTTTGGGCTCTTCCGGTTTGGCTTCGGCTGCTGGTGCCGCTGTAGCGGCAATTTCCCCGGAGATAATGCCATTGATTGAGGCGACTGTCTGCTCAAGGCTCGAGGCATTCTGATCTTTCCACTCGTCGGCCTCGGGGGTTTGGGCGATGTGGCTGAAGAGATCGACGCTGCGCAACAGAATATCGACCGCTTCGGCCCGCAAGAGCACCGTCCCCTTTTGCGCGGCTACAAAGCAATCTTCCATCGCGTGCGCGACTTGCACCGCCGGTTCGAGGCCAATAATGCGCGCGGCGCCTTTGAGGGAATGGGCGGCCCGCATCAACTCCTCCAAAGTGGCGGCATCGGAAGGGTTGGCCTCGAGCGCGAGCAGTTTTTGCGTCAGCACGGCTGTCTGGTTCTCGGCCTCCTGGCGGAAGAGGTCGACTAGCGAAAACTGGCGGTAATCGTTTTGGCTCATGGTGTGCTTTTACAGCCGGCGGCGGAGGGCATAAAAGAGCAGGTTTTCGTCCAATACCCCGACGGTGCGGTTTTCCCATGTAAGCAGGCCGCAGGTATAGGGAGTGGAGGATTGGGCCACAGTGGCGGGGACCAGGTTCAACTCGTCGGAGTGGTAGCGGACTCCCACGTGGACTTCGTTGACGGAAAAAACGACGCGCTCGCCGTTCTGCCCGATCACGAGCAGCCGTTCATAGACACTGCGGCCCGACTTGCGATCGTTGGCTGCGTGAGAGGGTGGAGCTTCAAACCCGAGCAAATGCGGGAGCGCAATACAGATGAGCAGTTCCCCGCGCACCATCGTCAACCCCCGCACCAGAGCGTCCTGGCGGTGTGGGAGCGTGTGAATGGGGCGCAGCTCGACCACCTCCAAAAATACCTCGGTGGGCAGCGCCAGCCATTCCTGGTTGATGCGGAAGATCACAATGGAGCGCGTGCCTGCCGGTTTCACCTGCCGGGGTCCAGCGATGCGTTCTGTCCAAAATTCGAGATACCCTTCCGGGGTTTTGCGGTTCAGTAGAGTGGCCGCCGCATTGCGATACACTGCACAATTCAGGCAGCGCACATGCTTTGGAAGCTCCGGGCACGTTTTGTCGCCGAAATTTCCTATGCTATTCCAGCAGGCGTTGAGCTGGGTCTCGCTCATGGTGCTTTGGTTCCAAGGGTTGATTTTGCCTGGGCGCGCTTTGCGCGTTCTTCCAACTGGCAGGCTTTTTTGAGGTCGCCCGATTTTTTTACCAGTAAGGAAAGATGAAATAATGCCTGGAAGTGGTCAGGCTCGAGATACAGCGTTTTGCGGTAGAACTCCTCGGCTTGAGTCTCGTTGCCGCCGGCGTTGTGGATTAATCCCAGCAAATAATAGCTGCTGCTGGAGGAGCCGTGCATGCGGATGCAGGCTTCGCATTCTACCTGCGCCGCATCGAGTTTGCCCGCGTCGGCTAACTTTTGCGCTTTGGCCAGGAGGGCCTCCGGAGAGGGCGGGGGAGTCGCGGGTTGGGGCGTCTTGGCTCGCCGTGCGGCGGGAGGCACAACCGGCAGCAAGACCGGTATAACCGTCGGGCGTAAAATGTTCTTTTTGGGTTCGCGGCGCTTGGAGACAGGTTTTGCAGCGGTCTGCGGCTGGCCTTTGCGAAAAGCAAAAGTCATGGGAGCAACGATCGGCTCAAACCCAAACTCGCGGGCAATCCCGCCTTCGGCATGACCCAAAAACAAGAGTCCTTCCGGCGAGAGCATTTCCCCCAGTCTCCGCATCAACTGGGTGCGGGATTTCTCGTCAAAATAGATCATCATGTTCCGGCAGAAAATCACATCCAACTCGCTGGCTTTGCGACTGGGCGCCTCAAGCACGTTCCATTGCCGGAATTGCACCTGGCTGCTTACGGTCTCGGAGAGTTGCCAGCTGGTTGCGGTTTTCGTGAAATATTTTTCCTGAAAATCCAGTGATTGCCCACGGAAGGAATTGCGGCTGTACTGTGCTCCCCTGGCTTTGGCAAGCGCCGCCGCGCTGATGTCCACGGCTTCCACGGAAAAGCGTTCCGGCGGCAGGCCCGCATCGAGCAGACTCATTACTATTGAGTATGGTTCCTCCCCGGTGGAACACGGCATGCTGATGATCCGCAGAACTTCATAGGGATGTTTGGGCAGCCACTCTTTGGCGGCCCATTGCCCCAAAATCGCAAAAGCCTCGCGGTCCCGGAAAAACCAGGTTTCCGGCACGACGATCTCCTCAACGAGCGATTGAAATTCCGCTTCCGATCCTGCGGCCAGCCCGGCATATTCTGCAATATTCTTGATCGCCCGCTTTTTCATCCGCACGCGGACGGCCAAAGCCACCATGGAAGAACCGATGGACTGCACATCCAGCCCGATCCCCCGGTTCAAAAGCGCTTCGAGTTCCAGGGCAGGATCGGCACACATCATACAAACGCCTCCTCGGCTTGTTTCCACAACGCCTCCCGCACTTCGGGCGTGAGGAGTCGGGCGATCTCCACCCGCTGCACGAGACCGCGTGCATCCCGGATCACCGGTCCCAAGTACGGAGCCGCCTCTGCCGTGACGCCCGGGTCTTGGAAGTCGCACTTTTCATACCGCGCGGTTTCGGTGGCTTTCTCAGCGAGTAACCCGAGCAACCGCTCCTCGCCGTCGGGGCACCGGTATTGCACCAGCACCAGCCGGGTGCTGAGGCTTGCCTGTGCGGGTGTTCCCAGGGCCATCGCGCTGAGGTCCACCACAGGCACCGGCTGCCCATGATAATCGGCCACGCCCGCCACCCCCGCCGCAGCTTGTGGGATGTGCTTCAAACGCACAAGCGGTTCCACGGCGGTAATTGCCGCTGCTTGCAGCGCGTATCGGTCTGCGCCGATCTGGAATAGAAGATAAACCATCGTTGGGAGCGGTGGGCCCGCCTCTTACGAATCTTTGGATTTCAACTGCGCCGCGGCCACTTGCAACCCTTGCGCCGCTTTCATCAATTGCTCAATGGCCTCGCTGTTCTGCCGCAAGGCTTGCGCGGATTGCTGGGCCGTATCGCCCAATTGCGTGAGGGCATCGCTGATTTGTCCGGCGGCGGTCGATTGCATTTGCATGCCATCGTTGACGGACTCAAAGCGCGGCGTCAACGCCTGCACTTGCTGGATGATTTGCACGAGTTGCGCCGTCACGCCGCACACTTCCTCGTTGCCCCGGCGCACTTCCTCCGCAAATTTGTCCATTCCCATGACCCCGGCGGAAACGGCGGATTGCATTTCCTTGACCATCTGTTCGATGTCGTAGGTTGCGACGGCGGTTTGATCCGCCAGCCGCCGAATCTCCGTTGCCACCACCGCGAACCCCTGGCCGTATTCGCCTGCCTTCTCGGCCTCGATCGCCGCATTGAGCGAGAGCAGGTTGGTTTGGTCGGCGACCTTGTTGATCGTCGTCACCATCGAGTTGATGTTGGCCGTCTTCTCATTGAGGATCGCCAGCTTGCCGGAGATGCTTGCGGTGGCTCCCATGATCTGGCGCATGGTGCCTTCCAGCCGGGCGAGGCCTGCCTGGCCGCCGGACGCCAGTTCGGCGGTCTGTTCGGAGACACCCGCCACGTCGCTCATTGTCTTGCCCAGTTCCTTGGTGGTCGCGGAAATTTCCTTGGCCGTCGCGCCGATCTCGACTGAGGTGGAAGCGACTTCGTTGGCGCTGGCTTGCTGTTCCTTAAGTGTGGCGGCCATCTCGGTGGCGCTGCCGTTTACCTGGATGAGCGCCAGCATCAAATTTTTCAAAGTGGCCCCGAGCATGCGGATGACCATCGTCGCGATCACGATGCAAAGCAGTAGGCTCAGCGCGCTGCCAACCGTGACCACATTCTTTGTGGAGCCGACATCAGTCGTAATGTTTCTTGCAGCGAGATCGGCGTCGTGTCTGTTGTATATTTGATGCGCTTCGAGGGCGTTGGAGAAAGGTTCCAGAGTGGCTGCGAACTTCTCCTGGTCTACAATTTCCAAGCCGTTTTTCGTGGAGTTCATTGCCTCTCTGCAAAGCTCCAGATAGGGAGCCGCAGTTTGTTTGATCGCGGCGAAATTCTCCCCCTCCTCACGGCTGCCGTCGGAAACGGTTTTTTTAAGCTCCTCGATCGTGCTCTCGATCTCCTTTAGGTCACTGGCAATGCTCGCGCGCAGTTTGGTTGTTTCCTGCGGGTCTGTTGTGGATAACAGGTGATAGACCGAAGCAGAGCTTTGGTGTACGTGGTTTTGAAGTTGCCCGATGCAATAGAGCCCCACCACATGATCCATTTGCAAATCGAGCGCCTCATTGTGGATGCTGGTGAGGCGAACAATTGAGAAACTGCAAATGGCTACCGACAGGAGGATGATGACAAAGAAGCCCGCGCTGACAATTTTTTGGACAGTCCAGTGTTTCATAGGGGAAGGAGGATGAAAGCCCGTAGGCGTTCCAGGGAAAAGGAAGCATCAGGCATGCCACGGATACCTAGGCCAAGCTTTCCCAAATGTCACTTTAAAATAATGCCCGGATTCGAGATATTCTTAGCGCTTCAACGAGATCAGTACGCTCTTCAACGCCTCGGTGCTGGTCACCGGCCGCTGGCAAGTGAAGTTCTCGCAAAGAGAGGCAGCGGCGTCTGCTTCCGCGGGGAGGGTGCCGATCAATGGCAGATGCTGCGCCAGCCATGCCTGGCCGACGCCGCCCTCGGCGTGCAGGATGGTTTTATAAGGAATGAAATGGGTGTGCAACTCGCGCCGAAGGGGGCGGGTTTGGGCGAAGTTTCCCGCAAAAATGATTTGCACCGGGGCAGAGCGTGCGTAATCGAGAGCGACGAGCATTTGCGGCAGGGCGAGAGGCGCGCGGCGCAACGGAATGGAAAAGGCCCGCAGCGTCGTTTCAGACCGAGTGCGCAGGGCGGTATCGTCGAGCATCCGGCCCAGGCGCAGGGCATTGAGCGCCGCTATGGAATTGGGCGAAGGCTCGGCCCCATCACTGTCTTCCTTGATGCGCAGCAGAGCAGTAGGTTCGCCGCCTGCTGCTTGCCAATAACCGCCATGCTCGGCATCATGAAACAAGGTGTCCTGAGTGCGCTGTAGTTCGGCCGCCCATTGGAGCCAGGCGATGGACGCGCCCGCTTCGTAGAGATCCAACAAACCCTGGATGAGGAACGCGTAGTCGGCGGCAAATCCCTCCACGGCGCTCGGACCCTGGCGGTAGCTGCGCCGCAAGCGCCCGTTGTGCCACAGGTGGGTTTTCAAGAATGCGGCAGCCTGTTCGGCGCATTGAAGGTAGGTTTCGTCATCGAGCACTTGAGCGGCAACCGCAAATGCTGAGAGGGCAAGGCCGTTCCAGGCGGTCACGATCTTGTCATCGCGATGCGGGCGAGGCCGCTGCGCGCGTTTTTCCAAAAGCACGCGGCGGCTTTGGGCCAGCGAATGGGCGATTTGCCCGGCAGATTGGCCCAACTGTTGTGCCATCCGCTCGACGGTTTCCTTTTGGATGAGGATGTTTTTCCCGGCAAATTCTTCGTGGGGATCGCTGCCTTGCGGAGCGTTTCCTGTAGGTTGCACGCCATAAAAACGACAGAAAAGCGCAGCGGCGTGCGGTTCCAGGACGGCCTCGATCTCTGCTTGTCGCCAAACGTAAAATGCCCCTTCGGCCTGGTGGTGCGGATCCTCGGCAACGGGACTGTCGGCGTCCTCCGCGGAATAAAAGCCGCCGCCGGGATCGGTGAGATCGCGCCGGATGTACTCCAAGGTGTCGCGGGCGACCTCCGCATACCGAAGGGTTCCCGTGATCTGAAATGCGTGAAGATAAGCGACGGCAAGCAGCGCCTGGTCGTAGAGCATTTTCTCGAAGTGCGGGACATGCCAGAACCGGTCCACGGAATACCGGTGAAAGCCGCCGCCCAGGTGGTCGTGGATTCCGCCAGCGGCCATCTGGTCCAGGGTGAAAAGCGCCATCTCCCGAGCGTGCTTTCCTTCCGCTGTTTGAGAATGGGAGCTGTAATAACAGAAGAGGAAATGGAGGGGCGAAGCTTGGGGAAATTTGGGAGCGGAGGAAAAGCCCCCCCTTTCGCCATCGAAGCGCTGAGCCCATTGCTCGTAAGCGGCCTGGAGGCATTCCGCGCCGGGCGGCGCGCCCTCCTGAGGAGTCACTTGGAAATGTTCGCGCAAAAAGGCGAGCGTTTGGTTTCCATGAGCGATGATGTGGGCGCGCTCCCGCTCCCATGCCCCGGCAATCTGCTGAAGAAACCGGGGAAATCCCGGCGGCTGTCCCGGCCGGTCCTCGGGGGGAAAGTAAGTGCCGCCCAGGAACGGGACAAGCGACGGGGTCAGAAAGACGCTCAAGGGCCAACCGCCGCTCCCCGTGGTGGATTGGACGAAGGTCATGTAAACGCGGTCCACATCGGGGCGCTCTTCCCGGTCCACTTTGATGCAGATAAAATGGGCGTTCAAGAGTGCGGCGATGGCTTCGTTTTCAAACGACTCGTGTGCCATCACATGGCACCAATGGCAGGTGGAATACCCGATCGAAAGGAAGATCGGCTTCTCCTCGCGACGCGCTTTTTCAAACGCCTCCTCGCCCCAGGGATACCAATCCACGGGATTGTGCTGGTGCTGGAGGAGATAGGGCGACTTTTCCTGCGCGAGACGGTTGGTCTTCATCGTGGTAGGCCTTGGAACAATCTACAGGCCTTTATCGCGATTTGCGAGTTCTCCGCGCGAGCGGGAGATTCTGCACAACTCTCGGCAGAAACATCCTCTTTGCTGAAACTCCAGCAAATGAGATGAGGTGAATCCGTAGCCCTGGCTTACGCCGATTTTCTGAACCGGCGCAGGAAGGAACCGCCGAAACTCACGCCTGTGATGGCAATTAACGCCAGCGTTGCGCTGGGTTCGGGAGCTACTCCGAGGGTTGAACCCCCGTCCCCCCCATAAAGGCTGCCGGTCCCGTTGAAGCTGGTGGTCGCATTGCCCACGCTCTGATCCTGCAACCAGTAGGCGGAGTTGATCGCACTGTAGCTGCCGGTTGCGACTTCGGTGAGCAGTGTCAGCTTCCCGTCCTTGAGGAAATATTCCTTGTTGGATTGATCGGGCGCCCCGGTGGTAAGGGTGACGGAATAATATCCAGTGGTGAAGCTTTTCGGAACAAAGGTATAAAGGCTGCCCGGCCCGCCGCCGTACTGCTCGTTAAAGCTGGTGGCTGGGTGAGAAATGCTCAAAAGTGCGGTATTGCCATTCACGTTGCCGCCCAACCCCGAGTAGAGGGTGAAAACCAAAGGATAGGTAGTGCCGGAGAAATCCTTGGCGGCAAACAACGCCGAATCAAAAGTGATCCCGTTCTGTTGAAAGTAAGTGGCTCCGGCTTCGGTGATCCCGAAATTCCAAACGCGGGGGGTTGCGATGCTCACCGGATCGTTCGCCCCGGTTTGATCAACCACGATGATCAGGTTGGCATAAGCGTGGGCGGTCATCCCGACCGTTGCCATCGCAATCACCGCCCTGAATATTTTTTGCAACATAAGTTTACCCCCTTTTGATTTATGGCTCGTTTTTACGCAAATTTACGGTCGGTGTCAAACCTTTCCTTGCGGATACGTCATATTGCGCATATTGGCCTGCGCTTCCTTTCTTTGGGTGCTGGATCGGAAAATGGGTCTTCAGATCAGTTCAGCGCAAAGTTGTTGGGGTCTATAAGAGTTGCCAGTATCCAAAATAGGGAGTGGGGCGTTCATTATGCTAATCCAACCTGTAGACCCCCAAAACTTTTGATGTAGACCCACCCGATGTAGACCCAAAAATGGTGGAGGTAAGGGGATTCGAACCCCTGGCCTCTTCATTGCGAACGAAGCGCTCTACCAACTGAGCTATACCCCCAATTTTATTGTCAACGAACCACCGAAAACGTGGCTTGTGACAGGTCGGCTAAGGTAACGCGAATTGGTTTTGTGGCAAGCGAAAAACGCGCGTTCCGGTGTGCGCGAGCGTGATTCAAAGCAGGGTGAGTTCAGGGACGCTTTAGGGCCAACGGCCCGGAGGCATACCAGCCTGGGCCAACGGCCACTCACAGCAACAAATGCCAAGGGCTGAAAGCCCGACGCATTTTCACCCTCGGATGCGTCGGGATTTCAGCCCTAACCGCCTGTGAACAAGATACCTAGGGCTTCGCCCTAGGCTGGTATGCGCTCGCGCCTTTGGCGCTCAATACCTTTGGCGCTCACTCCACTTTTTAATCATACCAAGTGTCCAGATAATTACCCCGGTGTTCTCACGGCGGCCTCAAATCACAAAAAACCCGGCCAGGTTGCCCTGGCCGGGTTTTGAATTGTGACTTGGGCCGCTTGCGCGGCGCAAGTTGCCTTGAGGCGACTATTTCTTGCGGTCGCCGGGGCGATACTCTTCCTCGGCCGCCATGAAGGCTTGCTCGAGGCCAACGAGGTCTTCGCCGGGACGGATGCTGTCGAAAGCTTCCGTTTCCTTGCGCAGATCGTCTTCGGAGTAGTTCGCGGCTTTGACGGAGAGGCCGATGCGGCGTTCGGTCTTGTCGACCTTGATGACGCGGGCTTCGACTTCCTGGCCGACCTTGAGGACGTCCTTGACTTTCTCCACGCGCTCTTCGCTGAGCTGGGAGATGTGCACGAGGCCGTCGATGTCGTCGGCAAGCTGCACAAACGCGCCGAAGCTGGCGAGCTTGGTGACTTTGCCGGTGACGAGGTCGCCGATCTTGTAGCGGGTGTCGATGACCTTCCAGGGGTCTTCGTCGAGCTGCTTGACGCCGAGGCTGATGCGCTGGGCGTTCTTGTCGATGTCGATGACCACGGCTTCGATCTCGTCGCCCTTCTTGAGCATCTCGCTCGGGTGATTGATCTTGCGGGTCCAGCTCATGTCGGAGACGTGGATCATGCCGTCGATGCCTTCTTCGAGTTCGACGAACGCGCCGTAGGCGGTCATGTTGCGGACCACGCCCTTGACCTGTTTGCCGATCGGGTATTTGTGTTCGATCTCGTCCCAAGGATTCGGTTCGAGTTGACGCACGCCGAGGCTGATCTTCTGCTCTTCCTTGTTGACGCCGAGCACGACGGCTTCGATGTCCTGGCCGATGGTGAGCACGTCCGAGGGACGGGTGATCCGCTTGGTCCAGGAGAGTTCGGAGACGTGGATGAGGCCTTCGACGCCTTCTTCGATCTCCACGAACGCGCCGTAGGGAACGAGGTTGGTGATTTTGCCTTTGACCTTGGTGCCGATGGGGAACCGGCCTTCGGTCTCTTCCCACGGGTTCTTCTGGGTCTGCTTGAGGCCGAGGGAGACGCGCTCTTTTTCCTTGTTGATGTCGAGCACGACGACTTCGATCTCCTGGCCCACCTTGAGCAATTCGTTCGGGTGCGTGAGGCGGCCCCAGCTCATGTCGGTGATGTGCAGCAAACCGTCCATGCCGTCGAGGTCGATGAACGCACCGAAATCGGTGAGGTTCTTGACGGTGCCGCGCACGATGTCGCGGACCTTGACGCTATCCAGGAACTGCGCGCGCTTGTCGGAGCGTTCTTGCTCGATGAGTTCGCGGCGGCTCAGGACGACGTTCTTGCGGTCGTCGTTGATCTTGACGATCTTGAAATCGTAGGTGTTGCCGACAAATTGTTGGAGGTCCTTGGGCGGGATGATGTCGATCTGCGAACCCGGAAGGAACGCTTCGACGCCGATGTTGACGGTGAGCCCGCCTTTGACGACGGCCTTGACCTTGCCCTTGATGAGCCCGCCACCCTGGAACACTTTGACGATCTTGTCCCAGTTCTGTTTGTAGGCGGCCTTTTCCTTGGAAAGGATGACCATGCCTTCGTCGTTCTCGAGACGGACGAGGAGCACTTCGACTTCGTCGCCGACCTGGAGGTCTTCCATGTCGTCGAATTCGCCGATCGGGATTACGCCTTCGCTCTTGTAGCCGATGTCTACGAGCACTTCACGGGGGCGGATTTCGAGGACGCGTCCTTTGATGATGCTGCCCTCTTTATAGTCGCGAAAGCTCTTCGCGAGCAATTCTTGCATCTGATTCATTACAGTTATTCTACCAAGCCACGGTTGCCACAGGTTTCTTGCCCCGGGCACGCCACTTTGACGCGCCTATAACGGGAAAAGAGATCAGAAAATAGCGGCTTTTCAGGGAAAGGCAAGCGGGACGTGAGGGAAAAAAGGCGTAACAGCCTACTCCGCCACCCGCGAATGGATTTCCCCGTCGGCCACTTGCGTGCGCAACGGCGTTCCCGAAGGCGCTTGCGCAACCGAGCGGACGATCTCGCCCCCCTCTGTTCGTGTGATGCTGTAGCCGCGCGCAAGCGTCGATTGCGGCCCGAGCACGCGCAGCAAATTTCCCGCGTGTTCCAGCCGGCGGTGCAACCCTTCGAGCCGTTGGGAACCGCTGCGTAAGAGCCGTTCGCTTAAACCGCCCAGTTCTTGCCGCCGGATGCGCAACAGTTGATCGGGCCGGTGTTCCCGCAGGCTGGAACGGGCCGCTTCCAGCCGCCGACGCTGTTCCGCCAACCGGTCTGCGATGAGGCGCGCGAGATGCTCCGCCGTGTCGTCGATCTGCTGCGCCCATTCCCGCACGCGGGCTTGCGGCTCGCGGAAAAACGGGCTGCGCTGGAGGTAAGCCAATTGCGATTGACCGGTGCGCACCGCCTCGCGCGCGCACCGCTCCATCGCGCTTCGGAGCTGCTCAAAGCGGCGGGTGAGCGCTTCGGAATCGGGCGCAACCAGTTCCGCCGCCGCGCTCGGAGTCGGGGCGCGCAGATCGGCCACGAAATCGGCAATGGTGAAATCGATCTCATGCCCGACGGCGCTCACCACCGGCACTTCGGAGGCAAAGATTGCCCGTGCCACCCGTTCGTCGTTGAACTCCCACAAATCCTCGGCGCTGCCGCCGCCCCGGGCGACCACGATCACGTCCACCGGGGGAAGCGCGCCGATGTTGAACTCGGCGATTGCCGCCGCGATTTCCGCCCCGGCCCCGGCTCCCTGGACGCGCACAGGGTTGATCAAAATTTGGACCCACGGGGCGCGCCGATGCAGGATATTCAGCATATCGGCAATCGCCGCGCCGGTGGGCGAAGTGACGATCCCGATCGCCTTCGGAAACCGGGGGAGGGGCCGTTTGCGAGCGACCTCGAAAAGCCCCTCGGCGGCGAGCTTGGACTTGAGCGCCTCAAATTTCGCGGCAAGCAGCCCCGCGCCCGCCGCCTGCACGAGTTGGACATTGAGCTGATACTGCCCGCGCGCCTCATAAACCGTAAGCATCCCGCGCACATGCACGCACATCCCCTCGGCCAGCGGGAGGGTCGCGTGCCGCAGCCCGGGGCGAAAAAACAGGACACACGGAAGCTGGCAACGGTCGTCCTTGAGCGTGAAATATTGGTGGCCCGAAGCTTGTTTGCGCAGATTGCTGATCTCCCCCTCCACCCAAACTTCGCCGATCGCGCCCTCGACCAATTCGCGCACGGTCCGCGTCAACTCGGTGACGGACAGGATGTGCGGGGCGTTCGCGGTGGCCGGGGTGACTGAATCGGGCATGGGGCGAGTTTCGCATTTTTCGCCGCAATGCCAAGAGCGAAGGAATTTGGCGGGCCACCGCTGCAAAGCACGATTGACCCGCCCCGCAAAACTCGCTTCATTCAGCCCTTGGTCGCGCGTCCTAACGAATCGTTTTCCATGAAAAGGCTCCTCTTTCTCTGCTGGGCTTCTGTCGCCCTGGCGCAAACTCCGACGCCACCCCCCGCCGCTCCGGCCCCGCTCGATCCCCTGCTCGCGCCCCCGTCTGTTTGGGAATCGCCGAAATTCGTGGAAACCAATCAAGCGCTCAACTTCCGCTGGCTTTCCACAGCGCATGATTCGGCGCAAAGCACACTCAAAAACGCCACGTTCTTCGGAAAGCCGGTCTGCCAGACGCTGGTCCATTTCGACCAAGGCAAGCCCAAGGAAATCACTGCCCTTTTTTATAACCGGGGCGATAGGGGGGAAATAGGACGGGCACCTTATGAGACTCTTATTAAAGAGCTCATAGAGGCAATTTCGGCGGCGACCAAAACCGCCTTTGTCCCGCGCGGAAGGGACGCAACCAATGCGGTCAAGGTGGACGGCGTTGTGTGGAAAACCCCGGGAGCCACTTACCTCCTGGAATATTCGTGCACCAAGACGCCGCAGGTCCCCTTCCGCGCGGAATTCGTGCGGCTGCGCATCAGCCCGGTGGAAAAACCCAAGCCCCTGCTGGAGAGATCGTTTGCCGAATCGAAAAAGGAGTTGTTTAACGGGCCGAAACACGTGACCCGCGACACCGTTTCCGGGGATGTGGTCATCAAAGACATTCCCATGGTGGACCAAGGCGAAAAAGGGTATTGCGTGGTGGCCACCGCCGAACGGGTGCTCCGTTATTACGGAATCAAAGTTGACGAAAACGAACTGGCCCAGCTTGCCAATACCTCGGCAGACAAGGGCACCAGCGTGCGGGCCATGACCGAGTCGCTCGCCAAACTCACCGCGCGACTCAGAATCCGTGTGCGGATGATTTACGAAATTCATCTTAATACTTTGATCGCCGACTACGATCAGGTCGCGCGACGCACTAAGGGCCTCGCAATCGATCACACCTTCAAAGATTCCAGCGATCTTTACGCCCAAATGAAGCCGGACGTTCTCCGCGAAGCACGTGCCAAGGATCGGACTGGCATTAACATATTTGCACGCCATGTGCAGTCGCACATAGACGCCGGAATACCTATTCTCTGGTCTGTTATGCTTGGCGTGCTTCCCAACGATTCCAAAAGCAGTCTGCCCGCCGGTCTCATGCGGCTTATTATAGGTTATAACGCGCAAACCGATGAAGTTCTTTTTTCAGACCCTTGGGGATTCGGCCACGAACTCAAACGCATGCCGACAAATGATGCGTGGACCATCACAACCTACATAGGCACCATTGAACCTTTGTAAAGCAGGGGGGTTCACCACAGAGAACACGAAGAGCACGAAGATCAGAAAAGGGTCTTATTCGTTGCTCCGTGGTCTTCGTGTCCTTCGTGGTGCAATGCTTTCTCCCTCTGTCGTCTTGCAAAGCGCGCCGGAACGACGCAAAATAGTCGTTTATGCGACAAATTGGCATTGGCATTGCGGGATTCGGCACCATCGGGGTGGGCGTTTACAAGCATCTTATCGGCAACCGCCGGTTGCTTTGCGAACGGCTCGGCCTGGAGTTGACTGTTAACAAAATCGCGGACCTCGACATCGACACTCCCCGGAGCGTCATGCCACCCCGGTCTGTTTTGACCCGCGACTGGCAGGATCTCATCGACGACCCGAACGTCCAAGTGGTGGTGGAGTTGATGGGCGGGATCAAGAAAAAGGGAAGATCGTCGTCACGGCAAACAAAGCCCTCCTGGCCGAGCACGGGAAAGAAATCTTCGCATTCGCCGCGGAAAAACGCGTGCCGCTCTTTTTTGAAGCCGCCGCCGCCGGAGGCGTGCCGATCATCAAAGCGCTGCGGGAGGCTTTTGTGGCCAATCACATCCGCTCCATGCACGGGATCATCAACGGCACCAGCAATTACATTTTGACCCGGATGACCCAGGCAAAACTCGGGTTTGAGGAGGCGCTTAAGGAAGCGCAGGCCGCCGGGTATGCCGAGGCCGATCCGACGCTGGACATCAACGGCTGGGACGCCGCCCACAAGGCGATCATCCTCGCCTCGCTCGCCTATGGATTCTGGGTCAACGCGGCGGATATTCACGTCGAGGGAATCCAGAACGTCACGGCGGCGGACATCGAGTTCGCCGAGAAGCTGGGCTACAAGATCAAACTGCTCGCGGTCATCAAATCCGACGAGTCGTGCACGGAAAACTGCCCTGTCGAAGTGCGCGTCCACCCGACGCTCGTGCCCGAGTCCCACGTGCTGGCCTCGGTGAACGGCGTTTTCAACGCCATCGCGGTCCACGGCGATGTCGTCGGCGAAACGCTCTTTTACGGACGCGGCGCGGGCCAGGACGCCACGGCGAGCGCCGTGATCAGCGACCTTGCCGAGGCCGCTGTTGCGCTGGAAATTCCGCGGCCGAACTTCGGGTTCGTGCCTCACGGCCTCTACGGCAAATGCAAGCCGATCTGCGAGGTGATTACGCCGTATTACCTGCGGCTCTCCGTTGTGGATCGCCCCGGCGTGCTCGCGCTCATCACCGGCATCCTGAGTGAAGAGCGGATCGGCATTTCCTCGGTCATCCAACCCGAGGCGCACGAAGAAGAGATCGTGCCACTCGTGCTCATGCTGCACACCGCCTCCCAGGCACAGATGGACAGCGCCGTGAGCAAAATCGGCGCCCTCGAATGCGTCAAACGCCCGCCACAAGTGCTCCGCGTGGAGACGTTCTCCTAATAGATCAAAATTTCGCGCAAAGAACGCAAAGGACGCAAAGAAAGATATACCCATGTCCCCATTCAAAACCCTCAACGACCGGGGCTTGATCGCCCGCTACCGCCAATACCTGCCCGTTACGGACGCCACGCCTGTGGTCTCGCTTAACGAAGGGCACACGCCGCTCATTCATTCGCCCAAACTGAGCATGCTCGTCGGGCGCGGCTGTAATGTCTTTATTAAATACGAAGGGCTCAACCCGACCGGCTCCTTCAAGGATCGGGGCATGACCGTCGCGATTTCCAAGGCAGTGGAAGCCGGCTCCAAGGCCGTGATTTGCGCCTCCACAGGCAACACCTCCGCCGCTGCCGCCGCTTATGCCGCGCGTGCAGACATCGACTGCATCGTGCTCCTGCCTGCCGGGAAAATCGCGCTCGGCAAACTCGCCCAGGCGTTCATGTACGGCGCGAAAGTGGTCGCCATCGAAGGGAATTTCGATGAAGCCCTGCGGCTCGTCCGCGAGATCGGCGAGACCGAGCCGATCGCCATCGTCAATTCGATCAACCCCCACCGGATCGAAGGCCAGAAGACCGCCTCGTTTGAAATCATCGAGGAACTCGGCGACGCCCCGCAGGTCCACATTTTGCCCGTCGGCAACGCCGGGAATATCAGCGCCTATTGGAAAGGCTACCGGGAATTCCACGCGCTGGGCAAAGCCACGCGCCTGCCGATGATGGTCGGCTTCCAGGCCGCCGGAAGCGCGCCGATTTTTTACAATAAGGTGATCGAAAATCCCGAGACCATCGCCACCGCCATCCGCATCGGCAACCCGGCGAGTTGGGATTTGGCCAACGCGGCCCTCAAGGATTCCGGCGGCGCAATTGATATTGTGGACGATAAGCGCATCCTCGCCGCACAAGCGTGGCTCGCCGCGAAGGAAGGCATCTTCGTCGAACCGGCCAGCGCGGCCTCCATCGCGGGGTTGATGAAATGTGTGCAGGGCATGGAGCCTGCGTTCAATTTCGGGCGCGTTCCCGACGGCTCCAACATTGTCTGCACCGTCACTGGCCACGGACTCAAAGACCCGGATGTTGCCAAAGAGCAGTGCAAAGGGATCATTGCCGCGAAGGCGGAAAAGAGCGCGATTATGGCGCTAATTGGGCGGTAGGGAAGTGACCACAAAGGGCTGGCTCTAAAAAAATATTTATTAGATAATACTGGCTCGCCCCAAATAGCTCTTCACAAACTGATAACCTTCTGATATTGGCCTTCTATGGCAGATATCAAGTTTGAGTGTCCACATTGCAGTCAGTCTATGGAGAGTGATGAGGTGCTGCATGGCGTCGAGGTTCAGTGCCCCGGCTGCAACAAATCTTTTGTTGTTCCAAGTCTTCCGAAGCAGCCGCTCAAGCCAGCGAAGCTCATTTCTGTTGCAACACCAGCAACAACCGCTGTTGAGGGCTTTGACGAGGAACACAAGGTCTTCGAGATCATGCCAGCTGCCAAGGCCTTTCTTGTGCAGATTATTTTCGGCATTATCCTCACGCCATTAGTTATCGGCATTTTCATGCTCATTGATGTTTGGATCAAGACAAAGTCCACTCGCTACCGTCTTACAACTCAGCGTTTTATAGTTAGACGTGGCATCATCGCCAAGCACCTCGATGAGGTTGAACTTTACCGTATCAAGGATGTGTCCGTGAATCAGGGATTCATTCAACGGATACTTGGCTACGGGAGCATCACCGTGCTTGCAAACGACGAAACGACGCCTGTCATACTTATGGTCGGTATTTTAAGCCCGCTAGAAATCAAGGAAATTATTCGTAAGTATTACCGTGCTGCACGTAGGCGCGAAGGAGTGCGGGCAACTGAATTTGTTCAACCGTAAGGTCGAACTAGACCGGCACTCGACGGCTTTTACCCTCTTCCTCAAACTCCAACTTTGGACGAAAGGGCGAAGCGCGCGATTATGGCATTGATTGGGCGGTAGGTGGGGCTCTGATGGAGCCCGCCAACAGGCGAAGCTGGAGCTTCGCAGAGACTGGCGTTCCCAAGCTGGAGCTTGGGAACGAGGAGAAAATGAGGAGAATTGGCTTTGACACGTTCGCTTCCGAGCCGTGGGCTTGGACGCTCTCAATTTTTTTGTCCTCGTTCCCAAGCTCCAGCTTGGGAATGCACTTGTCTTCGAAGCTCCAGCTTCGATAACCTGCGGCCATGCGCAGCCGCTACCGAGTATGCGATCCCGACCGGGCTCACTTCATCACGGCCACGATTCTCGAATGGCTGCCCGTTTTCACCTCCTCCGCCTGCTGCGACATCCTAGTGCAGTCGCTCGAACACTGTCGCCAACACAAGGAGCTTAAGATTTATGCCTGGGTTATTCTGGATAACCACTTTCACGCAATTCTCTCTGCGCCCGACCTCTCTTCCGTCTTGCAAAATCTGAAGAGCTTCACGGCACGACAAATCCTCGATCAACTCCGAGTCGAGCGGCGCGAGTGGCTCTTAAACCAGCTTCGGTTTTATCGGGGTGAGCACAAATCCAGCGAATACCAAGTGTGGCAGGAGGGTTCGCATCCGCAGGCAATCTTGGGTGACGATATGATGCAGCAGAAGCTTGATTATTTGCACAATAATCCAATCAAACGAAGCTGGGTGGCTTCACCCGAGCACTGGCGGTATTCTTCGGCGCATGAATGGCTGGGCGGGGTAGAGCCGCTGCTGAAGTGCGATGCGTGGCTGTAGGCAACGCGCTGTCCCGGCGAAGCTGGAGCTTCGCAGACAAGGACATTCCCAAGCTGGAGCTTGGGAACGAGGACAAAGTGCTTTAGCGCCCAGAGGGACAATAGGAACGGTTCAAAGGTGCAATTGGGGGCCTACTCCCCAATAATTTTCACCAGCACGCGCTTGCGGCGTTTGCCGTCGAATTCCCCATAGAAAATCTGCTCCCACGGGCCGAAATCGAGCTTTCCGCCGGTGATGGCCACCACCACTTCACGTCCCATGATGGTCCGCTTGAGGTGCGCGTCGGCGTTGTCTTCGTAGCCGTTGTGGTGGTACTGGGAATACGGCTTCTCGGGCGCGAGTTTTTCCAGCCACGTCTCGAAATCCTGGTGCAGCCCCGCTTCGTCGTCGTTGATGAAGACGCTGGCGGAGATGTGCATGGCGTTGATCAAGCAGAGTCCCTCGCTCACGCCGCTCTCGCGCAGGGCGTCGATCACCTGCGGGGTGATGTTGAGGAACTCACGCCGCCGCGCGATCTCGAACCACAATTCCTTGCGGAACGATTTCACTTTTTCGCTTGGAGCGCCGCTTCGGATTTCAACTGGCGCTCTGCCTCCACCCAGTCGTGAGTGGAATCGCCGCGCAAGCCGAGTTTTTGGCGTTTTTCCGAGATGAAGTAGGCGCGCAAAGCAATGTCCGCAGGGGTAATGCTCGCGGCCACTTTGGTCACGGCGGTGGCTTTCACCCGGGTGCGGGTTGCCTTGGGGGCGGCGGTCTTTGCTTTCGGGGATGCCTTGGCCGCTTTCGTCGCGGCGGATTTGGCTGCCGTTTTCTGAACGGGTTTTGCTCCAGCGGCCTTTTTCGGTTCCGCAGTTTTGGAAGTGGTCGATTTTTTTGCCATGAGAATGCTTTGGATGTCGGTAATGATACGTTTTCCGACGTATCCCCGCAACCCGAATTTCTTTTGCATTTTGCTTCGACGAAGCTTCATTACCAGTGCTTGCTCGTTTTTCCCCCAATGAAACATCTGGCCCCCTTGCTTTTTGCGGCTGTGGCTCTGAGCCCTGCCTCCCCGGCTCATGCCGGGGTGGTTTTTGAAACCAGTTTTGAATCTCCCGCCGTGACTGGGCGAACTCCAAAGGCTGCCGGGGCAGACATTTCCAAGCCATCCAAACCGGGGGAAAAACCGGCCTGGAGCTGTTTTGAGGACCAGCCCGACATTGGCGCCGAAGGGGGAGGCGTGGTGGCTGGGTTGACGAATCAAGTCGCCCGGACCGGGACGCAGGCGCTCTTTATTGAGGCCTCCAAGCTCAGCGTTCCCTATCTTGGCGTACTGCTGGTGACCCAGACGATCCCCATAGAGGGGGGGAGGTATTACAAAATCAACCTCTGGGGACGCAACGACGCCCAGATGCCGTTGGTATGCGCCATGGCGCAGCTTTTTCTGAAAATGCGCGTCGATTTCTTCTCCGACGAGGGCATAACCGAAATCGGCGAGAGCCAATACATGCTCCAACCTTTACCCGGAGGCAAAGGGCATGCGCCCTTATTGGTTCCCACCGCCTGGAATCCCGTGGAAATGCGCTTTGGGACCCCGGCCGCGGCGAAGTTCATGGTGGTCAGTTTCCGGTGCGATTCGAGCGCCGAACGGGGGGCCATCAGCGGCACGGTTTATTTTGATGATTTCACGGTGCACGACCAGCAACCGCCGACGGAGACCGGGGCCAAAGCCGCCCCTTTCACGGGCAAACCGTAAAGCCCCCGGGCGCGTGCAAGAGCTTACGCGCGGAAGGAATCGGGCATTCGATCAAAGAGTGTGAAAATCCTCCTCGCCCTGTTTCATGTCGCCTTTTACCCGGCCAAAACCGAGGGACTGATCTGGCCCCTCGTGGCAAGTGCGTTTTTCTTCGCCGCCTGGTTGCGATGGCTCGGAGCATGATTCCAGCGGCCTAGCTCGAAAAATTCTTGTTGGCACAAGCCATTCAACAAGCGATTCAGACCGCTGAAAGCTGGCGGAGAGGGGGGGATTCGAACCCCCGGTACCCTTTTGAGGTACGGCGCTTTAGCAAAGCGCTGCTTTCGACCACTCAGCCACCTCTCCAAATTGCTTATTTCCAGAATTTGCGACTTTTTTTGAGTCCGTTTTTGAAGTTGTAAGCCACTTTCGTAAGCCTACGCTTTAGACATGGCTATCAACCAATCCAAAGACCTTCAAAAAGTCGGGGAATGCCTCTACCGAGGACAGTCACAGCACTTTTTTCGCTTGGTTTTCCATTCACGGCAAGCAAATAAAGCGTTGCCTCAAAACAACGGACAAAACCTTGGGCTGGCGACGCCTTTGTAGACCCGAAAAGTCACATCGCTTGCAAGTCACTGATCACAGCTATTTCAAGGTAATGCCGGGGAGGGGACTCGAACCCCTAATCCTTGCGGAACCAGATCCTAAGTCTGGCGTGTCTGCCAATTTCACCACCCCGGCCCATTGGATGCGACATTCTGAACTTCTACATTTCTTTTTAAAGGTTCGAGATACAAACCGCAAGCGCATACGGGGGAAAACACCCTGTCCGCCATGCAGCCGTCACACCAAATATTGCGGCTGACCGCTCTAGGTTACCTCGCTCGCGCGCGGGGCTTTCTCTACCAGCGCTGAAGCGGAAAAGAAGGTCGCCGCGGTGAGCACAAGAAGCGCCATGAAATAGACACTATAACGATTCCACTCGAAAGCCCCCTGCGGCCCCACGGCGATTTTGAGATTGTTCATGGCGTCCAGGCACACGCCCCAGAGAACGGGGGAAATACCCAGGCACAGGCTGATGATGACTGTGTAAAAGGCAAAGAAGTGCGAACGTCCCATTTCCGGCATGACGCTCATGATAAGACGGAGGTTTGCCAGGTTGATCGCGGAACCGGCCACCCCGGCCAGCACAAACATGATCAGCAGCGGAACGGTGTTTGTGGCGATGAGCCCCGAGGCAAATCCCACCCAGCCCACCAGATGAACCATGTAAAGGATTAGGGCCCAGCGCAGCATCCGCTTGGAGCCGATGGAGTCCAATATTCTGCCCACCACCCCGAGCGAACCGGCTCCGGCGATGAAGCTCACGGCCATCAAATAAAGGATGCTATTTTCCCCCAGGCCCGCCCGCCCTTTGAGAAACGAGACGGTAAACACCGCGAGACTGCCGATGGTAAAGGCGTAGAGCAGGTTGAACCCGACCAGGCGCGCAAACGGAGGGAAGGTCACAATCGCGCGCCAGGGCACCCTGGTCCCGCTCTGTTGGAGTGCATCCTGAGCCTCCACATCCGGCACGCGGTTGAGATAATAAAGGGAGGCGGCGCCGCCGAGAGCCGAGATCAGGAACGCCAGCGAGAATTCCCACGGCTGAGAATCCTTTTGGAGCACCATCCCGCAGAAAAGCAGGGCCACCAGTGAGCCGGTCTGCAAGAAACGTTGGTCCCGGGAAAGAAAACGGGCGCGAATTTCCTCCGGCAATATTTCCGTCAACCAAGGCAGCCAAGCTCCGCTGGCGATGCCGCGCAGGAGATTGAAAATGAATTGCAAAAGGAGCAGCAGCGCCAGTTTCCATCCGTTCCCTAAA
>JAPLTE010000006.1 GCA_026398235.1 Verrucomicrobiota bacterium
GCGCAAATCGCGGTGCAAGCCTCGCTCACCGGCCACATGGTTTTCTCCACACTGCACACCAACGACGCGCCCGGCGCGCTCACCCGGCTCGTGGACATGGGGGTCGAACCTTACCTCGTCGCCTCCTCGCTCGAAGCCGTCATGGCCCAGCGGTTGGTGCGTGTGCTCTGCCCGACATGCAAGGAGATTGACCGCTCCGAGCGCACGCAGGCATTGCGGGATCGCGTTGAGGCGCTCAGCAAATCGACTATTTATCACGCCGTCGGATGCAAGGAATGCCGCATGACCGGCTACACCGGGCGGCAGGCTCTTTTCGAATTGATGACGATCACGCCCCCCATTCGCCAGGTTCTTCTGCGGGGCGGCTCCAGTGTGGAGATCAAGGAAATCGCCCGGCGGGACGGAATGCGCACGCTGCTCGAAGACGGATGGCGGATCGTTTCCGATGGCGCCACCACCCCGGCGGAAGTCCTGCGGGTTTCCAAAGATGAAAACGCGGCCTTTGCCTCCGAATAACCATGGCCACCTTCGAATACAAGGCGATGCAAGCCAATGGCGCAACCTGCGAAGGTCGCGTGGAGGCGGGCGGTCGCCAGGAAGCGATGCGGCTGATCGAGGAGCGCGGCCTGACGGCGTTGCGCCTGAACGAAATCACCGCAACCGCTTCGAGCTCAAAAACCGGAGCGAATACTGCGCCAGCCACAGGCAAATGGGGCTTTCCCCAGTCCACGCGCGTCTCGTTCGAGGCGCTGGAAGATTTCACGCGCTCACTCTCCAGCCTGCTCACTGCCGCCGTGCCGCTCAGCCGCGCCTTGACGATTCTGTATAAGGAAGCATCCAACGCCGCTGCCGGAGTCAAATGGCGCGAGTTGCACGATTACGTGATCGACGGCGTCTCGCTGGCCGAGGCGATGAGCCGTTCGCCCGAGGTTTTCCCGCGCGTCTATGTGGCGATGGTGGAAGCGGGCGAGGCCGGCGGTTTTCTGGATGTCGTTCTCGCCCAGATCGCCGATTTCCAGGCGCAGGAAAAAGAGCTGCGCGCCAAGGTGCTTGCCGCGTTGATTTACCCTGCCGTGATCCTGTTGCTCGCCATCGGCGCGGTGATCTTCCTGATGGTCTTCTTCATCCCGCGTTTCCAGACGCTTTTTGCGGGATTCAATGCGGCCCTTCCGATGATCACCCAAGTGATCATCGGCATCAGCCACGGCATGCGCGCGTATGGAATCTACATCGCGGCGGCCATCGCGGCGGCGATTTATTTTGGAAAAAGCTGGATCACCACGGAAGAAAATCGACGCAAATGGGAAGCCGTGCTGCTGCGTTTGCCGGTGGTCGGCCCGCTCGCAGCCCAGCTCGCCATGGCGCGCTTTTGCCGGATGCTCGGCACCCTTCTCGGCGCGGGCGTGCCGCTCATGAACGGCCTCAGCGTTGCCCGCCGCTCGCTCGGCTACCAGACGCTCATTGACTTGATCGCCGATTCCACCGACCGCGTCTCCAAAGGCGAACCGCTCGCCGCCGCAATGGCCGACTGCCGCGCCCTTTTTCCCGGCTCCACGCTGGAAATGATCTCCGTCGCCGAGGAAAGCGGGCGGCTCGACAAGGAACTCGTGCGGCTGGCGGGCACCACGGAAATCACGCTCGACCGCCAGTTGAAAACCGCCGTTTCGCTGGCCGAACCGCTCCTGCTCTTTTTAATCGCCGCAGTGATCGGCGTCATTTTCGTGGGGATGGTCATCCCCATCTTCACCATCCAGGATTATATCAAATAATACTAAAACACATATGAAACTCACATCCCACAATCTCCACAGGCAAGGCTTCACCCTCGTCGAACTGCTCCTGGTGATGATGATCATCGCCACCCTGGCAGCCATTGTGATTCCGAAATTCGCGGGCCGCAGCGAACAGGCGAAAATCACCGCCGCCCAAGCGCAAATCTCGGCCATCGGGCTGGCGCTCGACTCCTTCGAGGTGGACTGCGGGTATTACCCGAAAAACGGCGACCTGACGGCGCTGATCCAACAGCCCAGCGATTCCACAAGCTGGAAAGGGCCGTATCTGAGCAAGGGAATCCCATCCGATCCCTGGAACAATGCCTATGTTTATGAATACCCGGGCAAACACAATGCCAATGGCTACGACCTAGTCTCTGCGGGGCCGGACGGCAGGGCGGGTACCGATGACGACATTAATAATTGGGATGCCAACAAGAAATGACAGCGGCCGAGTTTCGCAGGCATTCACCCTGATCGAACTAATCCTCGTAATGGCCTTGTTGGCAACGCTTCTGGCGCTTTCAGCCCCGACCCTTTTGCACTCCTTCAAACAGCGCAAACTGGAACAGGAAGCCACGCAATTGCTCGCTGTGACGGAGTACGCACGCAACGAAGCGATTTCCAAAGGCGTGCCGATGAACGTTTGGATCGATGCCGAATCCGGGAGTTTTGGCGTGCAAGCCAGCGACGGTTATGAAGGGGACGAGAAGCGCGAAAAATACTATTCGCTCGATCCGGAAATTCACTTCGACCCGTTGGAAGCGGCTCCCGATCAGGAGGGGCACATGATCCTGGCCACCTTCGATCCGGAGGGAACGCTCAGTCTGGAGAGCGCCACCTTTATTCACCTCGTCAACCGGGCCCCGGACGGCATTTCGCTTCAGCAGACCGAAGATGGCTGGGGCTATGAGATCGTAAAGGAGGAAAAATGAAAAAGCCCAGCGGCGCGTTCACCTTTGTCGAGATCCTCGCAGCGTTGATTTTCCTCGCGATTCTCATCCCGGCGATCCTCGAAGGGCTTACCCTTTCCAGCCGCGCCGCGGTTACAGCCGAACGCAGCGCGCTGGCTGCCGAACTCGCCCAGAACAAGCTCGGCGAACTCATGCTCAATGACGAATGGGCCTCGGGTGAAAACAAGGGTGAATTTGGTGAAGCTTTGCCGGGAATGCGCTGGGAGGTTACTCAATCCAGCTGGGACATGGATTCCATGACACTGCTCAAGTTGGAGGTTTTCTTTCAAGTGCAGGGACAGGAAAAAAGCGTGAGCCTGAGCACGCTGGTCGATCCCAACGCCGCGGGCGCTACCACTTCAACCAGTTCCAGTGCCTCTTCGGGCCAGAGCTCCATCTACTGATGAAAAACACCGCCTCCGGTTTTACCCTCATCGAAATCCTCTTCGCCTCCATGGCTGCGGCGTTGATTTTGGTGGCGGTCTACGGAATTTTCCAGCGGGCGATCAAAACACGCGACCACGCCACCGCGCGCATTCGCCAGGCGCTTCAGCGCGAACGGGCGGTCACTATTTTGCGCAACGATTTGCGGTGCGCCTACATCTCCGGCGGCGTGCTGGCCTCCAGTCTGGAAGGCGGCGCGCAGACCCAAAAATCCCGTTTCCCCGGCTACCTGCGGTTTACGACCACCACCGGGAAAAACCGCCCCGATGAAGCCTACGGCGATGTCCAGCAAGTGGAATATTACATTACCGAGCCGGACTCCCTGACTTCAGGGAGCACCGCTTCCCCTTCAGAGAACAACTCGGATACCAGTGGCGATTCCAAAAACACGGGGACGCTGGTGCGGGCTCTCAGCCGCGATCTCCTTTCGCCCGTGGAGGAAGCGGGCGAGGAGCAGCCTATCCTCACCCGGGTTCAATCGTTTGAGGTTACTTTTTTTGACGGCATGGATTGGCAGGGTTCGTGGCAAGTCACCGATACTGAGCCGACCCTGCCGCAAGCGGTCCGCATCCGGATCCAGCAAACCGCCGCTTCCGAGCAACTCCCGACGCCCGTGCCGTTGGAAATCACCGTTCCCTTGACGACCGAGCCGCTCAATTCATCCACCCCCTCCGTGACCACTTCGTCCACGGCAGCAACCACCGGGACCACCCCATGAGCCCCATGAACGCGCCGTCCGCTTCCGCTCAAGGTTCCGTGCTCATCGTGGTGATGGTGGTGTGCCTGGGGCTCGTCAGTCTCGCGCTCGTCTTTGGCAACTCCATGGCCATGGCGTATCGAGGCGCGGACAACGGCCTGGCCGGGCAGCAGGCCGAACAAGCCATCGAGGGCGGCGTCCGGTATGCCCAATACCTCATGACCCAAGTCATCCGCCCCGGAGCCATGCCCGACCCGGCGGAATTCCAAAGCGAAGAACTTCTTGTCGGGGACGCCACCTTCTGGTTCATCGGCGAGCCCGAATCGAGCGACCCCATTGACCAACCTTCATTCGGTCTCGCGGATGAAGCCTCCAAACTCAATCTCAACACCGCCTCGAGCGCCATGCTCCAGGGATTACCAGGTATGACTCCAGATTTGGCGGAGGCGATTGTGGCCTGGCGCAAAACGGTTTCCACCTCTGGAACCATAGCAGACACCAGTGCCGGCACGAGTGCCGACGCCATGGGCGGAGCCACCTTTTCCTCTTCCGTTGTGAAGAACGCCCCGTTCGAATCCGTGGATGAACTGGCGTTGCTGACCGGCACCGACTCCTCGCTGCTCTATGGGCAGGACCTCAACCTGAACCACGCCATCGACCCCAACGAAGCCGACGGCGGCACCAGCTTCTCGACCGATCCCGATAGCCGGATGGATTCGGGGCTCTTCGAATATGTGACCGTCTTCAGCCGCGAACCCAACGTCGCCACCGATGGCACCGGCTCGCGCGTCAACATCACCCAGCAGCCACTGCCCGCAAAGCTCACCACCCTGCTCACCCAGACTTTCGACGCAAACCGCGCCGCAGAAATTGAGCGCAAAGTCCGGGCAGCAGGAAAACTCACCAGCGTGCTTGGCTTCTATATCCACAGCGGCATGACAGACGAGGAGTTCGAAAAAGTCGCACCCAATCTGACGGCAAAAAACGGCGCGTATGTGAATGGCCTTGTGAATGTCAACACCGCGAGCGCAACCGTCCTCGCGTGCATCCCGGGGATCGGCATCGACAAAGCCGCGAGTGTGATCGCCGCCCGAGCTGAGCAAGCCATTCCTCCGACCAATTTGGCGTGGATCGTGCCGATCCTCGGAGAAGCAGGCGCTCTCGCCGCCGGACCCTACCTCACCGTCAACAGCTACCAGTGGAGCGCGGATATCGCCGCCGTGGGCCGCCACGGCAGGGGCTATCGACGGACCCGCTTCGTGATCGACAACAGCACCGGCACCCCGCGCATCATTTATCGCCGCAATATGGCCCCGTTGGGCTGGGCGCTGGGCAGCGAGGTCCGCGAAATGCTTGCTACGAAAAAGGAGATGAAATGACGTTGGATTTCACCAAACTCAAAAACCGCTTCCAGTCCCAGGCCTTGCTGGCGATTACCGTCGAGCCGGGTCGCATCGCCCTCACTCTGGTTCACCCCGGCAGCCCCGCGCTTCCCGCTCTTTCCCTCGACCTCTCCGCCGCGAAGTTGCTGGAAAACCCCGTCAAGGCCGGAGCCGAACTCCTCGCGGCGCTTGAAGCCGCCCACCTTCGCGAACGGCGCTGTGTCGTCTGCCTGCCGCCTTCCTGGGCGCTCTCGGCTTCCGCTGATCTGCCCGAAGTGAGCCCGGAAAATTTGCGCGCCTATTTTGAACTCCGCGCCGAGCGCGAGTTCTCCACCTCCGACCTGCGCCTCGCGCACAGTCCATTTTTCCTGCCCGGTGGCACCCGCCGCGCCACGCTCGCGGCCATTCCCGAAAAGCGGATGGAAGCGGTGGAAAAAATGTTGGCTGCCGCCGGTTGCCATCCGGTCTCCATCAGCCTGGCCCTGGGCGGTTGTCTTGCCAAAGCGGAGCCGATGCTGCACCTGCTTGCGCAAGATGGCCCCACGGAAGTAATCGTCTCCAACGGCGGCGGCATCGCAGCCATGCGCTCATTCGCGGCATCTCTGGTTTCAGATCCAGCCGCCTTCGCCCGCGAATTGCGGATCACGCTGGGGCGCTTGCCCGAAGCCGTGCGCCAGAATGTGCGGCGCGCCCGCATCGTCGGCCCCGCCCAACCGGAAGTGCGCGAAGTCCTCATGCGGATGGGAATTGAAACCATCGACGAAGAAACGGAAGCACCCACAAGCGCGGCAGCGGAGTGCGCAGGACAAGTTCTGCGGAATCAAAGTGTCCCGTTTGAATTCGTCGTCCCGGAGGTCAATCGCTGGCCTGCACTGCTGGAGCGCTTCAATACCCGGCGGGGACGCCAAATTGCTGTGGCTGGCGTGACGATCGTTCTTCTGCCACTCCTGGTTTTCATCTTTCGTACCCGCACCGAAAACAACCTCAATGAGGAATGGAACGGCATGAAAAATACCGTCGCGGATTTGGATGATCTCCAGAAAAGAGTCCGCCAATACCGCCCGTGGTTCGAGCCCAGCCCACAAAAACTTCAGGCTCTGGAGACCGTCATTACCACCTTCCCCGAACGCGGCGAAATTTGGGCCCGGTCGGTTCAAATCACCACCCTTTCCGACAAGAACGAAACGCCGGGCGCTGGGAATTTGAAGGTCACCGTCGCCGGATTCACGCGCAGCAGCGCCAATTTGCTGAGCCTTCAAGATCGCCTGCCCAAGCAGCCGGGTGTGAGCTCGCTGCAATTGCAGCAAATTCGCGGCAACAACCCGATCCAATTCTCACTCTCTTTCAAATGGGGTTCCAAGCATGAATAACCAACGCCGCCAACTCCTTCTCAAAATGACGGCTGCCGCTGTGGTGGGGCTGTTCCTGCTGGATCGCTTCGTGATCGAACCGGTGCTGCAAGGATGGAGCGAGCAAACCACCCGCATCGCCGCGCTCCGAGAAAAAGTGCAGCGAGGCCGCCAATTGTGCGAACGCGAAACGGCGTTGCGCGCGCGTTGGGCCGGGATGTTGCGGGCGAATCTGCCCGAGGACAACTCGGCGGCGGAATATGCGGCGCTGAAGTCCGTGGACCGCTGGACGCAAACCAGCATGATCAACCGCACCAGCTTGATCCCGAGCCCGTGGCAACACCGCGACGAAGGCTTTGATATTTATGAATGCCGCATGTCGGCCACCGGCAACCAGGCTTCGCTCGGGCGCTTCCTCTATGAATTGGAGAGCGACCAATCCGTGCCCGTGAGCCTGGAAGAATGCGAATTCGCCACGCGCGATCCCCGCGGTTCGCAACTCACCCTCACAGCCCGCATCACCTTCCTGCGGCTCAAAGAATCTTCGAAAAAAACCACGCCATGAGCATCCCATACCAAACGCTTACGGCGAGCGCGTGTCTGCTTGCGTGGACCGCCACGGCCGTGCTGGCTGGCCCTTCCAAACCGCCCCTCCCGCCCGCCCCGGCTCGCAAACCCGGCTACGAAGGGTACGCCCTTGTCCAGACGCGCAACATTTTCGACCCGGAACGGCTGCCGGGAATCGTCTATACCCCTGATGCAAGCCAACCGGTGTCTGCCACGGCCACCGATTACGCTGCGCTCACCGGCACGCTTATCACCGCCGAGAAAGCGCTCGCGTTTTTCTCCGGCTCGCGGCCCGAGTACAACAAAGTGATCTCCATCGGCGGGAAAATTGCAGGCGCGAAACTCAAGCAGATCACCCCCACCTCGATTGAAGTGGAGCGTGCGAACAAACGCATCACCGTCGCCGTTGGAGAGACTGTGCCGCTCACCCCGACTGCGGTGCCTGGCCCCGCACCCGTTTCCACGCCCAGTTATTCTCCCCCCAGTTATCCCAGCAGTTCGTATCCCGCGCGCTCCTATCCCTCCCCCTTTACCCCTTCCATGGGCACCACACCCAGCCCTTTCGCGACTCCCGTCCCGGGACCTATCGATCGCGAGGCGCTGATGCGGCGCATGATGGAAAAACGTCAACAGGAAATCAAATGAAACACCTCCCACTCCACGCTCTCGTATTTGGCATCCTCTTGCCGCTTGCCGCCCTGGCCCAAACAGGTGGTGCCCCCACGCCCGCACCTCCCCTGCCCGTGGCCGGCCCGCAAGTCGCCGTCGAGCAACCCACTCCAGCGCCGGTTCCGACTCCCGAGGCGAAGCCCACGCCGATGCCGAAATTAGCCAAAGGAGAAATCCGGCTCAATTTCCAAAATGCATCCTTGAGCGACGTGCTGAACTACCTCAGCGAAACCGCCGGGTTCATCATCCTCCAGGACGCGCCCATCCTCGGCAATGTCAACGTCGTCAGCAAACAGCCCGTCACCGTGGAGGACGCCATTGATTTGCTCAATTCCGTCCTCGTCGATAAAGGATATACCGCCATCCGCAACGGACGCATTTTGAAAATCGTCCCCCGCAACGGCGCGCAAAAACAAGACCTCCCGGTGATGACCGGCAGCGATCCCGCGCAAATTCCGCGCAAAGACGGCATGGTCACCCAGATCCTCCCTGTCCGTTATGTGGACGCCGCAAAACTGGTGGAAAACCTCCGCCCGCTGCTTTCACTCGACGCCACCCTGACTGCGAATGAAGCCAGCAACGCCCTGCTCCTTGCCGACACCCAGACCAACGTCCACCGCATCGCGGAAATCGTCCACGCACTCGACACCTCGGTATCCAGCATCGCAGCCATCCATGTGTTTCCGCTGCAATACGCGGATTCCAAATCCCTAGCCGGGGTCTTGACGCAGCTCTTTGCCCCCGACCCCAGCACCACGCGCGGCTCCTCCGGCGGACGGAGCGGCGGGGGTGCCAATGGAGCGGGCCTGCCTCCCTGGGCCGCCATGATGGGCAAACGCGGCGGCGGCGGCAGTGCCGGCCAATCCGCTCCAAGCGCCGCGCAGCAGGCGGCCTCGCGCGTCGTGGTCGTATCCGATGATCTAAGCAATTCCCTCATCGTCAGCGCCCCCGAGGTGGCCATGGCAACCATCACTGATATTATCAACCGGATCGACACGAACATTGCCGATATCACCGAGACCCGCATCTTCCGGCTCGAGCATGCCGATTCCATCGAAATGGCGAACATCCTCAACGCCCTTTATTTTGATGCGGGCGGCACCCCCTCCTCCAACAGCTCAACCAAAAAGCCGTCAACGGCGAAATCGTCCGGCTCGGCCAATCGCAGCGAACGTTCCCTGTTGCAATCGCGCGTTGTTGCCGTGGCTGACCCGCGCACCAACTCACTCCTCGTCTCGGCGGCGAACGACTCGATGACCGAAATCGCCGCCACCATCGGGCGGCTGGATTCCGGCGAGTCCAAAAAACAACAAGTGTACATCTACCCGCTGGAAAACGCCGATCCGGATAACGTCGCCACGATCCTGCGCGGCATGTTTGGAAACCAAACCACCACTTCCAGTTCCGCGCAACCCACTTCGAGCCAGCTCAACCGCCGGAGTTCCACCGGCGCTTCGAGCGATATCTCCAACGTCCTCAACACCTCAGGTAATACCAGCCGCACCCGCCGCTAACCCGCTCCCCATATGAAACTTCGTCATCCAAAGCTTGTCGCCGCGATCGCCCTCCTGTGCGTGCTGGAGGTTTCCATGGAGGGAGCGCAGGCCCAATCGCGCAACGCTTCCAGCGCCTCCCGGAGCACTTCCAGTGCCTCCACCGCGCGCCCGGCTTCCTCAGGAAATTATGGAAGTGCCAGTGGGGGGATGCGCCAGTACCGTCCCAACACCATGCTGGGGGACGCCTATATTCAGGTGGACCCCGAGAGCCGTTCCGTCGTGGTCGTAACCGACGAGGAAACCCACAACTCGATTTCCAAGGTCATAGACAACCTCGATCACCCCAAGCCGCAAGTGCTCATCAAGGTCGTCTTTGTGGAAGTCGCTCTCGACAAGAACCTCGATATCGGGATTGAGGGCGGCTATAACTTCAAAGTGGGTCACGGAACCCCCAAAACCATTGGCACCACCATTGACACCAAAACCACCGGAGTCACCGGCAATCAAGTCGTCACCTCATCGACCACGGCGGTAACGACTCAAACCGATGGCATTGCGATGGCCAAGTCGCTCTTCGGCATCGCGGGTCAGACGGCAGGAACGTTTGCCACCCTGAGCTCTGATAACTGGCAGGCGACCTTGCACATGCTGGAAAGCAAAGGCAAAGCCCAAGTGCTTTCCCGCCCATCCATCATGGCGCGTAATAACCAGGAAGCGATCATCGTCGTCGGCAAAGAAGTGCCGCTGGTCACCGCCAGCCAAGTCACAAGCGAGGGAAACACCATCAACAGCATTCGCTACCAGGACGTGGGCATCATCTTGCGCGTCACCCCCTTCATTACCTCCGATAAAACAGTGGAAATGATCGTCGCCCCCGAAATATCCTCGCTCTCTGATCAGACCGTTCCCATTTCCAATACCGTCAATGCGCCGGTGATCAATAAGCGCTCCGCGGAAACGGTGGTCGTCACGCCCAACGCCACCACCGTGGTCATCGGCGGTTTGATGCAGAAAGAAACCACATCCACGGTCCAGAAAATTCCCATCCTCGGGGATATCCCTTTGCTCGGGGTTGCCTTCCGCCGCACCGTCAAAGCCGACACCCGTAGCGAACTCTTGATTTTCCTGACCCCTTACATCGTCGAAAGCACCCAGACGCTCAAGGACTTGACCCTCAAAGAGGCAAACCAATCGCGTGCCATCCGTGAAAATATGTCGCCGGAGGACATCAAGGACAACCTCGACACCTTGCGCCTTATGCCCGAACTCCAACCGGAGTGCCGGCCTGCACAAGTGAAAACCGAGGCCACCGTCATCCAGACCGCTCCGGCTCCGATCCCGATGCCTGCCAATAGCCGCAAGAGATAATCTTGATTCCGTTCGCGCGAAAGAACGCGAAGAACGCAAAGGAGTAGCTAACCCCCTTTGCGTCCTTTGCGTTCTTTGCGCGAGCTTCCTGCTTACATGGGTTTGCTGACCGGGGTCGGCAGCTTGCGGACGGCGAGGGCAAAAGCCGCCCACCACGCACCGCGGAAGATCAGGCCGATGCCGACCGCCAATCCCAAAAACCAGAGTCCCGAGACCGGCCACGAAGTGAGCAGGAAAATACCGAGGATCACATCGACAATCCCGCTCAACACCGCCCAACCGCCGTTCGGAAGGTCAATCATGAGCGCCGAAATCGCCCGCATCCCCCCGCCGACCAGGAAGAAGATCGCAAGGACCAGCGTTAGCGTGAGCGCTCCCGCCGCCGGGTACCTTACGAGCAGGGCTCCGCAGACGAGATCGAGGATTCCCGTAAACAAGTGCATCCAGAATCCGCCGTAATGGGCGTTGCGAAGCGCGCTACCGAGTTCAACGACTCCCGCGATCAGCAGCAAAACGCCGATCACAAGCACCGTAAGCATGGTGGTGGTGATGGCCGCCGAAGTGGCAAACGCACCGAGCAGGACCAGCAGAATGCCGAGCGCGAGCACCCATCCCCAATTGTGACGAGCGGCGTCCATTCCAGGTAAAATCATTCCATAAGACATAGTTATCTCCTTTAACAAGGGAACGGACCGCGCAGAGGCATTGCGGGTATCTGCCCCCGGGGCCCGCTATTCTCCCCAGCGGAACGCGCCGGGATTTTCCACCCCGAGTTGATCCAAAATCCGCGCCACGACGGTATCCACAACGGCTTCCACCGTCGCGGGACGGCTGTAGAAACTCGGGTTCGCAGGCAGGAGGAACGCCCCGGCTTCCAAAAGCGTGACCACATTGCGCGCATGGACGAGGTTCCAGGGGGTTTCGCGCGGCACGAGGATCAACTTGCGGCGTTCCTTGAGAAACACATCGGCGGTGCGCAGGATCACCGAATCGCTCGTTCCAGCGGCGATCCGCCCCATGGTTCCCATGGAGCACGGCACAATGACCATCGCGTCAAACCGGGCCGAGCCGCTGACAAACGGCACGTTCATGCTGCGGTCATCGTGTTCGCGCACGCCTGCGGGAACCCGCAGCGCGCCCAGTTCGGTTTCGATGACCTGCCGGGACGGGGTGCTGAAGACGAGGTGGATCTCGTGTTCCGCCGGGTTTAAACGGTCCAGGAGACGCTGGAGGTAAATCGAGCCGCTCGCTCCGGTGGTGGCAATGACGAGTTTCATGGGAGGCCGTTTTGGACGTTGAAGGGGGCGTGGGGACTGTGTAAAGATGGAGCGCGACGGGGCGCTTGCGCAATCTATAGCCTCTAAGGCGCACGCTGGAACGAAAATAAACGATGATCACCAAACTTTTGCATACCCGCTATCGGGTCGCCGATCTGGAAAAAACGGCGGCGTTTTATCGCGATGTTTTGGGCCTTGAAGAAGTCCGCCGCTCCACCTCCGGGCGCGGTTCGCAGTTGATTTTCTTCAAGGCTCCGCAAGGCGAGGGGCTCATCGAGATTTGCAAATTCGACGCCAGCGGCCCGGTTATCGTCGGCCCGGACCTGACGCATCTCGCGTTTGAAGTCACCGACATGGAGGCGTTCGCCCGGCATGCCGCCGCGCACGGCTACCCGCTTTCCGACGGCCCGCACTGGACAGCCCACGGCGGGGCCATCGCCTTCATCGACGCCCCGGAGGGGTACGAGATCGAGCTGATCCAACCCGGCGCTTCCTAGTTACCCCCTGCCCCATGGACTTTGACTGGCTCGATACTCCCTTTGACTTGAAGACGCTCCCCCCCAAGGAGATCGAGGAGTCGTTTGAAGACCCGTTTTCGCTGCGGATCCTGCCCGACACCGTTCACGCCACTGCGGCGCGCTATTTTAACCTCGGCAAAACAATGGGGGGCCGCCCGCTCTTCACGGTGTTCTGGACCGATGGGAAAGCTTATCGGGTCATCTTTTCGCGCGAGATGACCCCCGAGGAAGTTCATTTTTACGAGCGCAAAAATTCGGAGCTTTCCTAAAGCTCTTCATCTCCCATGCACGTCATCAATCATTGGCAGGAAATCCCGCGTTTCGAGAGTGAAGAGGAGGAAGCCCGCTTCTGGGCCGACGCCCGGCTCGATATTCGCCTCATGAACGGTTCGCTGCTCAAGACCGACAGCCGCGAATCGACCACCGTGACCCTGCGCATGGACCCGCGCATGCTGGCCCGCATCAAACGGCTCGCCCGCTCGCGCTATCTCAATTACCAGAGTATGATCAAGCAATGGCTGAGCGAGCGGCTTGAACAAGAAAACGCATAGCTTTTTTGGAAAAACTTTTTGTGGAAAATCAACCCGCCGAACCCAACCCCGCCCCTGAATCGCCCGACCTGAGCGCCGTTCCCGCCGCGCCGCAGGACTCCGACGCGCTCCTGCTCCTCGCCCAAGCCGCCAAGGCCGCCCGCCTCTCCCCGGCCGACGAAGAACGGGCGACGGCGTTGCTCCAGGAGCGCTTGACCCAAGGAAAGGCAGGGATCACCGCAGCGATTGCTCCGATGATCGACGGTCTCCCGTGGATTGTGTGCGTCAATGCCGTAAGCGCCGTTTGGGAAAAGCTCAGCGTGCCGATGCGCCGCCATCTGCTCGGGAGCATCGCCAAAAGCGAAGCCGAATCCGCCCGCCGCCTGCGCCTGAGCCTCGCGCGCGCCCTTTTCAAGCTGGAACCGGCCGCAGGGCTCAAGCTTGCCGCAGCCGCCGCAGCGGATTTGCGCCATCCCGAAACCGGCGCGCTCAGCGCGAAATATCGGCAGTTCTTTTTCAACATTTTCATCGGCAAAGGCAAACCATGGCTGCTGCAATTGCCGCTGGCCGATCTCAAAGCCGCCGAGGCCGACGCGCTGGTGCATGGGGCGCTCGAATGTTTCCCCTTTTGCCCACCCCTTTCGCAGCTCTCGATCTTGCGCTGGGCGAACGAAGCGGGCCGCTTGAAAAAAGCGAGCGCCGCCGATTGGGAACTGGCCGCCAAAGGCGTGAGCCGCTGGAATATCAAACTCCAGCGCCAGCTCAAGAGCGAAATCGCCGATTTGCCCGCCCCTCTGGAAGCGGCCCTCAAACCCGAGGCGCATCAACCCGAACCTCCCGCAAAAGCCGAGCCGTCCAAGCGCCCCGAATCCAAGAAGTCGCAACGCAGCGCCCCCGCCGCTCCCGAGGTGCCGGAAGAAAAAGCACAAGCTGAACCTGCCGCGCCGGTGGAAGAACTCGTCATTCCCGGACGCGCCGAGCGGTTGGCCAAAAAGGCCGAAGAAAAGCTCAAACGTTCCGAGCCCGAGCGCCGCAAGGCAGAGCGGTCCGAGGAGCGCCCGGAACGCGCTGAACGCAGCGAGCGCACCGCCCGGCCTTTCGACGTGAAAGAGGCGTTGCGCGGCGTGGAAAGCTATATTGGCTCGTTGCGCAGCGAGTTGGAGCAGACCAAGACGCAACTCAATCGCCAGAGTCAGGAAGGTAAACGGGGGGGACGTTCCGCGCGCGTCAAGGAAGAGCTGCCGAGCGCGGAACTGGAGGCCTTGACCCGCCACAACCTCCGCCTGGAAACCACGGTGGCCGAATTGCGCGCCCAACTCGAGGACCTCGCCGCCCATCACGAGACGGTGGCCGAGAGCCGCCAATTGCATACCGGCGAACCGCTCCCGGAAGGGGAGGAGCAACTCAAAGCGCTCCTGGCGATCCAGCTCCAGGAGAGCTACCAAATTTACGAGGCGATGCGCCTGGAGCCGCTGGACCGGGTCTTCCGCCTCGACTACCGCGACCTGCTCGGGAGCGTTTTTGAGACGCTCACCAACGCCGGGATTGCCCTAAAAAGAGGATAAGAATCACCCCAGAGAACACGAAGAGCGCAAGCTCGGGATGACCTCATTAGACACTCGTTAAAATGAACCTCGCCCCCCGCAGCCTCTACGGCATTCTCGACCTGAGCCTCATCTCTGCAGCGGACGCTCCGTGCATTTTGGAGCAGATGCTTGCGGGCGGCGTCGATCTCGTCCAACTCCGGGCCAAAAGCCACCCCCTCGCCGAAATCGCGGCGCTTGCCCAGCCGTTGCAACGCTTTTGCACGGCGGCGGGCGTTCCGTTTATTTTGAACGACCATCCCCAACTCGCGGCGGAACTCGGCCTCGATGGCGTTCATGTGGGGCAGGACGATCTTTCCGTGGCCGAAACGCGCCGTCTGCTCGGGCCGGGTCGCCTCGTGGGCAAATCGACGGCCAGTTTCGCGGAAGCCGTGGCCGCTGCCGCCGAAGCCCCGGATTACCTCGGCTTCGGCCCGCTCTTTGCCACCCCCACCAAATCGGAAGCCGCGCCGATCGGCCTCGCGGAAATCCGCCGGGTGCAAGAGGCGGTTTCTCTTCCCGTTTATTGCATCGGCGGGATCAAACGCGAGAACCTCGCCCTCGTGCTTGCCGCCGGGGCACGCCATATCGTCATCATCTCCGGCATCCTCAAAGCCCCGGACATCACCGCCTACTGCCGCGAGGTCAAAGCGCTCCTGCAAGCGGCGGAGTGATTTTTTTCTCACGCAAAGCCGCAAAGGGCAGGAAAATTCACACGAAGGCACGAAGAAAAAAGAAGAGGGAAGGGAAAATCCATGAACCCGGAGGGTTCACGGATATTAGCCGGGGGTTGAGCGAAGCGATACCCCCGGGACCCACCCACCAACGCCTCACCCCGGCAGGGGTGGCGGACATGCAATTCGCGCGCGGAGGAAGCTGGAGCTTCGAAAACACGGGCATTCCCAAGCTCGAGCTTGGGAACGAGGAAAAAAATTGTGTCTCGTGCCTTCGTGTGAATCCAAAAACGCCAACCAAGTAATAGTTGGCGCGCGTCTTGGTGGGAGTACATTATCGTTGCGCTGTGCCGCATCCTGCCCTGTCCATGCTTTACTTTGACAATAATGCCACGACCCGCGTCGACCCGCTGGTGGTTGAAGCGATGTTGCCGTACCTGGGCGAGCTTTATGGGAATCCATCGAGCGGCTGCCGGCTGGGCAAGCTGGCCGCCAATGCCATCGAGCGCGCCCGCGAAC
>JAPLTE010000130.1 GCA_026398235.1 Verrucomicrobiota bacterium
CCCAAAGAGGCTTTGGACAAATCGGGGTTCTTGCAACAAAGGGATCTATTTTGGGGACTGCGGCCCTTGCACATTGGCGAATTTCGCCCGCGTTTGGAGCCATCCCATGAAGGTCATGAAACTCTTGCGCTCACGAATGGCTGCAATCTGCGAGGCGGCATCTTTTTGGTATTGCACTTCGTCGATCGGTTCCCGCTTTTCCAGGAACACGAGCAATCCGCCCGTAGTGGTGGGGAGGAATTCGCTGAGTCCCCCTTCGGGCAATACGACTGCCTTGCTGACGATTTCCTGCGCATTGGGCTTCTGTTCCATTTCCCGAGGCTCGGAAAGCGAGAAGACGGGCAGGCTTTCCGCCTTCAGTCCGGCGGCGCTCACGGCGCCCGCGAACGATTTACCCGCCTTCAAATCGGCGGCGATCCGCGCCTGCACTTCGTTGCCTTTGGAAACGAGCGCCGCATTGGCACGCTCGGCCTTGATCTGCTCGATCACCTGGGGCTTGGCTTCCTCAAAAGTGAGTTGGCGGCTCGGCGTCACTTTCTCCAAGTGGAGAATGCAATACCCATTGCCCATCGGGAGTGCGTCGCTGACGGGTTCTTTCTCCATCAGCTTAAAAGCCGTGGCTGCGGCTTGCGGAATCTCGGCCAGATCGGCCGGGGGCTGTGCCTCGCTGAATTCGGGGGTGGTCTTCACCTCGAGTTTGTAGGTTTTGGCGACATCCGCAAACGAGGCTTTTTCTTTCAAGAGGTCCTGGCCGAAATCATTCGCCCGGTTGGCGAGGTTTTGGCGGGCATCCATCAACTCTTTGCCTTTGAGCGCCTTTTCCGCTTCGCTCAGGTCGAGCTTCACATAGCTGACGGTCCGTTTTTCCGCCGAGGTGTAGGTTTTTTCGCGCTCTTTGTAAACTTTGGCGATCTCCTCCTCGGTGGGCGTGACGGCGGCCTTGAACTCGGCGAGGTCAAACCGCACGACCGAAGTGTGCATTTTCTGGTGGGTGAGCACATACTCCGAGCGAAACTCGCCGGGGGTGACTTCCACGGTGGTCCCCAGTAAAGCGATCAGTTTTTGGAGCCGGACTTGATCGCGCACCAACTCCTCAAGCCGGGCAATCGTAACCCCCCTGGGCCGGAGCACGCTTTCCTCAAAAAGACGGTATTTCTCTGGATCATACGCGCCATTGGTTTGGAACCTGGGCAGCTTCTCGATGGCTCCCGCCACTTCGCTGTCGTCCACGGTGATGCCCAGCCGCTCGGCTTCGTGTTGGAGCACAAAGCTGTTAACAAGGAATTCCGAGCCCGCCCCTTCTCCATTCGGGTTGCCCATCGTCAGGCCGATGATCAAGTCCCGCAGCCCGGCATACATCGCGATGCTGAAATTGAGGCCCTTGCGTTCCAGTTCCGCCTCGGTGTAATTGCGGCCGTAAATCCGCACTTTGCGGTCGGGCGCGTTTTTGGAGCGGTTGCCTGGGGTGAAAAACCAACCGAAGGCGATGATGATCACGATCGTTATACCGATCATCAGCGGTTGCTGGTATTTGCGAAGGACATTTATCATGAAACGAAAATTGTTACGGGTTGCGGTTGATTTCGGGGAAGTGATTACCTATCATCATGTTTCGAAAAAATGAAGCTAAGATGCAGTTTTTCCTCCCGGCAACCTCATTTTGTAGCCAGCTTTGCTCTTTTTTGGCTCCTGAGCCTTGATTTTGGCGCGCTCGCGCTAGATCGGTTGACCACCAAAGACGGCAAAACGCAGGAGGTGCAAATCCTCGGCGTCAACGGCTCCACCGTGCAGATACGGGTCGGCACAGGGAGCATCGGGCTTCCGCTTTCCTCAGTCGCCTCGGTGGTCATGGCGGCTCCGGCAGAACTCGCGGCAGCAAACGCCGCGTTCCAGGCAAACGATTACGCCAAAGCCCTCCCATTGGCAAAAGCCGTGGCCGAAAAATACAAAGGGCTCCCGACCGACTGGGCGCGCCAGGCCACGAGCCTTGTCGGGGATACTCAGGTGGGGCTTGGGAATCTCAAAGAAGCCGAAGCGGCTTATAAAGAGTACCAGCGCGTTTACCCGGGAGCGGGAACCCTCCAAACCGATGTCGGCATGGCCCGCATCGCCCTGGCGCGCAAGAGCTTTGATGAAGCCAAGGCGAAACTGGCCCCGATTGCGGCGGCGGCGTTGAAGGAAAAAATGCAGCCTCCTGCCCTCGCCCCTGCGTACAGCCAGACCTTTTTCCTGCTCGGCCAGATTGCCGAGGCTCAGGGAGAACTTGAAGTTGCATTGGAGAACTATTTACGTACTGTGACGCTCTTCTACGAAGATCGCAGCGCAGTCGCCGCCGCCCAGGAAAAAGCGAATGCCCTTCGCAAAAAAGACCCCACACTGACCGTCCCCTAGCCCCACTCCACTCCCCATTTTTTCCCTCCCGCTATGAAAACACGCAAACTCCTGCCCTTTGCCCTCGGGCTCAGTCTCCTGCTCCTCGCCGCCTCCACGGGTCTCGCCGAAGAAGGGGCCGCAGCGCCAGCCCAAGAAACGCTTTTTGAAACCATCAAGAATGGCGGCGCGCTCATCATGACGATCTGGCTCGTCATCCTGGGCACCTCCGCCACGATGGTCACGCTCGTTATCCAGAACTTTTTCACGTTGCGCGCGGCAAAGCTCGCGCCGCCCACACTGGTCGAATCGCTCACTTCGCTCATCGCCGCAGGCAATTACCAGGAAGCTTGGGAAACCTGCAATGCCAATGAAAACTATATCGCCAACGTGCTGAAAGCGGGCCTGAGCCGCCTCGGCCGCGGGAAGGAAGCCGTCGAAGACGCCCTCTCTGAACACGGTCTGCGCGAAGCCACCCTCATTCGCACCCGCAACAGCTATCTGTCGGTCATCGGGGTCGTCTCGCCGATGATCGGTCTGCTCGGAACTGTTATCGGGATGATCGGGGCCTTCTCCGTTCTCGCCGGGTCGGGTATTTCGGACCCGCGGGCGCTTTCCGGGAAAATCGGTGAAGTTTTGATCGCCACCGCAAGCGGCCTGTTTATCGCCATCCCGGCGTTCGTCTTCTATTACATTTTCCGCAACCGGGCGCAGATGGCGATCGTTCACGCGGACGACGTCGTGAACACCCTCGTGCGCGATCTGCCTTACGAGGAACTGGCCGGGGTGAAAATCGGCGAGGCATTCAGCTCCGGCACGACCGGCGCGGTGGAGGAAGCCGGGCAGTCCCGCAAAGTCTCGGTGGCCCTCTCCACCAATTGCCCCATCTGCAACGGTGCGATCGATGCCGGGCAGAATCCGTGTCCCCATTGCGGAGCGACCTTGCAGTGGCAGCAATAGGCGCGGCTATTTCGCACCCCATTTCCCCTCATGCACCACAAGAGCAAAGGCAAGGCGGCGCGAGACGCGACCCGCAATCCCGTGGAGGAAGATCCGGAATTCCAGATCGCGCCGATGATCGACATTCTCCTGGTGCTGCTCGTTTTCTTTATGTCGATCAGTTCCACCGAAGTGCTGCAAAGCAACCGGGGCATCGCGCTTGCCGTTGCCAAGGAAGCCAAGCAGCCGAAGAAAAATCCCGGCCAAGTCATCGTCAACGTAAGTTGGCTGGCCATGACCAATCTGGGCTCCATTGAGGTGGACAGCTTGAAATACCCGTCCGCAGGCGATTTGATTCCCAAACTCCGGGAAGAGCTGGAAAAAAATCCGATGACGCGGGTGCTCGTGCGCGTGGATCGCGCAACGCGCTGGAGCTTTGAACGCGAAGTGCTCCGGGCAGTCGGCGATTCCGGCATTACCAATGTCACCTTTTCCGTGGTTGATAAGGAAGGCGGAGCCAACCCGTAACGCGCTTGACCCCATGAACAACTTTTTTATTTTATGGCATCCGTAGGCAGTGAAGACGGCGACGTCGGATTTCAGATCGCACCCATGGTGGACGTGGTTTTCGTGCTCATGCTCTTTTTCATGGCAAGCGCGGGATCGCAAGTCGCCGAGCGCGAATTGAACATCAACCTGCCAGGCAGCAATCGGCCCAGCGGCGGTCAATCCGCCCTGCCCCCCACGCCGATCATGGTGGAGATCGCCGCCGATGGAAAAGTGAGCGTGAACGGACAATCCTACGGCGCCTCCGCCGATAAAGAAATGCCGGGGCTGCGGGAATTCTTCAAAACCGCGGTCGTTGAATTTGGAAACAAAGAGGGGGATAAGCAAGATCCCGTGATCATCCATCCCGATCCCGACGCCCGGCACGAGCGGATCATGGACGTGCTCAACGCGGCCGGAACCGCAGGCGTCAAAAATTTGACCTTTAATTAATAACTATTAACTGGCCTACTTTACTGCACCTCAAAAAGCAATTCGCTGGAAGTTTTGCATTATGCTCATTCTGAACGGCTTGCGACTGATGGAATGACAGGAGAAGCCGCGGATTGCTGATTTTAAACCCGCCCGCCCTCTCTGTAATTCCAAAGCCTGAAAGTTCAGTCCTCCATTGTTCCAGTTTCGGCACAGCCCCGGATATGAAACTGGTTGTCATTTTTCATCCTTGAATTGGCCGCCCATTTTCCGAAGTCCTCCAATTTTCCTTTGATGACATCAAACCGCTTGTAAGCCTCGGCAATCTGCTGCTGTTTTTCGAGGTCATACCCACTCCCGCCAACAGGGATTGTGACAACAAGTTCCCTTATGCGGCCCGCATACAGTTTGGCTTCGTATTCGAAATTGCCCTCCGCAACACTGCTTCGCAGTTGGGTTGCCAAATACTCTACATCAATGTCAGGGCGAATGATTTCGATTACCGTCACATCGTCGTGAATTACGCAAGGCATATACCGCACGAACACCTTCCCCACGCTCCCATTGGAATTGATGGTAAGAACGCCCTTTGATGCTTCCTGCAAATTCTCGACTGGTATTTTTCTGGGTTGCAACCAAGCAACACCGATATAACCAAGTGCCTTATTAGGAAGATTGGAGCCGGAATACACCGGGACAGGGTAGTTGTTCGGGTCATTTGCGTCCCCAGGGTTTAAGTCGCACTCCTCTTTTTTTACCCGTCTGCCGCGGCGTAAAGTGAAGGCGGGATTGTCCAACGAAATTACCTCAGCCTCGACAGTGGTCAATATCGCAAGTTCCCGCTTGGCCTGTTCAAGTTCCTCTAATAGGGAAGGGAGTTGTGACTTGGCTTCCTCAACAAAATCAAGCCGCCCAATAGCGGACTCCATTACACCAAGATCCACAAGTTCATCCGAACTCCACAGCCTTGCCGAATCCCAACGGTCATTCTTGGTGAATTGATCTGCTTTCACCAGTTTGACAAATGGTTCGGAAGGCGAAAACTGACATTGTATCCCGTTCGCTTCCCGGACGAGGCTGAGTTGTTCGGAATAACCGACAAATTGATTGGCAATCGTTGCGAGATCGTTGGCGGACACCGAAACCCTTCTGCAATCCAAGGTCTCCCCGATACTTCGGGCTATGGCACACAACACATCGGGACGGGGATCGTGCTCGGTATGCCGTTTTTCCAATGCTATAATGTAGGTTTTTTGAGGGGTGTTAAAAAAGGTATTGCTCGGCAATGCGATACTTGCGAGGAGGTTGCACTCTCCAAGCACCGTTTCCTTCGTGGAGGTTTCAGAGCGGGACAACATCCCCTGCGGAACAATTACAAAGGCTCTGCCGCCCGGCTTCAAGGCTCCCGAAATGTAGCGAAGGAAAAGTGATTCTAAACCAAGGCCGGTTTTGTCGTAATACTCTGAAAGAGTCACCTCGTTTCGCTTCCCTTTGACGGTCTTTAATTCGTCCTTGTATATCCTGCTCCCTTGCGTGACATACGGTGGGTTCGTCATTATCAGGTCAACGGACTCTGTGGGCGGATGCTCCAAAGAGCCGAGCGTCTCGTTGGCGTTCATCAAGACGAGGGTTTGAGCCATTAACTGGTTTAGGGCCGCAGGGGTTACGGTCGGGCTCCTAACCAATTCGACCAGATGTATCAGAAGGTTCGCTTTTGCGAGAATGTGAGTGTTTGCATCAACATCTACCCCAATAAGTTTTATGCGGGAGTGGGGAAGCCCGTTTTGAAACTCGATATTGCCCGCAAGACACGGTTCCGTAATAAGGGGTTCCAGAACAAACCCGCCTACTCCGCATGCAGGGTCAAGCACAATGGCTCCCTGAGGCAAGTCGTGCATACGGGCCATGCGAATGATGGATTGGACGACGTTTCTCGGAGTGAAGAACTGACCGAGCTTTTGTTGCCCCGCCGATTTTTTGAGGAAAGTCTCATATAAGCGGAGTTTAAATTCGGGATCAATCGAGGTAAGCGGACCGAAGTCGTTAAAGGCTTTCAGAATGTCAACGAAAACCCGGTTAAAGGTGGCCGGAGATGATGACGAGTTTTTCATGAACGAAAACCCGTTGATAATGGACGTTTTCGATATGACTGTTTCCAGCCCGAAAACGGAAGCAGTGCTCTTGGATTTGGCGATCGTGTTGTCGGGGAAGATTTGCTTGATAGCGGGACGAATGCTGTTGATGTAATGCTCTATGGGCGTGCATCCGTGCGTTTCCTGGAAGTCGACAAGGTCGGTCAGCAATTCATAAAACGAATTTTTCTTGGGGAAGATTTTTGGCGGGAGATTGTCGGACAGAAACTTGAGGACGAACATTTCCACGAAAGTGAGCAAACAGGGTTTCGGCTCCTCTTTCGTGGCGTGCCAAATCATCTGCCAGACCTTTTCGGCGAGTTCTCCGGGGTCTCTCATCGTCACTTGTTCACAAAGGAGTTCCTCGAGCACACCTGGGGAAAACTTTCGGGTATCCTCGAAATGGACAAGTTGTTGTTTCTTCAAACTTTCAGGAACATTCAGGTAAAATACTTTTGTGCCATCCGTAATGACGGCAAGTTTCACGTCCAGGGCGGCAGCGGAGAACAGTCCCTGTTCCGAGGCTTTCCGAATCCCATCTTCTGTTTTTAGTTCCGCAGGTTTCTTGAACTCTTCGATTGCCACTGGCTGCGTCGCGGTTCCAACCCGGCGAATGATGACATTATCAGGCTTGCAGGCTTTGGGGGATTTTGGCGGTGAATACTGAGTAAACGGAAAAGATATGGATTCGCTAACCTGCGTCTCTAGCCCCGCTTTAACTAAATGATCGACCGTGGTTGCCCCGAGTTTGAGTTTTTCGAACTTGCCGAACGGAGTTCCCTTTAGCCCTTTTCCGTCAAGCAGTTCGTTTTGTATCAATTGTTCCGATGCCATATTGTTTGGGGTGGGGATTACTGGGTTCGGTGGGGGTTGGCAAGTTGAGATTCTTGGAATATACCCCTTCCAGTCACAGATACGGCACAATTTTAAAACCGCTGCGGACATAAAAACGGGGCAGGGGTCAGAAGTCGCCCGACACCATCCCCGCCGCGGCGGCACTCAGGCGATGGCGTAGTTGTTGTTGAAGGCCACGTATAAATCCAGGTGGTCCTGCAAACAGGCCGCCTTTTTGGTGGCCGACCACGTTCTCCGACTCAGGCGGGAAAGGTCAGACCGCAATTTGGCACAGATATGGTTCAGGTGGAACAGGGGATCCCGGCTGCTGGCCGGCCCTTTACGGCTTGGGTGGACAGCGTGAGCCGCGTCCGGCAGAGCGTCCTTGATGAGGTTCTTGTAGGCGGCCTTTTTGTCGGTGGCGACGGTCAACCCGGGCTTGGCAATCATCGCAACCTCCCGGAACACGGCCAAGGCTGCCGCCCCGCGAGTGTCCTGCCGCCGTCCATACCGTTGGACGCTGGCACGGGCAGGTCTTCCGTGGCAGTTCATTTCCGCCACTTTCACCCCCATGACATACCCCGTCTTCGGCCGCACGGCCAAAGCGATGGAGAGCGGCAGCAGTTTGCTCCGCTCGTAGGTCTCCATTTCGTCAAACTGGACGTAGGAGGTCGGGTAAGCCGCCCTTTTGAGATATTCGGCGTGGGCGGCTCTGGCCCGCACCGCCAGCCATTGGAATTTCTTGGCGAGCGTTCGGCGGCTCACACCGACGATCTCAGCCGTCCGCCGCATCGTCACCCCCGAACAGAGCAACTTGGCAATCAGGGCGTTCGCCTTGGGCTTGTGCTGCCGATAGGTGGCCGTGCCGGTGTGCGACCCGAAATAACGGCCGCAAGCCTTGCAGCGGTAGCGGGGCACGGGTTGGCGGTCGAACTTGGTTCGGTAATACCCCTTCTTCGCATACCAGTCGGGAGCGGGTGCCCGGTGGTGCTTGCAGGCGGGGTTGGGACAGGTGGTCGGAGGCGTGAACATCTGCAATAGAGATACGGGGAGACTTCAAACGTTTGAAGCAGGATGCGGGCCAAGCCCAGCCTGCCCTGCGTTTATCGGGCTTTTCGCTGCGGGTTCACTTTTTCAGGTGCAGCGAAGTAGGCCAGTTAATAATAACTACGCCTCCCCGGCGCGGCTGAAAGAGCGGTGCAGCCGTGCAAGGTTGCCTAAAACTGCCACTTGGTGCCCACCGAGACGAGACTGCGCTGAAACTCACGATTGTGAATGGCCACCTCGGTGAGCCCGTCCTCGTTGTTGACGCCCCAGTCATGCGCATACGAAATATCGCCGCTGAGCTGGGCCGTGAACGCGTAACGCAGCCCCGCGGAGAGGGTGTAGTTCCAATCGTCCCGCAGTATTGCCGGGTTGTAATTGGCATTGGCTGCCCGCGCCCCCGCCTGCAGGCTGAGTTTGCTGCTGATCTTGTGGCGGTAGCTCAAATCGTAAACGCTATCCACATACGGATTTTTCCCAACGCTCGAGACCCAGCTCCAGCGCTTGTATTTGAGCGCCAAAACATCGCATGAGGTCACTTCCGCTACGGCTGTCGCTTCCGCATACGCCTTGACCATGCTCTTGTCCTCCTCGGGAAGCGGCGTCGCGGCCCCATAGCTCCGGAAATCCGGCCCGCCCTGGAGTTCCAGCGTCAACCATTTCGCGGGTTTGCCTTCGTAGCCGACCAGCAGCCGTTGGTAATCGTTGGTGGCACTGGTCTGCTGGGGATCCCAGGAAAAAGACTGCTGGTATTGATGCCCCACGCGGTAACCGAGCGTAACCGCGTTTGCGGGATCGATCTTGTAGCCCAGATCGGCTCCGCCGTTCACGTCGTACCGGTCGGGATAATTCTGGTACCCCACAAAACTGCCAACCGGCGCATGCAATTGCGTGAGGGGATTATTATAGAGCAGCGATGCTGTTGGGCGGACAAAAAAGCTCTCCAAATCATACCGAAACGACAGACTCGAACGGTCCTGAATCTGCCGCAGCCGTTCGCGGGAGAGAATCGTGCCGTAGGCGCTCAAGCCGTCCGGGAAAAGGGAGCCCGTGTCGTTGCCGTCGATGAAGGTGAAGGCATTGTCGAAGCTATAGGAAAAAGAGTCTTCCTTGCCCTTGAACCCGGTGGTCAACCGGTGGGCATAATACGTCTGGTCCGGTTCGTTGTGAAAGAAAACCAAATCCGGAGCATAATCCAAGGACGCCACTTGGAGCAGAGCGGGAGTGCCGAGCAGCGGGGCGAAATCCAAACCGAGCTTGGGCGAAAGGGTCGTCAACCACGACGGGTGATTCGCCCATTTCCCCGCACTCTGGGCAAAGATATTCGAGTCGTTGCTCTCATGTACCGCCAGGGAGAGTTCCTTGAGCCACGCGGGTTTCTGCCATTGCGCCGGAACAACCGCCTTTGCTGCGCTCTCCTCGCCACCCTTCGCAATGAGAGGCACCGAGAGCGCAACGGTCATCCCGAGGGCGATAAACCGCATCCCGGTCCCTTTCCGGTCAAATCTCCTGCTCGATGCCGCTGCGGTTTTCGTGGCCCTTCTGAATATCATGGATGTGTTTTGGTGGTCGTTGCTGTTTTTGGCGCTCCCGGGAGAGCTGTGGCCGCCAGGATTTCCCGGCGCAAGCGGCGCATGTTACCAGAAGTTTTTCTTCGATCCAGTTTTTCCCTTATGCCGACCTGATTTTTTCCCTGATTCTTGGCGGAAGGGGTGCGCAAACCGCTCCACCGGTTGCCAGCGCACATCCGATCTTCTTTCAGAGAGACGGGGGGGAATTATGAAATCAAACCGTGCAAAAAGAGCGTTGGCTGCTTTTGTGCTTTGTGGAGTCGCCCTCGGCGGAATCGGAATGC
>JAPLTE010000100.1 GCA_026398235.1 Verrucomicrobiota bacterium
ATCCCCCAAACCAGCCCCAAAAGCGTCCATCCCAGCGTGCCCCGCAACACTCCAAGGGTAAACGGTGTGTAAGTCCCGGAACTCAGCAGGAAAATCGACGCATGATCAATCACCTCGCATAGCTCCTTGGGTCTGCCCATCGGCAGAACGTGGTAAATCGTGGACGAAAGGTAGAGTAAAGCCGCTGTCACAGCGAAAACCACCACCCCCACCAGCGCTGCCCCGCCGCCGTGCTGCTGGGCGGCATTGATGAGAAAAGGCGCGCCGATCAAAGCTCCCAGAAAACCGGCCCCGTGGCTCATCGAGTGGAGAAGCTCCTCGAAAGGCGAATAATTCTGGGTTTTTCGAGTGGTCTGGTTCACAGCGCGCATCCTACCACTCCCCGGCGCAAAAGGCCAAGGTGGGGTTTCCCTGAAATCCAGGGGCGATTTTCCGTATGTTCCCACGAAGCGCCCTTTACAAACCGCCCACCCTCGGCCATATTCGCCGCCCTCATGCTTCCGATTTTCATCAATATCCTCCTGACGGTCAACGTCATCGTCTGCATTCTGCTGATCCTGCTCACCCTGATGCAGCGGCCCAAAAACGAAGGGCTCGGCGCGGCGTTTGGCGGCGGAATGACCGAAAACCTCTTCGGCGCGCAGACCACCAACGTCCTTGCCAAGGCAACCCGCGTCCTTGCGGGCCTTTTCTTTGTGCTGACCCTGGGTCTTTCAATGCTTTACACCTACGAGGCCAATTCGCCCAGTGCCGTTCAGGCTCGACTGAACGCCAAGTCGGCCCCGGCTGTCTCAGCTACTCCGGCGGCTCCCGCTGCTTCGGCCACTCCGGCGAAATAGCGAAAAACGCGCTCGAAAAAGCGTTTAAACCGTGCGAAGACGCGGTGTGAAGTTTTTCAGTTGTCTCCTCCTCTGCCTCCTTCTGGCGGGGTGCGAAGCCTCCTTCCAGCGCGCCGACCTCGTTTTTCTCAACGGAGCCGAGCCCGAAACCCTCGATCCCGCCCTCATCACCGGCCAGCCCGAAGGCCGCATCGCCGATGCACTTTTTGAAGGCCTGACCACCTTCGATGCCGCGGCCAAACCGGTTCCCGGTGTGGCCCAATGGTGGGAGATCAGCCCCGATAGCCGCGTCTATACGTTCCACCTGCGGCCCGATGCCCGCTGGAGCAATGGCGAGCGGGTCACGGCCGATGATTTTGTTCGTTCCTGGCGGCGCGTGCTCGATCCGGTGACCGGCTCCGAATACGCCTCCCAGCTCTACACCGTTCGCAATGGGCGTGCATTCAATGAAGGCAAGCTCCGGGATTTCGCCCAGGTGGGCGTGCGCGCGCTCGATCCCTGCACCTTGGAGGTCACCCTCGAAAATCCGACCCCTTATTTCCTCGACCTCTGTGCGCTCGTCACACTCCTTCCGGTGCACGCGGCCAGTTTGGAGCGTTTTCCCGACGACTGGACCAAACCGGGCAAACTCATCGGCAACGGTGCGTACCTCCTCGCCGACTGGCGCATCAACGACCGGATCCGCCTCGCGAAAAATTCGCACTACTGGAACCGGGAGAAAGTCGCCTTGCGCACCATCGATGTCCTCCCGATCAGCAAAGCCAACACCGCTTTCAACTTCTACGCCTCCGGGCAAGCCGATCTGCTTATGGACAAAGGGCTTGTCCCCAACCAACTCCTCGATGAGCTCAAAAAACGCCTCGATTTCCATGCAGCCCCATTCCTCGGTGTCTATTTCCTGCGTTTCAACTGCACCCGCCCTCCATTCAACGATCCGCGCGTGCGCCGGGCCTTTGGGCTCGTCATCGAAAAACGGTTGCTCGTGGATAAGATCACGCGCGCCGGGGAAAAGCCGGCCGACAGCCTGACTCCGCCCGGCACCGGCGGCTACGAACCGCCGCACGGCCCCGCGCGCGATCCCGACCAAGCCCGTGCCTTGCTCGCCCAAGCGGGATACCCCGGAGGCAAAGGGTTCCCGCGTGTGGGGTATCTCTACAGCGAAGGAGAGCTCAACGAAGCCCTTGCCGTGGAATTGCAGGCAATGTTCCAACGTGAACTCGGCGTCTCTCTCGACCTCCAGCGGCAGGAGTGGAAGGTCTATCTGCGCTCCATGAGCAGCCTCGACTACGACCTTTGCCGCGCCTCGTGGGTCGGCGACTACAACGACCCCAATACCTTCCTAGGGTGCTTTGTGACCAATGACGGCAACAACCGCACCGGCTGGAGCAACCCGCAATACGACGCCCTCCTCGCTGCCGCCGCCCGCGAGCCCGACCGCCGTTTCGAGCTTTTCCGCCAGGCCGAACACCTGCTCGTTTCAGAACAAGCCCCCATCTGCCCGCTCTATTACTACGTCGGGATCCAGTTCTACGACGGCACCCGGCTCGGCGGCATCCAAGCCAATCTCCTCGACGAACACCCGCTCAAATCGATCTTCTGGAAACCCCGCTAAGGCAGCCCCCGTTTAACCCTCTTGCCTGAAAGGTTGCAGCCGATCAAAGCGGCACACGTCAGCCGCCGCGCGCGGCAGCGCGAAAGGGGTCCAGCGTCACGCTGGCTCTTGCCCGGGTTTTCCTGAAAACGGTATCACTCCGCTTCCGATAGCGCCTGCCAGAGTTCCGCTTGTTTCGGGGTGAGCGTCTTGGGGATTGCCGTCGAGAGCACCACGTACAGATCGCCGCGCCCCCCGCCGGTCTTTGGCATTCCGCGCCCCTTCAGCCGAAAACGCTGGCCCGGCTGGCTGCCCGGCGGGATTTTCAACTTCGCCGTCCCCTCCATCGTCGGCACGGCAACTTCGCCGCCCAGAACCAGCCGCCAGGGCGGCAACTCCGCCTCATAATTCAAATCTGCTCCGTCCACCTGGAAATCGGGATGCGGAGCGAGCCGGACATTCAAATAAAGATCGCCCGCCGGACCCCCGTGAATCCCCGCCTCTCCCTGGCCGCCGAGCCGGATGCGCTGCCCTTCGCGAACGCCCGCCGGGATCGTCACCTCATAGGTCTGCGGTTTGGCGCCCGCGCGCTGAAAAGTGATTTTGCGGCGCGCCCCGTGCAGCGCCTCTTCCAGCGGCACCATCAAATCCGCCTCCACATCCACACCCCGGCTGGAACCGGCCGCCCGCCCGCTGGCAAACGGATTGGCTTGCCGCCCGCCCGAGCCAAAGAACGCCTCAAAAAAGTCGCTGAACCCGGTGCCGCCGAAATTAAATTCGAAATCTTCCGCACCGCGACCCGCCCCGGCGGGATGGCGGCGGCTCGCTCCCTGGTGCCACCCTGGAGGCGGCTGCGTGCCCCCGCGCTGCCAATCTGCGCCCAGCGTGTCGTACTGGCGGCGTTTTTCAGGGTCCCCGAGCACTTCATACGCCTCGTTGATCTCCTTGAAACGTTCCGCGGCGGCGGGGCGTTCCTTCGGCTTGACCATGTCCGGGTGGTGCGTGCGGGCGAGCTTGCGAAACGCGCTCTTGATTTCTTCTTGCGAAGCCGTCTTGGCCACCCCGAGCGTCTGGTAGTAATCCTTGAACTGCATCCTTGAAAACATAACAACCTGGGGCACAAAGTGCCAGCGCAGAAAACGCTTCGCCGCGGCTCCCCGTCCGGCATCTTCCTCAGGTTCCCCCCTATCCCTACCCGCTCCAAGCTGGCGCTTGACTTCAACTCTTCCCCCTTTACCGTGGTAAGGAATTTTCTCTACCCATGTATTTCCGCAAGCTGGCCCTCTGTGCAATCACCCTTTCCCTGGCACTCTCCGCGATTGCCGAAGAGCAAGTCCTCGATGGCATCGCCGCCGTGGTCAACGGGGAAGTCATCACCTTTTCCCAAGTCCGCGAACTGGTCGTCTCTCGCGAAATGGCATTGCGCCAGTCGCTTCAGGGCAAGGCGCTTGAAGACAAAATCAAGGAGACCCGGCTGGCGGCCATCAACGACTTGATCGACCGGCAACTTGTCCTCCAGGAATTTCAGAAGAACAAGTTCAACATCCCCGAATACGCCGTGGACGACCACGTCAACACCATTATCCGCGAGCAATTTCAGGGCGATCGCCTGGCCTTTATCCGTACGCTCCAAGCCCAGGGGTACACGCTCCAGCGCTTCCGTAAAATGGAAACCGACAAGATGATCGTGCAGGCAATGCGCCAGCGCGCCGTAAAAACCGACCCGATTCTTTCGCCCTCCAAAGTGGAGCAGTTTTACCAGGAACACCGCGCCGAGTACACCACCCCCGAGCAGGTGAAACTCCGCATGCTCGTGCTGCACAAAGACAGCCCCGACGCAAAGAAAGTCGCCGAGGAAATCCGCACGAAAGTGAAATCCGGCGATGATTTCGCCAAGATGGCGCAGATGTATTCGGAGGACGCCTCCAAAGAGACCGGCGGCGATTGGGGTTGGATCGAGCGGAATACTTTGAATGCCAGCCTGTCGGCTCCCGCCTTCGCCCTCAAGGCAGGTCAGGTCAGCAAGGTTCTCGAGATGGGTAATAATTATTACCTGCTCTATGTGGAGGCCCATAAAGCGGCCGACACCAAACCCCTGGCTGCCGTCCGCGACGAGACGGAAAAAAAAGTGCTCCAAGCGGAACGCCAGAACGCGCAGGAAAAATGGATCAAAAACCTGCGCGACAAAGCTTACATCCGCATTTTCTAGGGGCACCAGCCACCAGTCCTCACCCCGCGCGATGGACATTTTAGGAACCATTGGGATCACACTCGGCGATCCCGCAGGCATTGGGCCTGAAGTGGTTCGCGCGGCGCTGGAATCCGGCAGGCTCGATCCGCGATTTCAGTACCGCATTTTGGGCAGTGCCGACGGGGCTACTCCCGGCCAGCCCACTCCTGAAACGGCCCGCGCCGCTGTGGCCGCCTTGGAAGAAGCCGCAAGGCTGGCCGTCGCGGGCGAGATCGACGCCGTTGTCACCGGTCCCATTCACAAAGCCCGCTCCCAAGCAGTCGGGTTTGCATTTCCCGGTCAAACCGAATTCTTTGCCGCGCGCGCCGGAGTGGAGAATTTTGCGATGCTGCTCACCGGCGGTGCCTTGACTGTGGCCCTCGTAACGACTCACGTGGCACTCGCCGAAGTGCCCCGGCTTGTGACCGCGCCTGAGATTGAACGTGTGGGCGGGCTGCTCGCCGATTTTCTGCTCACCCGGTTGGGCAAACCGGTGCGCATCGCCGTGGCAGGGCTCAATCCGCACGCCGGGGAATCCGGTGCCATGGGTCGGGAGGAAATCGAAGTCATCGCCCCGGCCACCGCCCGGCTGGCGCAGCACTGGAACAAGCGCGCCACCTTCACCGGGCCGATCTCACCAGACACGCTGTTTTACCGCGCCGCTGCCGGGGAATTCGATGGCGTGCTCTGCATGTACCATGACCAGGGGCTCATCCCGCTCAAGCTCCACGCTTTTGACCAAGGGGTGAACGTCACACTTGGCCTACCCTTCGTGCGGACCAGCCCCGACCACGGCACCGCGTTCGAGATCGCCGGGCGCGGCATTGCCCGTCCGGACAGCACCCTCGCCGCAATCCGGCTCGCTGCGGAACTCGTGGAGCGCAAAAAATCAGATTAGCCGCAAAAAGGCGCAAAAGACGCAAAAATAGACGCGCAGTGCACCCTCCCCAGATCGCTCGCGGAGCGATCGATCCACCCGCCTCTCCGGTGGATCGCGACCTCCGGGCGCGATTGGAGACGGCGCTCGCTCCCAGCTTCGCTTTTTGCGCATCTTGCGCTTTTTTGCGGCTCATTCTTTTGTAAGATGGGCGCTCCATGACGAAATTCACCCGCGCCATCGCCACCCAGCTTGCCGGGTTAACCGTGCTCGGGCTGGCGATTGTGGGCATTGCGCGGCTGCTGCCGGTCCTGCAATGGATCACCGATTTGCAGCAGCGCCTTGCGGCGATGCAGGTTTGGGGCGCGGTCGCTTACCCGCTCCTGTTCGCCGCGTGCAACATTCTCTTGCTGCCGGGGGGCGTCGTGGCCATGGGCGGCGGCCTCTTTTTCGGGCTCTGGTGGGGCACTTTCCTCGTCCTCTTGGGCAACCTGATTGCCGCCGCCGTCGCGTATGGAATCAGCCACAGCCTGGGCCGAACCTGGTTGGAGCGGAAATTCAGCGGGAGCCGCCGCTGGCGCGCTTTGGACGCAGCCATCGCGCGGCACGGCTGGAAGATCATTTTTTTAAGCCAGGTGCATCCGCTCTTTCCGACGAGCCTCCTCAACTACCTCTACGGCGTCACGAGCATCCGGTTTTGGCCGTGCATGTTCTGGATCGGCCTGGGCCAACTCCCGGGGTTGTTTCTGTATGCATATCTGGGCACCTTGGCGCAACTCGGCATCAAGCTGGTCAAAGGCCAGACTCATCCCTTCGCTCACGAATATGTGATCTGGTTTGGCGGGCTTGTGCTGACCGTCGTGGTCACCACCGCTCTGGGCCGCCTCGCGTTACGGCTGCTGAGCGAAGTCGAGGAGGAGTCTGCCGCGTCATCCCAACAGCGTGTCATCCTCGAGCGCAGCGAGGGACCTCACAAACGATTCAACGCATAGCGTATTTGAAACTGGGCGAGGGTGGCTTGCAGGTCCGTTGCTGCATTCGGAAAAACAAGCACGGTGGCCTCTTTTCCTGATTTGCTGAGTTCCTGATATTCTTCTCCCGTTTCCGCGTTCTGGATTTGCATTTTTGCTCCGCTCTGGCATCATTCGCCCATGCCCCGCAAACTACCCCAACTTGTTCTGGATCAACTCTCCGGCGCCCGGAACAAACTGGACAAAGCCAAGGTGCTTGTGGGGCTCGACGGATTTGTGGATACGATCATCCATGTTGTCGCCCAACGGACTTCCGCTAAGGAATACTCCCGGATGCGTGGCATGGGCGAATTTGGCAAACGCATCGGCGCGGCGGCGGGGTTGAGCGCCAATTTTGAATTTGTAAGCAAGATGGTGAAGCTCGGCGGCAATGGTCCCATCATGGCCAATGCCTTGGGCAGCTATGGCGCGCCAATCACTTATATCGGCAATCTGGGCTATCCTACTGTTCATCCCATTTTCGCGGATTTCGCCAAGCGCGCCCGTGTGATTTCCATCGCCGAGCCAGGCTACACCGATGCGATTGAGTTTGAGGACGGCAAGCTGTTGTGCGGCAAGCACGAAAGCCTGCAGCAGGTCAACTGGACCAATCTTCTCAAGCACATCTCCGAAGAGGAACTCCTCGGGGTTTTCCAGGAATCGTCCCTCATTGCCTTGGTAAACTGGACGATGCTGCCGGCCATGAGTGCCATCTGGCAGAAACTGCAAAGCCGCGTGGCTCCCAAATTGACCGGCAAAAAGCGCTGGCTCTTTTTTGATCTCGCGGACCCGGCCAAGCGAACTCCCGAGGACATCGCCGCCGCGCTGAAATTAATTTCCAAATTCCAGAAATATTTTCGGGTTGTCCTCGGGCTCAATCTCCAGGAGAGCCGTCAGATCAGCGCGGTGCTCGGGTTTCCCGCTCCGGACGATTCCCCGGAACAAGTCACCCGGCACGCGGCGTGCATTTTGGAAGAGCTGCAAATCGACACCGTGGTTGTGCATCCCACCGCTTTTGCTGCCGCCGCGGATGCTACTGGGGCGACCCATGTTGCCGGGCCGTTCACAGCCAACCCGAAGATCACCACCGGGGCAGGGGACCATTTCAATGCCGGGTTCTGCATCGGGCGGTTGCTGGAATTGGACTTGGCCGCGAGCCTGCAAATCGGAGTGGCCACTTCCGGCTTCTACGTCCGGCAAGCCAAAAGCCCGCGTTTGGACGATTTAAAGAAGTTTCTCCAAACGCTTTAAAAATTCTCATTCGGGTCAAAATCCAGATTGCTTTTCAGATGCGAAACGGGTTTACTGGCTGCCGCATATGAAGTCCCTCCTCACGATCCTTCTCGCTGTCGCATTTGGCGCTGCCGCTTATGCGGATATTCAATCGCCACCCATGACCGACATGGGGCCTACCCGGAAACTCGGACGCGGGCTCTCGAACCTGCTGTATGGGACGACCGAACTGCCCTATACGATGAGCAAAATAAATGAATTCGAAGGCAACAGCGCTGCGTTTGGTTATGGCGTTGTGAAAGGGGTGGGCCGCTCCCTCTTCCGTTTCGGGGTGGGTTGGTATGAGGTTTTGACCTTCGCGGCTCCCTGTTACAAGAGTTCCTACCGCCCGCCGTATGCCTCCAATATTCCTTGGACTCAGGGCGGCTATACAGAATTCCCGCCGGAGCTTGGCTTTGAATCCCGTTACGATTATACCCAGCCGTAACCGTTTGTTTCGAAATCGGCCATCCCTCGGGTAAATTTTCGAAGAGGCTTCCGTTCTTGAGCGGGAGCCTTTTTTGTTTTTTCCAGTTTTTATGCAACTCACCATCAATGACATCGCCTTTGGCGGAAAAGGGGTCGGCCGCACCGAAGGCCTCGTGGTTTTCGTTCCCTACACGCTTCCGGGCGAAACCGTCACCGTAGCGATCACGCGCAAAAAGAAAAATTTCGCCGAAGCCGCTCTCGTTTCCGTGGACCAGCCGTCGCCGGAGCGCGTCGAGCCGGAGTGCCCGTATTTTGGCCGCTGCGGCGGATGCGCCTACCAGCATAGTGCCTACCCGGCCCAACTCGCCATCAAGGCGGGGCAGGTGGAGCAGACATTGCGCCGCGTGGGCAAGCTCGCCGAGGTCCCAATGCGCCCCATGGTTCCTTCCCCCAAACCGTATGGGTACCGCAACCGCATTCGCGTCCACGTGGCCGAAGGGGTGGTCGGGTTTTACGCCGCCGACGGCTATTCGCTCATGGACATTGAGCGCTGCCCCATTGCCTCGGACGAAGTCAACGAGCGGCTCGCCGGGTTGCGTGCCCGCCGGATGCCCGATGGCGATTACACCTTGAGCGAAGCGCGCAAAAAAGGGTTCTTTGAGCAGACCAACAACGCCGTCGCACAGGCGATGCTCGAACTCGTGGAGCAACTCATCACCCCCGGGGGCACGCTGGTGGACGCCTACTGCGGAGCGGGTTTTTTCGCCCAGCATTTGCGCGATCGCTTTGAGCAGGTCGTCGGAATCGAGGAAAACGCCTTTGCCGTCGAACACGCCCGTTCCCATGCGCAACCGCACGAACGCTACCTGGCCGGGGATGTCGCCGAAACGCTTGCCGAAGTGCTCGCCGAAAGCGGTGAGACCTCGCTCATCCTCGATCCTCCCGCTGCGGGCATCAGTGCGCGCGTGGTGGATAGCATCGTGAACGCCGCGCCCCGGGAAATCCTCTACGTTTCATGCAATCCGGGCACCTTGGCGCGCGATCTCGCGCTCCTCGGCCCGGCCTACCGCCTGGAAAGCGTGACCCCGCTCGATATGTTCCCGCAAACCGCCGAGATCGAAGTCGTGGCGCATTTGAAACGGAATTGACCTAAAAATCGCCCCGCGCCAAAATTTACCTCACACAAAGAGGCAAAATCGCAAAGAGAAGAGGAGTGCCGCAATGTTGATTCTATTATGAATTACCGCCGTTTTGGTCGCACCGAATTGCAGATGCCTGTCTTCTCCTGTGGGGGGATGCGCTACCAACACAAGTGGACCGACGAGACCATCGATTCGATCCCGGCGGATAACCAGGAAAACCTCGAACGCACTGTCCGACGCGCGCTGGAGCTTGGCATCAACCACATCGAAACCGCGCGCGGCTACGGCACTTCGGAGATCCAGCTCGGCCAATTTCTGCCCAAGCTGCCTCAGGACAAGATGATCGTCCAAACCAAGGTGGCTCCTGAACCGACGCAGGAAGCCTTTTTGGCGAATTTCGAGAAATCGATGGATTATCTCGGCCTCGAATACGTCGATCTCTTTGCGCTGCATGGAATCAACAACGAGGAAACCTTGCAGCAATCCCTCCGCAAGGGCGGCTGCCTGGAAGCGGCGCGCGAGCTTCAGCGGCAGGGCAGGGTGCGCCACATTGGTTTTGCCGGCCACGCCTCTTGCGACATCATCCTGCGCGCCATCGAGACCGGCGAGTTCGATTACGTGAACCTGCATTGGTATTTCGTGAACGAATTCAACCAAGCTGCCATCGATGCGGCAGCGCGCCGGGACATGGGCGTTTTCATCATCAGCCCCAATGACAAGGGGGGCAAACTGTACGAACCGACGCCACAATTCGTCGAATGCTGTCGCCCCCTTTCGCCGATGCAATTCAACAGCCTGTATTGCCTGGCCCGCCCCGAGATTCATACGCTGAGCATCGGCGCGGCCCGGCCCAGCGACTTCGACGCCCACATCGCCGCTCTGGATTATTACGACCGCGCCGAAGAGGTCACTGTTCCCATAGCCGAACGGTTGAGGGCCGAGTTGCGCCGTGTGCTTGGAGCCGACTGGGTGGACGGCTGGTGGCGGGGCATTCCCGCCTGGCAGCAAATTCCCGGCGAGGTGAACGTGCATGAAATTCTGCGCCTGTGGACCTTTGCCAAGGGGCTGGGAATGGTCGAGTTCGGCA
>JAPLTE010000065.1 GCA_026398235.1 Verrucomicrobiota bacterium
CTCCTGGACCCGCTACTGCTCGCCGGGGTGGTCATGGCAATGGTCGGTTTCGGCTTCAAAGTCGCCGCCGTCCCGTTCCACCTCTGGGCACCGGATGTCTATGAAGGCGCGCCCACTCCATCGGCGGCGCTCATCGCCTCCGGCTCCAAAGTTGCCGGGTTCCTGATTCTCGCAAAACTCCTCACCTTCGGCTTTGCCAAAGGAGGCGGCAGCGCCGCTTGGGGTTTGATGCAGCCCGGCTGGCTCCCCGTTTTGGGAATCGTCGGCGCACTTTCCGTGGTCGTGGGAAACCTCGCCGCGCTGAGCCAGTCCAACGTCAAACGCATCCTCGCCTACTCCGCCATCGCGCAATCCGGCTACATGCTCCTGGGCCTTATGGCGGCAGGGAAAACCGGCGTTGCCGCAGTCCTCTTCTACGTCATTGTCTACGCGCTCACCACGCTCGGCGCATTCGGCGTCGTCTCGCTGGTGGAACAGCGCCGGGGCGGCTCGCAACTGCACCATTTCCAAGGCCTGCACCAAAGCGCCCCCGGCCTCGCCCTTTGCATGGGCGTGTTCATGATCTCCCTGGCGGGCATCCCGCCGCTGGCCGGATTCTTCGGCAAGTTCTATCTCTTCGCGGGCGCGCTTGGCTCGGTCAGTTCCATCTACGATGGCAACCTCGGCCTGCTCTGGCTCATCATCGTGGCCGTCGCCTTCAATGCCGTCTCGCTCTATTATTACTTGATCGTGCTCAAGCACGTTTTCGTTATCCCTTCCGCCGCCGAACCCGTGCCGCCCAGCCCGCGTTGCGCCACCTCGACCTTTGTCGGTCTGCTCGCTTTCGCGGTGTTTGCCCTCGGCTTATATCCCGCCGCACTCCTGGAGCCAATCCAATCCGCCATCCAGAGCGCCGCAAAGATTTCCGCCCAAGCCGCGGCACCGCGCTAACCCTTTTTCCCAATCATGTCCTACGAATACCTGCTCCTGACCATCTTCCTGGCCATCGCGATCATCTTCCCGTTGATGCCGCTCGCGATGGCCTGGCTTTGGGCGCGCTTCCTTTCGCCCGCCAAGCCCGGCAAAGACAAGCAATCCAGCTATGAATGCGGCATCGAGTCCACCGGGGCCGCCCGCATCCAATTCCAGTCGCACTATTATCTGTACGCCCTCGTGTTTCTCGTATTCGACGTCGAAACCGTCTTCCTGCTCCCCTTCGCCGCGATGGGATTTGTCAAAATCTCCGTCGCCGGATTCCTCGCCATCATGGTCTTCCTCCTGCTTCTGGTGGAAAGCCTCGTCTGGGCCTGGGCCAAGGGCGTTTTGGAGTGGAAATAAGACGCAGCCATGCCCCCGACGGGGTGCGCATTGTCGATAATCCCCGCCGCGCCTGAGCGGCCTGGTTTTTTCCAGTAAGGAAACGGCCTTCTGAAGACGCATTTTTCATTGCAATAATTAAGTATTATTTTTGAAGAAAAAGTCTTAAAATCAGTTCATGCGCGTAGCTAATACGAAGCAAGGGACAGGATGGAGCACCTTGCCGGAAGGAGTCCGGTATCGCCTGATTAGCAAATACACTCGCGACCCGATGCTGCTCTTGGATGCAACCGGGAGAATCGTGGAAGCCAACAAGGCCGCAGTAGATTTCTACGGCTACTCGCTCAAAGCCCTCTTAAAACTGCACATCGACGATTTGCAGCCCGCCGATGCTCCAGAGAGTGCGGAGCGGCACATAAGGGAGGCAGCGCCCAACGGGATCTTTTTTGAGACGCTGCACAAATGTAAAAGCGGAACCCTCCTGCCTGTTGAAATCAGCTCGCGAGCAGTGTCCATTGCAAAACATAAAATCATATTCTGTGTGGTGCGAGACATCACGGAACGCAAGCAGGCGCAGCAGGCATTCAGCGAATCGCAAAGACGCCTGCGCACGCTCATGGATACCTTGCCCATCGCGGTCTCGATTGCCGAAGATCCCGAATGCCGCGTGATCACGACCAATCCCGCCGGATGCAAAATGTTTGCGATCCAACCCGGGGAAAACATCTCTGCCTCCGCCCCGGATCCGGAACGCCCCGAGTATCGTTATTATTGCCAGGGCCGGGAATTGAAGCCCGATGAACTGCCGATGCAGCTTGCCATCAAGGAAAACCGCACGGTGGAGAATATGGAAATCGAAGCGCGGATTTCCGGTGGGAGAAGTTGGACGGCATTGGTCAGCGCCGCCCCGCTGTGCGGTCCGGATGGCAAAGTCTCGGGCGGCGTTGCTGTAAAGCGCGACATCACCCAACGCAAACTAGCCGAAGATGCACTTCGAATGAGCGAAGTGCGTTACCGCTCACTATTTGAAAACAGCGCGGAAGCCATTTTTACCGTGAACTGCGAGGGGCGGTTCCTCTCCGCAAATCCCGCTGCCGAAGCGCTCTCCGGATATTCCTCTGAAGAGCTGCAAACGATGACCTTCGCCCAAATGTGCGTGCCGGAATACCTGGAAGCGACGATGGCAAGCTTCATTGCCAGCCTGCAAACGCAGCAACCGGGGATTGAGACGGCGATGCACAACAAACAGGGTCGGCGCATCGAATTATTTGTTACCGGCGTTATCGTGACCACAAGCGAGGAGGCCCCGGCTCTTTTTTGTATCGCGCGCGACATTACGATGTATAAGCGCATCCAGTTGGAACAGCGGCTTACCCTTGCCCTTTTTGAAATATTCAACTCCAGCGACAGCACCCGGTCGCTCATTCAAGCGGTCACCGCTTTCCTCCTGCAAAACTCGGGTTGCGACGCCATCGGCATCCGGCTGCGCGAAGGGGATGATTTTCCATATTACGAAACGCGCGGTTTTTCGCCGGAATTCATTCAGTCGGAAAACCGCCTTTGCACCCGCGACTCCAGCGGACAGATCCACCGCAATGCCCAGGGGGAGGTTGTTTTAAAATGCCTCTGTGGCAGTATTCTGTGCAACCGGTGCAGCTTCACAGAGCACCTCTCCCCAAATGGCAGTTTCTGGAACACCAACCTGCCCGCCTTCGTAAAAAGCCTCTCGCCTGCGGAGCTGGGTTTATTGAGCGGTCAATGCTGGTCACAAGGGTATCAATCCATCCTTTTGATTCCGCTCGGAAGGGACAATCATCGCATCGGGCTCTTGCAGATGAACTCTTTCAAAAAGGATTTCTTTTCGCCGGAGGATGTCGCTTTTTGGGAACTCTTGGCGCACAAGCTCTCCAGCACCATTGCAGAACATCAGGCCGAAGAAGCGCTCTGGAAAGCCCAGACCCAACTCGAAACCCATGCAGAGCAACTGGAGCAAATCATCGCCGAACGCACGGCGAAGTTATGGGAGCAAACCGCCGACCGTGAGCGGTTGCAGGATGAGTTGATCAAAATCAGCGAGCGCGAAAAACAACGGATCGCACAGGAATTGCATGACGGCCTCTGCCAGCACCTCGCGGGCACGGCATTATTGGGAAGCCTGCTTCAGCGCAGCCTGGCTTCCCGGAACGACCCGGCAACAGAACAGGCCAAAGAGATCTGCGACCTGCTCAGCACGGCCCTGGAAGAGGCACGCAACCTTTCCCACGGCCTGCACCCCGTGAAAAACAAGGAGGACGGTCTCATGGAAGCGCTTTCGGGATTGGCCCAAACCGTGACCAAACTCTTCCACGTGCAATGCACTTTTCATTGCGATGATGATGTCTTGCTCCAAAGCCAAAAAGCAGCGACCCACCTGTTCCGCATTGCGCAGGAAGCCGTGAATAACGCGATCAAACACGGCCAGGCCAGGAAGGTGCTCATCACCCTCAAGAACGACTCCGGGGAGGTCAGCCTCTCCATCCGCGACAACGGCATCGGGATTCCTCCCGAAATTCCCGAGAGCCGGGGCATGGGGATGGAAATCATGAATCATCGCGCCGAAGTGATTGGCGCCTGGTTGACCATCCGCCGCACGGGCAAACGCGGAACCGCGGTTACTTGCACCTTGCCTTCGCACCCGTTATCGCTCGCCGAAGCCGGAGAGTGAGCCCGGGTTCCCGAGTTCCCAGAGCACCTGGGTCACCGCCTCGATTTCCTCTGGAAGATGGGCCGCAGAAAGTGTCAGCCGAAGCCGCGCCGTGCCGCGAGCCACTGTCGGATACCGGATTGCCGGAACAAAAAAACCGCGTTCGAAAAACAGCTTTGAAGCTTCGAGCGCCGCGCTTTCCTCGCCCAGCATCACCGGCACAATCGCGCTTTGCAGTTTCTCCGGGGTTAATCCCGGCGGCAGCCCCGCCGCGAGAACCTTCAGGTTATTCCATAACATTTTGCGCCGGGCTTCGCCCGCCGCGCTCTCCATAAACTCCAAAGAGGCCAGCGCTGCCGCTGCCAAAGCTGCCGGGGGCGCAGTGGAATAGACAAACGACCGCGCCCGGTTCAGCAGCCAGTCGATGAGTTCCCGGCTGCCGCACACATAGCCGCCGCTCACCCCGAGCGCTTTGCTGAGCGTCCCCATCTGAATATCAACGCGCCCGGAGAGCCCCAGACGCTCAGCCAGCCCGCGTCCATTCGGGCCTACAACGCCCACCGCATGCGCCTCGTCCAACAGCAGCAACGCCTCATAGCGTTCCTTGATCTGCACGATTTCCGCGAGCGGCGCCCGGTCGCCATCCATGCTGAAAACGGATTCGGTAACGACCACCACCCGCGCCTCGGGATGCGTCTCCCGCGCCCATTGCAAATGGCTCTCCAATTTTTCCAGATCATTGTGGGGAAAGACCCGGAGGGTCGCGCCGCTCAGCCGCGCGCCGTCGATCAGCGATGCATGCGCCAGTTTATCCAGTATGATTACATCCCCTTTGCCCGCAAGCGCTCCAAGCGTTCCCAAGGCCGTTGCGTAGCCGCTCGAAAAACTCAAAGCCGCCTCGGCCCGTTTGAACTCCGCCAGCTTTTGCTCCAGCAGCATATGGGGCGTCAGCGTTCCGCAAACCAGCCGCGAAGCCGTCGCCCCCACCCCATAGGTGTCGATGGCCTGCTTGGCCGCCTCACACAAGAACGGCTCTCCGGCCAGCCCGAGGTAGTCGTTGGAGGAGAAATTGATGAGATGACGCCCCGCATATTCCATATGCGTGCCCGGCTGCGATTCGATCTCGCGCAACCGCCTCAGCAACGACTGTTGCTTGAGCGCATCGAGTTCTTCTCTAAGTGGGCGGGCCATAGGGGAGTTAAACCATTTTGGGAATGCGAAAAATGCTGTTACAGCGAGAGCCCCCAAGCCAGCAGCGAACAGGAGTCCTGCCACAGCCAGGAGCGATTGCGGTCCCCCAACACCACGGCAATCACCTCGCGGCCGTTGTTGCTGCCGCTGGAAACAAGGCAATGCCCCGCGGCCTGCGTGTAGCCGGTTTTCATCCCTGTGCAGTAGGGGTAGTTGCGTAAAATGAGGTTCGTATTACGGAACTCTTCCACGCGCCCGCTGGCAAAACGGAACGAGAGGGTTTTGGTGGCGACAATGGAACGGAGGGTCGAACTGCGATACGCCGCGAGAGCAAGCCGTGTCATGTCGCGCGCGGTGGAATATTGATCGGAGGCGGGCAATCCGTTGGGGTTCACAAAATGGGAATGCCGCATGCCAAGTTCGAGCGCCTTTGCGTTCATTTTTTCCGCAAATGCCGCCACACTCCCTGCGTTGTCGCGCGCCAGGGCACAGGCGACATCATTGACGCTGTGAACCAGCAGCACCTCCAGCAACTCGCGCCGCGTATAAACCTCGCCCGCCTTGAATCCCAGCTTCACCGGCTCGACTTGGGTATCGCTCGCCTGCACTTTCAGCTTTTGGTTGAGGTCGCCGGAATCCAGGAGCACCAGTGCCGTCAAGAGTTTCTGGGTGCTGGCGGGCGGGCGTTGTTGATCCGCATTTTTCTCGTAGAGAACCTGCCCAGTCAAGGCGTCCACCACCACGACGGATTCCGCGCGCGTCCGAGGCGTTGTCCCCGCGGGGTCCAATTTCGGAGCGATCGCCGGAGCCGGATTGGAGTCGGGCGCGGGATGTTTTGTTTTCCTTTTCGTGACAGCCCCGGCAGGCAAGGCTGTGAGTGCCAGCAAGGCGGCAATCATTCCAAAATGCATCAGTTTGCGCATGAGTAAAAAAGGGTTCCCGCGGCGGCGGCGGCGAAACATTCGCGGAGAGTTCTTATTGTTTACTCCCCTTCAACTGATTTTCAACCAGCGAATCGGGAGCCGCCCCCAGCTCGAGCGCCCGATGGTAATGGCGGCGGGCGAGTTCCACCATCGGCGGGTTCTCCTGGAGATAGACCACGGCAAGGTTGAAATGCGGTTCTGCCAACGATTCATCCAGTTCCAAGGCCCGTTGCAACTCCGCTTCCGCGCCATCCAGCCACCCTTTACGCCCCACCGTCACCCCGAGGTAACTGTGCGCCTTCGGGTTACGCGGCTCCAGCAAAACCGCCTGGGAAAGCGCGGCAAGCGCGGCGTCCAGCTTCCCGGTTTCGCAAGCGACCACCCCCAAGGCCAGCCATGCAGGCGCCAGCTCCGGCTTCGCCTGCGTCGCCCGGGCGAGCAGCTTCTGCGCTTGTTCAAAATGCTGGGCATCGTATTCCAGCAAGCCAAGTTCGAGCAATGCCGTGGCATTGCCAGGCTCGGCAGCCACGGTTTTTTCCAGCCGGGCACGCGCCGCGGGCGTGTCTGCCGCAAAGCTTGTCGTCGCCACGAAAAAACACAAAAGAATGGGCCGCAAAAAGGCGCAAAAAGCGCAAAGGAAAAGATTCCTGGAAGGGCCCGCCACAGTTGCACCTGAAGGATTAATCCGGGGGAAGCGGCATGCTGTTTTTTTGTGCATTTTGCGCCTTTTTGCGGCTTTCTTCTTACGCACCCAGTTGCCGTGAACGCTCCGTGGCGGCGCGTACCGCGCTTAAAAACGCCGCACGCACAGCAGCTCCCTCGAGTTCCTCCAACCCGGCAATGGTGGTCCCGCCGGGGCTGGTCACCTGGTCTTTGAGCGTCGCCGGATGCAGCCCGGTTTGGAGCACCATCCCGGCCGCGCCCGCCACCGTTTGCGCCGCAAGTTGCAGGGCAAGATCGCGCGGCAGCCCCATCATCACCCCGCCGTCCGCCAGCGCCTCAATGACGAGATACACATAAGCGGGCCCGCTGCCGCTCAAACCAGTTACGGCATCCAGCAGCGGTTCCTTTACCCGCACCGCCCGCCCGACCGCAGAGAAAATTTGGGAAACCAGCGCTGCATCAGCCTCCGTCGCCGTGCTGCCCGTGGCAAATGCGGCGGCTCCTTGGTGAATCAACGCGGGGGTGTTGGGCATTACCCGCACGACGCGGGCCGCTGTTCCCGCCGCCTCTTCCAGCTTGGCAATGGAGAGCCCGGCCACGATGGAAATCACCAATTTACCGGAAAGCGCATTGCCCAACCCGCGCAAGGCCCCAAGCGCATCCGCCGGTTTGACACAAAGCACCAGAGCGTCCACGCAAAGTGCCATCTCCGAGGCGTCCTCCATCGCTGTCCCCCCGGTTTTTTGTGACAGTGCTTCTGCCGCCCCCGGCAGACAGTCGTTCACAAAAATCGCGTCCGCCGGGCAGACCCCCGCCTGCACCACGCCGCCCACAAGTGCCGTCGCCATTCTGCCGCAGCCAAGAAAACCGAGTTTCATGCCCTACCGATATACCGGGAAAGGCCCAAGGAAAATCAGAAAAATGCCGAAGGGGCGGATTTACTTCATCGCCTATTCACTTCCTATAGAAGCAAAGCCGGGAACTCGCGCATTGGTCCGGCGGCGGAGTGGAGCGGTCCATGATTTTGAGCCAAAGCGGTTTGCGGGTTGGCGTGATGATGATATTGGGCGCTTTCGCCGACACGGGCCGTCCCAAGGGATACCGGTAGGTCAACGTCACCGGGCGAAAAGTGCGTCGCTGCACCGCCCGGAAGTCGAATCCGTCGCAGGCAGGCGTGACATCCCCCTCCGCAATGTATTCGGAAATCCAACACCCCTCCACATCCGTGCTTACCACCTGCCAATATCGCAATTGGCACGAAACTTCCGGTTGAACGCACGCCCGGTGCGCGCAACTTCCGAGTAAACCGACCGCCACCGCCGCTATCGCCAACGACGCAATCCATTTCATGCCAGGATCATTCCAATATCCCGCTTCCGGCGCAATGGCAAAATTCCCGCGGCAAACGCTACGGTTGGTCCACACGGCGGTACACCTCGAAACGCTGCGCGGGTGTCTTCTGGAACAAACGGTAAAAACGGTGGAAATCGGGCACCTCCAGCGCCTCCCCGGTCGCCCGCCACTCTCCCGGCAAAACATCCACAAAATGAGAGTTGGCAAGGGCGATCACCACAGAAACCTTGTCGCGATCTTTGGACGTCTTCGCGTGCGTTTGCCAAAACAGTGACAACGTTTTTTCCACCTGCGGTTTTGTTGCATACCAAAGCCTGCGATCCACATAAGCCACATCATCCAAATGGGTGGTTTTTTGAACAAAAGCAGCCATGCGCTCCTGGTTATTGTGCAATAGCGCGGGCACCCCCTGCACAGCAACCCTCCAGAAATAAGCCCCAGGCATGGCGGCCGAAATCACTAAAAGAAAGACGAGCATCCTTTTGCGCGAGGCATTCTCGATTGCCTGCTGCTGCCGGGAAAACAACGCAAAGAGGCAAACCGACAGAGGCAATAATAAAAACGAGCCATAATAGATCGGGAAAACGCCGATGCCTGCGAAACAGGCCGGTATTGCGAAAATGCATCCGAGCGTCATTGCGATTAAATGCCGTGCACGTTTGTCGGCAAGGTTCAGCCAGCAAGCCCAAAGGGAGAGCACAATAGCCCACCCAATATTGACATTCATAAAAGCCCCCAGCCGATGCCCCCAATCTCGCACAAACTCAACTCCCGTGGTCGCCGTATGGATCGTTCCAATGCCGGTATGGGGGCTGATACTTAACAAGAACCTGTCCAAAACCCCCATCTGATTGTAAAAAAGCAGAAGCGAGAGCGAACCGAGCAACCCGCCTCCAGCCAAGGCCATCACCTCCAAGAAATAGCGCCGTTGGAATAGGCAAAGCGTTCCGATGCCTAGAACGGCAAAAAACAAAGCCAATTGCAGACCGGCCCAGGGAGCAAGCAGCCCGCAACCGATCAGGCCGCCCCAAGAAACAAAACGGTTTTTCGCAGTCAAAAAAAACCAAGCCGCACAGGCGATCAATATACAAATGGGCTCTGGACGCCCGGACGTGGCCAGCCCAAGCGAACAGTCGGACGCCAAAAAGAAAGCCACCAACCCGAGACGCCAGCCTGCGGAAGCAATGCATCCGCTCCTTAAGAGGCCACTCCAAAGTAGGAACATGGCCAGACTTATGTAGAGCAATTCAGCCGCCTGGACCGGGCCATAACCAAAGCCGAACACCTTAAACCAAGGAATCAATAAAAACTGGTGCAAAGGGACATTGCCTGCCCAAAATTCATCCGCCTCTTGGATATACCAACAACCCGAGGTGAACCCCTGCCCTAAAACATAACTTGCCGCAGGATCGGTAATGGTCGGATCGTCGGGCTGGGTTTCAAAAGAATTCCACACTGAAAAGGAAATCAATGCATACAAAGCCAGGATGCTCAGCAAAATCCAAAGCTCCCTGCGGACCGTCCAGATGCTGTTTGTCGCGATCCCGGGGGTCTCGCGAAGGAGGTTGGATTGTGACATGGCTGCTGAATCTTAGGAAGGGCGGGACTCCCGGCAAGCCCTTTTTCCGGGCCCGTTTTCCCCAAAAGGCGGATGCCTGCCGATCGTTTTTCCATCACGCCCCTCGGGAGGTATCCAGAAAATTGGGGAGTGATCTTTTTGTCTGCCTCGTGCAAAATTACAAATTCTATGAGTTCCAATGTCCGTGTCCGCTTCGCCCCTTCGCCCACCGGCTATCTCCATGTCGGAGGCGCCCGCACCGCCCTTTTCAACTGGCTCTATGCCCGTCATACCGGCGGCACGTTCATCCTGCGCATCGAAGACACCGATAAAGCCCGCAACACCGCCGAGGCCACCCAGGCAATCTACGACGGCCTGAAATGGCTCGGGCTGGACTGGGATGAAGGCCCGTTCAAAGGGGGCGACTGCGGCCCGTATTTCCAGAGCGAACGGGAGGAAATCTACCTCCGCCACTTCAACCAACTCAAAGCTGCCGGGCACCTCTACGAAGACGGCGGCGCTTGGCGGTTCCGCTCTCCACGCGAAGTGGTCGTATTGGACGACCTCGTCTGCGGGCACATCGAGTTTGACCTCACCAACCCGGAGACGCACCCGGACATCACCATCCGTCGGCCCGACGGCGGCTGGATCTTCCACTTTGTCAACGTCGTGGATGATATCGAAATGAAGATGACCCACGTGATCCGAGGCGAGGACCACCTTTCCAACACCCCCAAACACCTCGAGCTCTATAAGGCCCTCGGTGCAACCCCGCCCCGGTTCGCCCACATCCCGCTCATCCTCAACCGCGACGGCTCCAAAATGAGCAAGCGCGACCAAGGGGCAGCCGTCGGCGGATACATCGAGCAAGGGTATGCCCCGGAAGCGGTCGTCAACTATTTGTGCCTGCTGGGCTGGTCGCCCAAGGACAACCGCGAGATCCTCGACCTCAACGAGATCATCGCGCTCTTTGACCTCCCCCACATCAACCGCCGCGCCGCATCCTACGATCTCGACAAATGCCACTGGATGAACGCGCAATACCTGCTCCGCATGAGTTTGGAGCGGTTTACCGAATTGAGCCTCCCCTTCATCGAAAAAACAGGCATCCAGTACGGCAGCGAAGCCGCGCTCAAAGCCGTGCTCGCCATCGTGCAGGAAAAGACCAAGCAACTCAACGAAGTCCCCGACCGGATCCGCTTCTTCTTCACCGAAGCGTTCGAGTTCGAAGCGGAAGCCGTTGAGAAAGCCTTCAAAGTTCCCGGCGCGCTCGAAAAATTGACCGCCCTCGCCAATCGTTACGAAGCGAGCGAACCGTGGACCGCGGAATCCATCGAAGCCACCCTCAAAGCCACCGCCGCGGAGTTGGGCTGGAAGAACAAAGAGCTCATCCACCCCACCCGCATCGCCGTGAGCGGACGCGCCGTGGGCCCGAGCCTTTACCACATGATGGAAGTGCTAGGCAAAGAGCGCACCATCGCCCGCATGCGAAGCGCCGTGGCCCGGTTCGCGTAGGAAAAAATTGCCGCAAAAAGGCGCAAAAAGCGCAAAAGAATTCCTCGTTCCCAATCTCCCGATTGGGAACGAGAAGAAAGCAGGAATGCAGAGGGCTCTCTGATCTCTTTTCCTGTTTTCCTGATTTCCTGATGAATTCTTTTCAGGCTTCGCGCCTTTGCGGCTTTGCGTAAGACCAAAAATCCTCCGCCCTCTCGCATACGAATTCCCCCGCGCAAAGGTTGAACTTCCCGGCCGCGCTTGCTAGGCTGTTCAATCCATGAGCCATCCAGCCGACGCACCTTCGCCCGCCCCGTCCGACTTCATCCGCGACGTTGTCGCCGGGGACGTACAGGCGGGCAGATACGCCAAAATTGTCACGCGTTTTCCGCCGGAACCCAACGGCTATCTCCATATCGGCCATGCCAAATCGATCTGCCTCAATTTCGGCATCGCCCGGGAGTTCGGCGGCATTTGCAACCTGCGCATGGACGACACGAACCCGGCCAAGGAAGAGGTCGAATATGTCGATTCCATCGTGGCCGACGTGCATTGGCTCATCGGCGGTTTTGCCGAGCAGTGCCTCGGCTTGAAACCCAAGGGAGCAACGCCCGCCCTGCAAGACCTCGACGGAAAACCGGATTTCCATCTCGGCGCGGCCCCGGCAAACGCACCCAGCGTCGAGCCGTTTTACGCGAGCGATTACTTTGAGCAAATCCACGCCTACGCCGTGCAGTTGATCCGGCTCGGCAAAGCGTTTGTGTGCGACCTCACGGCGGACGAAATCGACGAGCGCCGCCGCAACGGCACCGCGAGCCCGTTCCGGGACCGGAGCGTCGAGGAAAATCTCGATCTCTTCGAGCGCATGAAGAACGGCGAGTTCCCCGATGGCGCGCGCACGCTGCGGGCAAAGATCGATGTCGCCGCGCCCAACATCTGGCTGCGCGATCCGCTGCTCTACCGCATCCGGCACGTCGAGCACCATCACACCGGTGCCTCCTGGCGCATCTACCCGATGTATGATTTCGCCCACTGCCTGAGCGACTACATCGAAGGGGTCACGCATTCCATCTGCACCCTGGAATTTGAAGTGCACCGCCCCCTTTACGACTGGATTCTCGAAGCCCTCGCCCTGCCGCGTCCGCTGCCGCACCAATACGAATTTGCGCGCCTGAACCTCACCTACATGGTGATGAGCAAACGCAAATTGATGCAGCTCGTGCACGAGGGTCTCGTCACCGGCTGGGACGACCCGCGCATGCCCACGATCAGCGGCCTGCGCCGACGCGGCGTCACCGCCCGCGCAGTCCGCGATTTCGCCTACAATATCGGGATTACCAAATATGACGGAGTCACCGAAGTCGGCGTGCTCGATCACGCGATCCGCGATGATCTCAACCAGCATGCGCTCCGCAGAATGGCCGTGCTGCGGCCCATCAAGGTAGTGCTCACGAATTTACCTGAGGATTATATTGAGGAACTCGAAGCCTACAACCTCCCGGACAGCCCGACCGACACCCGTAAAATCCCGTTCACGCGCGAGGTGTTCATCGAAGCCGAGGACTTCATGGAAGTCCCGCCGCCCAAATATTTCCGGCTCCGTCCGGGCGGCGAAGTGCGGCTCAAATACGGGTACATCATCCAGTGCGATGAAGTGATCAAAAACGCCGATGGGAGCATTGCCGAATTGCGCTGCACCGTCGATCTTACCACCAAACGCGGCGGCCCCAACGGCGACCGCAAGGTGAAGGGGACGATCCATTGGGTCAGCGCCACGCGTGCAGTTGACGCGCAAGTGCGCCTCTACGATCGCCTTTTCACCGTTCCGGAACCGGACGCCGGCGGAGATTTCAAGGCGCACCTCAACCCGCACAGCCTGGAAGTCGTCGCGGCCAAATGCGAACCGTCGCTGGCGCACGCCTCGCCCGAGGAACGGTACCAATTTGAACGGCTCGCCTATTTCGCGCTCGATAAAGATTCCGCCCCCGGAAAGCTCGTCTTCAACCGGACGATCACCCTGAAAGACACCTGGGCAAAGGAAGCGAAAAAGTAGCCCAAAGCCATCAAGCGGGCGGGCTCCACGGGAGGAACGGAGGGGAGTTTGCTAATCCCGCCGGATCGCCACCAGCGCCACATCGTCATCAAACGGGCCGTTCTCGGAAAAATCCCGGGCCTGTGCCAACACCGCCGCGATCAACTCCTGGGGCGTGGCAAAGGTGGCCCCCTCCAACCCGCGCACCAGATGCTCGAATGAAAAGCGTTCCCCGCGCGGATTACTAACTCCATAAACTCCGTCGGTCACCAAAAGCAGCGTATCGCCCTCACTCAATTTCGCCGCCCGTTCCTCCAAACTTCCTGGCAGCAATAATCCGATCGGGGGGGCCGAAGAGGGGAGCGCTTCCACCTTGCCGCGCCGCCGCAAAATAAGCACAGGCGGATGCCCCGCCCCGGCGACCCGAACCATCCCTTTCTCCGGCTGGATGCGCAAACAGGCCGCGGTTAAAAATGAATGCCCTCGGAAAATGGCCATAAACTCCCGGTTGACCCGTTCGAGCACCGGGGCCGGTTCGCTCGTTTCCTCCACCGCATGGCGAAACAAAAGTTTGAGGAGCACCGTCACCAACGCCGCCGAAACGCCGTGCCCTGTCGCATCGGCGATCCAAAGCAGCAGCCCGCCCCCGGGCAGCGACAACCCGTCAAAACTATCCCCGCCCACTTGGATAAACGGCTGGAAATGCAGCGCAAAGCGCCAGCCCGCAATCTCCGGCATCTGCCGGGGAATGATCGCCTGCTGGACCAACCCCGCCGCCTCCATATCAAACTCCCGGATCGCGCGCCATTCCTCCAGTTGCCGGTTTTGCTCCCGGAGTTGCGCCCGCAACGCCGCCAGCCGCAGGTGGGTTTCGATCCTCGCCCTGAGCACCGGAAGGCTCACCGGCTTGGAAACAAAATCGTCCGCCCCGGCGCGAAAGCATTCGATCTCGTGCTCCTCACCCGCATGGGCGGTGAGCAAAATAATGGGAGTCTGCGCAATCGCCGGGTCGGGATGGGAGCGCACCCGCTGGCATACCTGTGCCCCGTTGAGCCCCGGCATAACATAATCCAACACCAACAATGCCTTTCCCTTGCGCTCATTTAAAATCTTAAGCGCCTCTTCGCCATTCACGCAGGAAGTCACCACGAATCCGAGCCGGGAAAGGGCGCGCACCAGCAGCCGCCGCATTTCCGGCTCATCGTCAGCCACCACGATTTCCCTCTGCGCACGCATCCCTTTCATATCGCAACGAAACAGGAAAGCACGGTGCCCAAAGGTTCCCTCAGGTTCCCTCCCAGCCGCGACGAGGCGTCTGCATTGCAATCTCTCAGGAACTCAGCAACGGTGTTAAGAAGCAAGAGGGATTTGAGGATTTTTAAGAGCAAAGTTAAGAAGAACGAGCAGTTTGCGCATGACGGCGGTGAGGGCGACCTTGGCTGGCTTGCCGCAGGAGCGAAGGCGCCGATA
>JAPLTE010000076.1 GCA_026398235.1 Verrucomicrobiota bacterium
GCTCCACTTTTTTCGGGTCCGGCTCAACCGGCGGCTTGAGAAGTTCCTCGTTGATGACCACCTTGTTCACGGTAAACGCCCGTGGAACCAGGGCCGGAGCGGGAGGGATCAATGTGAACCGATCCAGCTTTTTGGTCTTCAGCAACAGATAGAGACCGCCGTGTAGCGCCAGGGAAAGAAGGAGCGCCACAAGAAACCATTTGCGTATTGTGCGGACTTCGGCTGCGTTATCTGGTGACATGGATTCCATGACGTGCCCCTCATGATACATCAAACTTTACTCGGCTCAACAGAAACGCCATTTTCGACCCGGATTTGCCGGTTATGATCCAACGCCTTCTCCACTATTTGCGACAGCACTGGCATATGCTGGTCCAGTTGCACGATACGCCCCATTCCATTGCCGGGGGAACCGCCATCGGAGTATTCTTCGGGTTCACCCCTTTTTTCGGCTTCAAAACGCTGTTGGGAATTTTGGTGGCGTGGGGATTCCGGTGCAGCCGGGTTGCGGCGGCGATCGGGGTGACGCTCCACGATGTGATCATCCCGCTCATGCCGGTGCTGCTGCGCGCCGAATACGGCATCGGTTATTGGCTCCTCAACCACCCACACCGTTGGCCGCAGAAGTTTCAAATCGAACACCTCAAAATCCACGAATGGTTGCATTGGAAAGTCTTTCACCAAGTGATCTGGCCGACCTTCGTCGGTTCGTTGGTGATCGGCATTCCGCTTGCCGCGATCACTTTTTATGTGACCTTGCGCCTCGTTTGCCGTCGCCAGGCGAAAAAACGCGCCGCGGATGCTGCCGCGCTGGATGCGAACCTTGAGGATATTGGATAAGAGGGGGGCGCCCTGTATCGCTTGCGAGGTTGCTGACTTCGTTCGGGATGACAAGGAGGTTGGCGCCCTTGCTTTTTTTCCTGGTTTCCTGGCTTCCTGATTTTCTGAGTTCCAGATTTTTTCCTTCGGGAGTCGGGAATGGCTTGCGAGGTCCCTCGCTCCGCTCGGGATGACAAGCAAGTCGCCGCGTTTTCTCCCTTTCCTGACTTCCTGATCTCTTGATCTTGAGTTCCTGAGTTCCAGATAGATTTCTTCTTTTCTGAGTTCCAGATTGCAACCCAGGCCCATTCGCGTTTTCATGGGTTTTTCTGCAACCACCTCTTATGAAACGCAAAAAGATCGTTGTCATGGGCTTCACCGCCGGATGCCCCATCGCCGGGGTGATCTGGCAGCACGTGCATTATATCGTGGGCCTGCAACGCCTTGGGCATGAAGTGTATTACATCGAAGACTCCGCGCGGTTGCCTTACAACCCCGTGACATGGACGATGGACGAGGATTATTCCTACGCCGCCGAGGTGTTGGGGAAACTCGCCGCGCAGTTCGGGTTTGAGGGGCGCTGGGGCTATTGCGCCCGCTTTTTGCCGGACCACCCGTGCGCCGGTTTGCAAAAAAAGGAGATCCTGGAACTGTACCGCGACGCCGACGCGATTCTGAATGTCTGCGGCTCCCAGGAATTCAATGAAGACCTCCTCGGCAATGACCGCATGCTCTATGTCGAGAGCGACCCCGGCGTGGAGCAAATCAAGATCGACAAGGGAGTGCAGGACACCCTGGATTATCTGGGCAAACATCGCGCGCTTTTTACCTTCGGCGAAAACATCGGCAATCCCGATTTCCCGGTGCCCATCCACGGCCAGCGCTGGCTTCCCACGCGCCAGCCAGTGGTGACCGATCTCTGGAAAACCAGCGATGCCCCATCTGCTGCGGCTGTTTTCACGAGCATCGCCAACTGGAATACGAGCGGAAAGAAAGACATCGAATGGCGCAAAGAAAACTATCTTTGGAGCAAGTCGCTCGAATTTCTGAAATTTGTCGATGCGCCGCGTTGTTCGGGCGAGCCGTTTGAATTGGCGACAGACATCAAGGACCAAGCGACCAACTCCCTTTTCCATCGCAACAACTGGCGACTGAGCAGCCCTCACGAATTGAGCATTCACTGGAACCAATACCTGCGCTACATTCAGGATTCCAAAGGGGAGTTTACGGTCGCCAAGGATCAGTATGTGAGGCTCAACACCGGCTGGTTCAGTGATCGTTCGGCTTGCTACCTCGCGGCAGGCCGCCCGGTGATCACGCAGGAGACCGGATTCACCAAATTTTACGGCGGCAAGGAAGGACTGTTTTCTTTTCTTACCATGGAGGAAATCGTCGAAGCGGTGCGGGCGATCAACGCCGATTACGGCCGGCACAGCCGCGCGGCCTTCGCGGTGGCCCAGGAATTTTTTGAAGCCGAGAAAGTGCTCGGTGATTTGCTCAAACGCGCGGGAATTTAATTTTATGGCTCTCGATTTTTCCAAAGTATTGATCGCACCTTCCGTGTTGGCGGCGGATTTTGCCAACCTCGGCGCGCAAGTCCGCGCGGTGGAAGCCGCCGGGGCGGACTGGATTCATCTCGATGTGATGGATGGCCATTTCGTGGATAATATTTCGTTCGGCCCTGCGTTTTGCGCCGCCGTCCGCAAGCAAGTCGCGATTCCCACGGACATCCATCTCATGATCGAGCGCCCGGATCACTACCTCGAGCGCTTTCTCCCGAGCGCGAATAATGTGACGGTCCATGTGGAAGCCCAGCATGACGTAGGGACCACCTTGCAGCGCATCCGCGAAGCGGATTGCGAGGCGGGGCTTTCGTTGCGCCCCGGCACCCCTTTCGAGGCGGTGGAACCGTATCTCGATCAAATTGATCTCCTGCTCGTAATGACGGTGGAGCCCGGCTTTGGCGGCCAACCGTTCCTGCCGGAAATGGTATCCAAGATCGAAGCCGCCGCCGCGATCCGAGCCCGTCGCGGTTTGGCATTTCACATCCAGGTGGACGGTGGAATCAATGCACCTCAAGCATCTCAATGCGTCGCTGCGGGAGCCAACGTGCTCGTCGCCGGAACCTCCGTGTTCGGCAAACCGGATTACGCCGAAGTGTTCGGCAAACCGGATTACGCCGAAGCGATCCGTGCCTTGCGTTGATCAGGCTTCAATGGCGACTTCCGCTCCCGTTTCTACGAGCTCAAAAAGTTGAGCGACATCGGCATTGCGCATCCGCACGCAACCGTGGCTGCACGGCTCCCCGATCTGCTCCTCGTGATTGGTGCCATGAATGTAAATATAACGCTCACGGGTATTTGCATTTTCAGGTTCCAACCCTTCGAGCCACAAAATGCGCGTGGTGATGCGGTCTTCGGGATCGCCGGGGTTTTCCAACGCTGCGACTTCACCCGTTGGCACGCGTCCAACGAACACCGCCCCGAGTGGCGCATTCTCTCCGATTTTCTCAGCCACGGCGAACCGGCCCAGCGGCGTTTTCTGGCTCCCTGGTTCCGAGCCGAGCCCGAATCCCGATGTGGAAACGGGAAAGCTCGCCAGCACGCGCTCAACGTTGGCCTCAGTGTTTTCCAGCAGATCGAGCCGTTGTGCGGCGATGGAGACCCGGATTTTCCGTGGGAAAGATTGCATGGCGCTCAGTGTTTCGTATAAAGTAAGCGTCATTTTATCACCATGAGCCGCAAATATACAGTCGCAATCGTCGGGGCCACCGGAGCCGTCGGCGTCGAAATGATCAAAGTCCTCGAACGCCGCAAGTTCCCCGTGGGGAAACTCGTGTTGCTCGCCTCCGCCCGTTCCGTGGGCAAAACCCTTCCTTTCAATGGCGAGAGCGTCGCGGTGCAGGAACTCACCGAGGATTCGTTTACAGGCGTGGACATCGCTCTGTTCAGCGCGGGCGGCAGTATTTCCAAACAGTTCGCGCCCTGTGCGGTCAAGGCGGGCGCGGTGGTGGTGGACAACTCCTCGCATTTCCGCATGGACCCGAACGTGCCGCTCGTCGTGCCGGAAATCAACGGCGCGGACGTGAAACTTCACAAGGGGATCATCGCCAACCCGAATTGCACCACGGCGATCACGCTCATGGCGCTCAACCCGTTGCACAAGGCGTTTGGCGTCAAGCGCGTCATCGCCTCCAGCTACCAGGCCGTCTCCGGCACGGGCGCACAGGCGATTGCCGAACTGCGCAGCCAGGTGGAAGCCATCACCGCGGGCAAGCCGGTGGAGAAGAGCGTGTATCCACACCAGATCGCCTTCAACGTCCTGCCGCACGTAGATAGTTTCCTGAACACCGGCTACACCAAGGAAGAGATGAAGATGCAGAACGAAGCCCGGCGCATCATGCACCTGCCCGACTTCAAGGCGTCCGTAACGTGCGTGCGCGTGCCAGTGTACCGCGCCCATTCTATTTCCGTAAATGCCGAATTCGAGCGCCCCGTCTCTGTGGAAGAAGCGCACAAAGTTTTATGCGGCGTGCCGGGTCTCAAGCTGGTGGACGATCCCGCCAACAACAGCTACCCTCTGCCACTCTACGTCGCCGAGACGGACGACTGCCAGGTGGGCCGCATCCGCATCGACTGCGCACTGGAGAACGGCTTGGCCTTCTGGGTCGCCGGAGACCAGTTACTCAAAGGGGCCGCATTAAATGCGGTGCAAATCGCTGAACTGATTTAGGCGCAAAAAACGCAAAAAAAGTCCCTCGTTCCCAAGCTCCAGCTTGGGAACGCGCTGGTCTGCGAAGCTCCAGCTTCGTCCGGCGCATCCTATTTCAACAACCGATCCGCCACTTGCGAAACATCTTTGTCGCCGCGACCGGAGAGGTTGACGATGATGATTTCATCCTTGCGCATCGTGGGCGCGACTTTGAGGGCGTGTGCCACGGCGTGGGCGGATTCCAACGCGGGGATGATCCCCTCGGTGCGTGAGAGCGTCACGAAAGCATTGAGCGCTTCATCGTCAGTGGCGTAGCTGTACTCGGCCCGGCCCGAGTCGCGCAACCAGGCGTGTTCGGGTCCCACCGCCGCGTAATCGAGCCCGGCGGAAATGGAGTGCGTGCCTTGGATTTGACCGTTCTCATCTGCGAGCAGATAGGTCTTGGCCCCTTGCAAGATGCCGAGTTTGCCGCCTTGGAATCGTGCGGCGTGCCGACCTTCAATAATCCCTTCGCCGCCTGCCTCGATGCCGACCATCCGTACATCGACATCTTCAAGGAAAGGGTGAAACAGGCCGATGGCATTGCTGCCGCCGCCGACACATGCAATGAGCAAGTCCGGGAGCCGCCCCTCGCATTCGAGGATTTGGCGGCGCGCTTCCACTCCGATGATCCGCTGAAAATCGCGCACCATCATCGGGTACGGATGCGAGCCATAAGCGGTGCCGAGGATGTAATGGGTGCCGCGCACGTTGGTGACCCAGTCGCGCATCGCTTCGTTGACGGCTTCCTTGAGCGTGGCCTGTCCGGCGGTGACGGGGACGACGGTTGCCCCGAGAAACCGCATCCGGGCGACGTTGAGCGCCTGCCGTTCCATGTCGACCGCGCCCATGTAGACCACGCACTCGAACCCGAAGCGCGCGGCGACGGTCGCGGTGGCGACGCCGTGCTGACCCGCACCGGTTTCGGCGATGACCCGCTTTTTGCCCAAACGCCGCGTGATGAGCGCCTGGCCCAGTGCATTGTTGATCTTGTGCGCACCGGTATGGTTGAGGTCTTCGCGCTTGAGGTAAATCTTCGCTCCGCCGAGGGCTTTCGTGAGGCGTTCAGCGAAATAAAGAGGCGAGGGGCGACCGACGAAATGTTTGAGCAGATCATCAAATTCCGCCTGGAACGCCGGGTCCTGCCGCGCTTTTTCATACTCAGCGGTCAATTCGTTGAGGGCCGTCATGAGCGTCTCGGGGACGAACATGCCGCCAAAAGCGCCAAAGTGGCCGAGAGCATCGGGAAACGTTTCAGGATTCATGGGAAGCGGAAATTTATAGGCGGGAACCGGGAATTAGGAAAGCACATTGCCGGGTTGGCGGTTCATTCTCCAATCGAGTTGTGAAGACAAGGACGCCCAAAAATGGAGTTTGGGAACGAGGAAAAGCGCGCACTTTGTTCTCGTAATCTGCGTTAATCTGCGAAATCTGCGGACGCCTCTTTCTCTCCTTCTGAGTTTGTCCTCGTTACCAAGCTCCAGCTTGGTAATGCCTTGTCTTCGAAGCTCCAGCTTCGTCCCTCCCGCGTCGATTTGTCGAGGTGTTCCGTTATCGCGGCAAAAAAGGCGCTCAAAGAATTCCAAGACTCCCTTCGCGACCACACTTGCGAGGCAGGAGCCTCGGAGAAATGTGCATTCCCAAGCTGGAGCTTGGGAACGAGGAAAGCGCGCACTTTGTTCTCGTAATCTGCGTTAATCTGCGAAATCTGCGGACGCCTCTTTCTCTTCTCCTGAGTTCCTGAGTTGCCTTTCGGCCAGCCTCAAGGCTCCGCAAAGTGGCTTCGCTGCCGCTTCGCAAACCTGAGCTGCTACGCAGCAGGACGGTCCAGATTCGCTTTTTCCTGATCCGCCTTTCGCTCCTCCAGGATGCACACCGCCTTGTCGAAGACCCAATCCACGGTGATGCCTTGCATGCAGAGGTTGTTGCGGCAGGGGGATTGGCGGTTGTTGTAGGCGTTGACGCAAGGGCTGCACGCCAGGCCGAGCCAGATCGCGGTGCTGCGCGGAGTCGGCGCGCCAAAGAGCGATGGGGTTTCCGGACCGAACAGGGTCAGGACATGGACCGGAGTGAGCGCCGCGAAATGGGCCGGGCCGCTATCGTTGGTGATGAGCAGATCGCTCAAAGTATAGAGCACCATGAGCTGGCGCAGACTGGTTCTTCCCGCCAGCGATACGCAGCGGGGCGAGCCGATGCTGCGGGTTACTTCGCTAGCCGGGCCGGCTTCATTGGCGGCTCCGGTCAAAACAATATGCGCCTCGGGAAACCGCTCCAGCAACCGCTGGGCAAGTTGAATGTACCGTTCCGTCGGCCATTTGCGGAGCGGCAGCAGATCGCTGGCGTTCGGGTTGAGGAGAATGATTTCCTTGGGTTCGCCGCCGTTGGAGACCTGGCGCAGAATCGTCTTCATCTGCTCGATTTCACCGGGTTTGGGAGTAAAGCGAGGCGCTTCGGATTCAAGGGGCGACGGCGGGACGTTCCAAGTGGGAAGCTGCGCGGGATTTTCCGAAGCGGCCAAAACCATCTGCTCGAAAATCTGGCTGGTGTGGAGGTAGGGATTATACAGCAGCCTATGCGTCAGCAAATCCCCCCGGTAAGGGCCTTCGCCAAAGAACGTATGAAAGCCGATGCGCCGGGGAGCCTGTGTCATCCAAGTGAGCGTCGCCGAAGAGCGGGAGAAAAACTCCATATCAATGGCCGTGTCGATGCCGAGCGAGCGAATCTTGCGCAACGCTTCCAGCGCGCCGTGGAACAGGTTCGAGAGCGTGTCCCGCTTAATGGGGATGACATTTTCTTCCGGAACCAACCCGAGCACATCCAGGATGAACCGGTTTTCCTCGAACACCACGAAATACAAATTCTCTTTGCCCACCAGCGCGGCAGCGCGGCGGATGGCGCTCTGTGCCAGCACTGTGGAGCCTTGTTCGGCAAATTTGACGAACAAAATTTTTTGAGGCTTTTCCGGCGCGGGGGGTAGCGGATAAACAATCCGCCCCAGCTTTTCTGCGAGGCTTAGAAGAAGACAAACCGGCACGCCCACCCAGCGGTCGATGGTTTGCAGGAGAGGGGCTGCGACGAGTTTGGCCATGGGAAAGAAGGTGAGAGTCTAAAATCAAAGCTGAACCTTAAGACTTGTCCAGAAGCAACTTTCGTAACGCGCGCCTGTGGGGAGCGGTCATGGGGACGGCTTCCAGTTCAGGGAAAGGGAACCAACGCTGGTTTTCAGTCAGAAAAAGCGGGGTGGTGCCGGGAAACACGGAGAGGCTTACGCGATGGTGCGTGAACGGGTAGGTGAGGGCCGCAAGCGGAATGCCCGAGTGCGGTTCTGTAAGCAGCGGCAAGCGCCACAGGCCGCGCCAGCGTTTCCCGGTCTGTTGTTCCAGTAACACTTGGCCGTCGCGCACGATCCAGCCGCAATGCTCTTCGAGTTCCACTTTACGGGGGCGGGGACGTTTGATGGGAAGCGTTTCCGGCTCTTGCGCCCTGCAAAAGATGCGCACAGGGCAGGCGGAACAGAGGGGGGTGCGCGGTGTGCAAACCAGTGCGCCCAGTTCCATGAGTGCCTCGTTAAAAATCCCCGCGCCGCCTTCCTCGGCGCTCGGTTGCCATTGCTGGGCGATGTCGCGGATGTGGCTCAACCCGGCGGCGCTGTCTGTTGGTTTGCGGTAGTCGAGCAGACGCGCGGCGACCCGGAGAATATTGGCGTCCACGGGCGGCGTAGGCATGTCAAACGCGAACGTCGCGACTGCCGCCGCCGTGTACGGGCCAACCCCCGGGAGCGCGAGAATCCGCTCCGCTTTTTGAGGAAAAGCGCCGCCGTAATCCCGGGCGATCAGTTTAGCCGCCGCGTGCAGATTGCGCGCGCGGGAATAGTAACCCAACCCTTGCCAGGCATGGAGGACGTCGTTTTCAGGCGCGGCGGCAAGCGCCTGGATGTCAGGAAAGCGCTCCATCCAGCGCTCGTAATAATCGATTACCGTTGCCACCTGCGTCTGCTGGAGCATGATCTCCGAGACGAGGACGCTGTACGGATCGCGCGGGGGAAAAGTCCGCCAGGGGAGGTCGCGCCCGTTCTCCAAAAACCAATCCGTCAGCGCCGACCGGAATTCCCGAATATCGCCGCGAAACGGATTTTTCTCGGAGTGCGGCGGGCGTTGAGGTTTGATAGGGGGCGCCATGTCAGAAAAAGGCCTCACTCTTTACACGTCGCCTCTTACCCCCGCGCAGGCTGTGCAGTTGCGCAAGCTGTTGGAGGAGGAAGGTTGGGAATTTGAGCCGAAGCCATACACTCTCTATTACGGAAGGAAGGGCAAGGTCAACGTAGCGGTTTATGAAAAAGGCCCCAAAGTGGTGGTGCAAGGGAAGGGGACCGAGGAATTTGTCACGTTTCGGCTGGAACCGGAAATTTTAGGGGAAGCAAAAATCGGCTACGAGGAAGTGCATGCGCCCGAGATGTTCGCGCCCCATTTTGGCATTGACGAAAGCGGTAAGGGGGATTTCTTCGGCCCGCTGGTCATTGCCGGGGCCTATGTCGATGCCGACATCGCTCGCGACTTCCTGAAAGCGGGGATTCAAGATTCCAAGAAAATCGGCTCCGACGCCCGCATCCGCGCGCTGGCGCAAATGATCCGCGAAACGCCGGGCGTGGCGCTGAGCGTAGTCGAGATTCCGCCGCTCAAATATAACGAACTCTACCAGAAGATCGGGAATCTGAATCGGCTGCTGGCGTGGGGACACGCGCGCGCGATTGAAAACCTGCTGGAGCAGCGGCCCGATTGCCCCCGGGCGTTGTCGGATCAGTTTGCAAACCCTGCCTTGATTCAACGCGCGCTCATGGCAAAGGGCCGCGAAATCCAACTCGACCAGCGGACGAAAGCGGAATCCGATCTCGCCGTGGCTGCCGCTTCCATCATTGCCCGCGAACGGTTTATTGGCTGGCTGGAGAGGACAGGCCGCAAACACGGCGTGACGCTGCATCGCGGCGTTTCGGCACAAGTCAAAAGCACGGCGCGCGAACTGGTGGCAAACCACGGCCCGGGCATCCTGCGCGAATTGGCCAAAACGCACTTCAAAACGGCGCAGGAGTTGGGTCAATAACCTGAAAACATCATTCTTAAGCAAGAATGCCGCCCTGGCTCGCGTTGGTTACGAGCTTTTGGTAGCGCGCCAGCCAACCGGTCAACTCGCGTTTCACGGGCTCGTGTTTGCGCGTCGCCATCTCGGCTTCGGGCACGAGGATGTCCATGCGGCGATTCGGGAAATCGATGCGGATGCGGTCGCCCGGTTGCAACAGCCCGATCGGGCCGCCTTCCGCCGCCTCGGGCGAAACATGGCCGATGCAAGCTCCTGCGGTGCCGCCGCTGAAACGGCCATCCGTAATCAGCGCGACTTTGTCGCCCAATCCCATGCCGACGATGTAGCTCGTGGGCGAGAGCATCTCCTGCATGCCGGGACCGCCGCGCGGTCCTTCGTTGCGAATGATCACGACGTCGCCCGCCTGCACTTTGCCCGCAAGGATTCCTTCGCACGCATCGTCCTGGCTTTCGAAAATCACACAAGGCCCTTCAAAAACAAACCCCGGTCCGCAATACGCCTTGAAGCCGTCGCTGATCCCTGCCGTTTTCACGACGCTGCCCGCGGGAGCGAGTTGACCATAGAGAATGGCCAGGCCGCCATCCGGTGTGTAGGCGGTTTCCTTGGTGCGAATGCAATCCGACGGATTGAAGAGGAACGAGGAATCGTGAGGCATCAAGCCGCTCGGGCGGGCTTCGGCGAGAAGCGCCGGGCGGGTTTCGTGATACGCTTTGGCGATCATCCAATCGTGCGACTCCTGGATGCAGAGCAACGCGACCACTTTGCGCTCTCCGCCTTTGGCATACTTCCAGATCACCAGCACGGCTGCTTGGTGGAGTTCCGCCAATTCCGCGCGCACAAACCCTTTGAATTCCTTGAACTTCTCCGCAAGCCCCGCTTCGATCGCTGCCGGGCCGCACCATCTGGTGGAGTCGTCCAGTTGGAGTTCCCCGTGCTCGCTGAAGAGCGCGGCTGCGGCTGCGGCGTCGCTGGTATTAAACGCCGCTGCGAAGCGCCAGAGAGTGATCGCTTGCTTGTCCGCCGGCATAAAGAGCAGCGGTTTGGGAGCGAGATTGCCGCCAAGCGTGCGCCCGACGAACCCTTGTTTGTCGTTGGGATCGACCACGATGGATGCCGCGCCGGAAACACGAACAGCCTTGGCCCAGGCGGTGCAGGTTGCCGAACGGGCATCCCAGGCGTCGATGTTCTCGCCGAGCGTTTGGCCGGTGACGGTGAGGCACGAGGTGTTCAGAACCCCCATGCGCTTGAGTTCCCCCAAAATCGTGTGGATGCCCCCGGCCCGATGCACATCTTGCATATGGTATTTGGAAGAAGGGGAAACTTTGCACAAGCACGGGATGCGACGCGAGATGCCGTCGATGCGGGCGATGTCGTAAGGAATGTTCGCCTCGCGCGCAATGGCGAGGGTGTGCAGCACGGTGTTGGTGGAACCGCCCATCGCCACGTCGAGCATGAATGCATTATCGAACGCCTCAAGCGTGGCGATGTCGCGCGGCTTGATGTCGTGCTCAATGAGCTTCAAAATGGTCCGTGCCGCCCGTTCATAGAGCGCCTCGCGTTCTTTGGAAACCGCGAGGATGGTTCCGTTGCCGGGGAGCGCCATGCCGAGGGCTTCGCAAAGGCAGTTCATGGAATTTGCCGTGAACATGCCGGAGCAGGAGCCGCACGTCGGGCAGGCGGATTGTTCCAGCTTCAGTAAATCGGCCTCGGTGATCTTGCCGCTCTGGAGTTCGCCAACCCCCTTGAACACGGAGATCAAATCCGAAGTCTCCGTGGCGGGCAAAAGGTGCTGCGGAAGATCGCCCGTGGCGTGCGCCGAGACGCCCGTCGCCATTGGCCCGCCGCTGACAAACACCGTCGGGATGTTCACGCGCATTGCGGCCATCAACATGCCCGGCACGATTTTGTCGCAGTTGGGAATACAGACCATGCCATCAAAGCAGTGCCCGAGGAGCATCGTCTCCACGCAATCCGCGATCAATTCCCGCGAAGGGAGCGAAAATTTCATCCCGCCGTGGCCCATGGCGATCCCGTCGTCCACGCCGATGGTATTGAAAATGAACGGGACGCCACCCGCCGCCCGGACGAGGCGTTTCATCAGCGAACCGACTTCGTTCAAGTGGGCGTGGCCGGGGATGCAATCCACATAGCTGTTGCAGATGGCGATGAACGGCTTGTTGAAATCGTCCTCGGTCTCGATGCAGCCGGTGGCGCGCAGCAGACTGCGGTGCGGGGCGCGTTCATTGCCTTTTTTGATGGTGTCGGAGCGCATAATAAAATGGGATCGGGGCAGTTTAATGGCCGGGCGGCGCATTGTCATGGCTTTTCCCTCCTCGAAGGAAATACAAAATAATCTGGAACTCAGGAAATCAGGAAAGAAAAAGGGTGCACTTGCTCTTTCTCCTCCTGAGTTCCTGAGTTCGAGATGGATTTCAGGTGGGTTCGTCGGAGGGGGAATTTTTCCTCTTTGGCGTATTTACGGTTGCAGAAAGCCCGCCAACCCTTTGTAATCTCCCGCCCCGCTTGCGGCCTTTTTATTTTAACCATCCTGAAAACCTCATGAACGTCCAACTCGAGAACCTGCCGAATTGCATCACCACGATGCGCATCGAAGTCCCTGCCGACAAAGTCTCCCAAGCCCGCGAAGCCATCCTGCGCGAATACGCACAGCACGCAAAGCTGCCCGGCTTCCGCCCCGGCAAAGCGCCGCGCTCCGTCGTGGAGACGAAGTTCAAAAAGGAGATCGCCGATGAACTCCAAAGTCGGCTCATCTCGACTTCCTGCCGCGAAGCGATCGCCGAGAACAAGCTGCGCGTGTTGCACATCTCCAACGTCGAAGAGGTGGAGTTTGCGCCGGATCAGACCTTGAGCTTTACCGCGAGCGTCGTCACCGCCCCGCAATTTGAGCTTCCTGAATACAAGGGGATCAAGGTCGCGGTCGCCGCTGCCGAAGTGACCGAGAAGGACATCGACGAGGGGATCGAGCGGCTGCTCGATCAAGCGGCCGATTTCGTGGACGTGACCGACCGGCCTCTGGCCATGGACGACTTTGCGGTCGTCACCTACACCGGGACCATCGATGGCAAACCGGCCGACGAAGTGGTTCCCGCCGCCAAGGTTTTGGCGGCCAATACCGATTTTTGGATCAAGCTGACGCCAGAGACCTTCCTGCCCGGGTTCAGCGAGAAGGTGATCGGGGCTGCGGTGGGCGAAACCCGCGAGTTTGATCTCACGGTGCCCGCCGATTTCGCGATGACCGACCTCGCAGGCAAAACGCTTCATTACAGCGTCACGCTCAATACGATCAAATCGAAGGTCGTCCCAGCAGCGGACGACGCCTTTGCCGCCACGGTCGCTCCCGGCAAGACCCTCGCGGAATTGCGCGAACTCATTCGGGGAGAAATCACCCGCCAGAAGTCCGTCGAGCAGGAGAACGAAAAACGCGGCCAGATCATGAAGCAACTGCTGGATCAGGTTGAATGCGAATTGCCCGAGGGGATGGTTTATAACGAAACGCATCGGGTTCTTGCCAACCTCATTCGCGAAAACCAGAACCGGGGCGTGCCCGAAGAGGTGATCCGCGAAAACCAGAAGGAACTGAATACTTCCGCAGGCGAGACTGCCCGCGAACGGCTCAAGGGGAGCTTTGTTTTGATCCGCATCGCCGAGGCAGAAAAAATCACCGTCACCCGGGAGGAATTTAACCGGCACCTCGTGCGGATGGCCATGCGCTACCAGATGCCGGTGGAGAAACTCCAGAAGGAACTCGAAAAACGGGAAGCTCTGGACTCCATCAACGAGGAAATCCTTACGGGCAAGGTCCTTGATTTCCTTTTGGCCAATGCTAGCGTTGAAACCAGTGCCCCTGCGGCCTAGGAAAAACCCTTTTTCCGAAGCAAGCGCGCAAGGCTGTTTTTAACCATGTTTAATCTCCCGACCACGAAACCTTCCACCCAACTTCCACACAATATGTTGATACCGATGGTGATCGAACAAACCGGGCGCGGCGAGCGGAGCTACGACATCTACTCGCGGTTGCTGAAGGACCGGATTATTTTTATCGGCACCGCGATTGACGATCATGTCGCCAATCTGGTGATCGCGCAGATGCTCTTTCTCCAGATGGAAGACGGGAAAAAAGACATCCATATCTACATCAATTCCCCGGGCGGTTCGGTTACGGCGGGGTTGGCGATCTACGACACGATGCAATTTGTCACCTGCGACGTGACGACCTATTGCCTCGGGATGGCGGCCAGCATGGGGGCTGTGCTCCTGGCGGCTGGAACCAAAGGCAAGCGGTTTGCCCTGCCCAATTCGGACATCATGATTCACCAAGTCTCCGGCGGTGCCCAGGGGCAGGCCAGCGACGTGGAACGGCAGGTCGATTTCATGTTCAAACTCAAGAAACGTTTGACCCGCATCCTGGCCTACCACACCGGCAAGCCCGAAGAACAGGTCAAGAACGATTCTGACCGGGATTACTACATGACCGCAGCCGAAGCCGCCGAATACGGCTTGGTGGATCATGTGGTGCAGTCCCGCAAAGACGTGAAACTGGATTCTCTCGAGCCGAAGCCGGAAGCGTAAGATGGCGCGTTCCTCCAACATGACGATGTGCTCCTTCTGCGGCAAGAACCAAGCCGAGGTAAGGAAGCTGATTGCGGGGCCGGGCGTCTATATATGTGATTCGTGTATAAACGTTTGTAAGGGGATCCTGGACAAGGAATTGCACGACGAGGTGCGCCGCCAAACCCCTCTCTTGCGCGTGCCCAAACCGATGGACATCCGGCGGGCTCTCGACCAGCATGTGATCGGTCAGGATCGGGCCAAAAAAGTGCTCTCGGTGGCAGTCCACAACCATTACAAACGGATCCTTCAGACGGCTCCCGCCGACGACGCGATGGCGGACGTGGAGATCGAGAAAAGCAACATTTTGCTCATCGGGCCGACCGGCAGCGGAAAGACCTTGCTGGCGAAAAGCCTGGCCCGGATCCTCGACGTCCCGTTTTGTATCGCCGACGCCACCACCCTCACCGAAGCCGGTTATGTGGGGGAAGATGTGGAAAACATCGTGCTACGCCTGTTGCAGAACGCCGATTATGATGTAAAGCGGGCCGAGATCGGGATCGTCTATATTGATGAAATTGATAAAATCGGTCGCAAAACCGATAATGTTTCCATCACGAGGGATGTTTCCGGCGAAGGGGTGCAGCAGGCGCTGCTGAAAATTCTCGAAGGAACTCTTTGCAACGTGCCTCCGCAGGGTGGGCGCAAACATCCGCACCAGGAATACATCCAGGTCAACACCGAAAAAATTCTCTTCATCTGTGGCGGGGCGTTTGTGGGGCTCGACAAAATCGTCCAACGGCGCATGAGCAAGCGGGTGCTCGGATTCGGGGCGGATTCCGTGGTTGAAGACGAGGAAAAGCTTACAAAGGAGGCTTTGGCGCTCACCGAACCGGAAGATTTGCTCGGGTTTGGAATGATCCCCGAATTTATTGGGCGGCTGCCGGTCGTCACGGCCCTTTCGGCGCTGACCGAGGAGGAACTCGTTTCGATCCTCACGGATACCAAGAACGCGATGGTCAAGCAGTTTGTGAAGCTCTTGGCGATGGAAGGCGTGGGGCTGACGCTCACCAAAGACGCCTTGAAAGCCCTCGCCGCGCAGGCTGTCACCAAAGGGACCGGGGCGCGCGCGCTGCGTTCCATGCTGGAGCGGATCATGCTCGATTTGATGTATGAAATTCCCAGCCGCGAAGACGTGGCGGACATCACCATTAACCGCGCAGTCGTGGAAGGCAAAAAGTCTCCGCTGATTCGCAAAAAGCAGGACAAGGACGCTGCGTAGGATTGACCGCGTCCAAAAACTCCCTGCTAGCCGTTCCTTCGTAGATGAAAATCCGGCTTCTGCTGACGGCGGTGCTTCTCCTCCTTGGGCTCTCCCTTTTAGCGGAGGTGAAACAGGGGGCCGCTGCCGCCGGGGAAGACAACGGGTACGAAAATATCGCGGTGTTGACGCGGGCGATGCAGTTGATCCGGCAGGATTACGTGGACGAGAAAAAGACGAACTACCGGGCGCTGACGTATGCGGCGATCAAAGGGATGTTCAATTCGCTCGATCCCCACAGCCGGTTCATGGACCCGGGCGAGTTGAAAGGGATGGAGGACGACACCCGGAGCGAGTTCGGCGGAATCGGCGTCACCGTCACCACACGCGACGGGGTGTTGACCGTGGTTTCGCCGATGGAAGACACCCCGGGATTCCGCGCAGGGCTGCTCCCGGGCGATCAGATTTTAAAGATCAACGGCGAAGCCACCGAGCAGATGGAGCTTTCCCATGCGATGGAGCGGTTGCGTGGCGCGGCGGGTCAAAAGGTCACCCTCACCATCCTGCGCGCGGGCACCCACAAAATCAAAGAGTTCACGATTGAACGCGCGATCATCAAAGTGGCCAGTGTGAAGGAGGCAAAGGTGCTCGACGCCAAACTGACCGGGGAGACGAAGATCGGCTATGTGCGCATTACCCAATTCAACGAGCCCACGGCTGCGGAACTGGGGGCCAAGCTCGACGCCTTGGAAGCGCAGGGAATCCAGGCACTCATCCTCGACCTGCGCAATAATCCCGGCGGCATCCTCGAAGGAGCGGTCGATGTTTGTGGGCAATTTGTGGGGCCGAATACGATGGTGGTTTCCACCGAGGGGCGGGTCGCCTCCGCGCGCAAGGTGTATAAGACCTCGGCGGATGCGAAACGCAGGCCGCGGTATCCGTTGGCGATCTTGATCAACGGCGGAAGCGCCAGTGCGGCGGAGATCGTCGCCGGAGCGCTACGCGACCTCAAGCGGGCCATCCTTGTCGGCGAGACCAGTTTCGGCAAAGGAAGCGTGCAAAGCGTGATCGAGTTGCAGGACGGAGCCGGGGTACGCCTCACGACCGCCCGCTATTATACTCCCGGCAAGCAGGTGATCCATGAGAAAGGGATCGCCCCGAACATCCGCGCCACCATGACGCCCCAGCAGGAAAGCCTGCTGGTGTTGCAACGGCGCGAAGGGGGGCTGGACGAGGCCGATCAAAAGCTGCTCGCTGGATTCCGCGACACCCAACTCGAACGGGCCGCCGATGCCCTCAAAGGGGTGCTTCTCTACGCTTCGACGGCAAAATAAGCGGCGCAGCAGGTTAAACCGAGATATTCCCGCCGCCCTTGCCGTAAACGCCCATCCCAAACTCCCGAAGCAGATGGTCCCAGTGCCATCGTATGGGAGTCCCGCGAGGCAATTTCCTCGCGATGCACGCCAGATGTAAAAGACACCGGTTGGCTTTGTTCATGGATCCCCTCCTATTGAAGGTTTCGTTTGTCGGCGAGCTACGGACGTGAAAGGGAATTACGGCACAGGGTATTCCGGGTAGCGGCTCTGGAGTTCGTTGAGGGTCTTGGCGGCTTGCGCGGTTTCCCCTGCCTTTTTGTAAGCGATGTAGGCTTGGGCATACGCTTTGGGAGTGATCTCCGGGTCGTCCCCAAACAGCACGGTGATGGTGAGGAATAATTTGGCTGCGCCAGCGTAATCGCCGCGCGCCATGGCAATCTCGCCCGAGAGCTTCCGGCCTTGCGCATTGAGCCGGCCTTCGGGTTGAAGCCCGAGGGCGGCATCGGCGGATTTTTGCGCCTCCGGAAGCTGTTTTGCGGCGAGTTGCGCTTCACCCAGGGCGAGGTGACCCGTGGCTTTTTGGGAAGGTTCGCTGACTTTTTCCAAATAGGTTTGGAGGGTGGTCTCCGCCTCGGTCCATTTGCCCAGCTTTGTGCGGACGCTCCCCAGAATCAGCCAGTCCTCCGGTTGAAGAACCGCCCCGCTCTCCTGGGTGGTGAGTCTCGCGAGGTATTTCTCCGCCTGAACCGCGTCGCCCACCTTGAAAAATTCAGAGCCGAGCCAACGCAGGATCTCGGCGGAAACTCTGGCGGTTTTGTCGGCTTCCGCCGCCGTGGCTGCGCGATCTTCCAAAAGGTAATGGGACTGGAGAAGGAGTCGGGCCGCCTTGTCGCCAAAATGTTCCTTGTCGAGCTTCCGCGCTGCCATCAAGGCGGGGATGGCTTTTTTGTAGTTCTTGGCCTCAAACGCGGCCCAGCCGATCCAATAATTCGCCTGACCCGCCCGGGGGCTGCCGGGGAATTCGCTTAAAAGGCGCGCGAAAGTTTCGGCCATCGCCGGATAACTGTCCTCTTTGGCCCCGAGGATGAGCGCCTTTTGCTGAAAGGCCAGCTCGCGTTCTTTGGACGCTTGTGGGTACCGGGAAAGGAGGTGATCGAAGTCGGCAAGAGCCGCTTTCAAGCTCAGGTTTTGCTGGGGGCTCCCGGAAGGTTGGGTGAGCGCGGTTTGCTGGTAGCTCAATGCCCTCTGGGCGAGTGCGGTGGGAGCGAGCTTGTGCACAGGGTATTGGTTGATGAATGCCGAGAACGCCTGGATGGCGGCGGGATTGTCTCGGGGCTGCACCTGCGTGTAGCACCAGCCGAGCTTGAAGAGAGCTTCCGCTTTGAGCGTCGAGGCCAGGCCGGAGCTCTCCACGGAAGCGTAAAGCGGTGCGGCAGCTGCGTACTGCTTGGCTTTGTAGAAGGTCTCCGCCTTGAGCAACGTGAGTTGATCGCGTTTGTCGTTCGCCTCCGGATTTTGCGCCAGGTAGGCATCCACCTGCTCCAGCAATCCCGGAGCGTTCGCGTTGTAAAGGGCCAGGAGACGGTAATACTGAGCGTCCTTGGCGTAGGCTGAGGCCGGGAAATCGCGGGCGATCTGCTCATACAGCGCGCAGGCCGTCTTCTCTTTGCCGAGTTGGCGATGGGAATTGGCGACGATGAGCAGCACCTCGGGTTGGGCTTCGGCCGAAAATTGCTTGTCGGAAACGTCGTAAGCCGCCACCACTTGCGGGTAATTTTGGCTGTTATACAGAATGCGGAACAGGCTGACTGCGGCGGTTTCTTTCCAACTCCCCAACTCCGGCAAGGCAAGCGCGGCAGTCAGCGCGGCGGCGGCTCTTTCCGGCTTGCCCATCTCCATGAGGAGCAGCCCCTTGCGAACGGTCGTTTCGGCTTTGAGCGCGGCGTTGCGGGTTTGCTGGATCAAAGCGTCAAATTGCGTGATCGCTTCGTTGCGGCGACCGGAATCCGCCAGCAGCTTGGCAATGGCAAGGTGGCTCGTGTCGCGGAATGGGCTCTCTCCGGCGGTGATGACTTCTTCATACGCGAAGATCGCCTCGGAAGTGGCTCTAAGCGCTTCCAGGCAGCGCGCGGCGTAATATTTTGCGGAAAGGCTGATGGCCGGGTCTTTGACGCGCACTGCCGCCTTGCGGTAATAGGCGAGAGCATCGGGGTAGTTCTTTTCCTGAAAACAGAGATCCGCCATGCGGTAAGCTGCGGGACCGACGAACTCGCCTTCCGGGAACTCCATGAGCAACGCTTCATACGCGCGGCGCGCGGCATTGAGGTTTTGGATCTGCCGGTGGGATTCCGCCATGCGGAAGAGCGCGGCATCGCGGTCTGGGCCGGTGGGGTAAAGGGTGACATAGCGCTCGTATTCGGTCGCGGCCCGGTCGTATTGCTTGTTGGAATAGAAATTGTTGGCGTAGTTCAACTGGCTGGTCTCCGGGGGCAGCGGAGTGTTGGACGGCGCGATGCGAACGATGTTCGTGTGGGGATCCATCCCCTCCGGGGTTGGAGCGGCTACGGGGGCCGTCGGCGTGGGCGAGGGGGAGGGCGAAGGAATGGCGGCGACTTCGACCTGCACGACAGGGGTCGGGGTGGGAGTGGGGGCCACGATCACACGAGGGGTGCCCACAGGCTGGGGTGTGGACACCGGTGGGGTGGGTGCAGCCGGTTCGACCGGTTCGGCGCGGTGTACAAGCACCGAGTCAAAGGAGACATCCACGGGCTCGGCACGTCGAACGGGGAGGGGAGTGGGATCAGCCGACGGGTCGGCCAGCTCAGCGCGGCGCACCGGGATGGGGGTTGGCGCGGCAACCGGTTCGGCCTTCACCACCGGCTCTGGAGTGGGGATGGGGATTCCGGGTTCCACCGGGGCGGGGTCGTTGACCGGTTCGGCCCGCCGGACCTCTTCGGGAATCCCTTCGGGTTGGGGCGCAGGGATCTCTTGTTGAGGTGCTTCGGCTTTCTCCTTGGTCTTGCGCTCGCGCAGGTAGCGCTGCAACCAGGTCTGCGAATGGGCCGGTTCGGCAGCGAGCAGCAGGAGGAGAAAAACGAAAAGCCGGAACATAGGGGGACAGCTCACTAGTTCTGCTGCTGCGCGGCAGTGGCGAACGCGACGTTCCAGATGTTGGCCTGCCGACAAATGTCCATCACGGCCATGAGGTTTTCATACGGGAGCTGTTTGTCGCCGCGCAGGATGATTGCGTAATCCGGATACAATTCGGCAAGCTGCCCGAGTTTGGCGCGCAGTTCCTCCAACGTCAGTTCCTTGCGGTTCATGACCACCGTCCCGTTTTTGCGCACGTTGAGCACGGTCTGGTTGGCCACCGATTGCTGTTCTTTTGCGGCGCTCGCGGTGGGCACTTTCACGTCCAGCTCGTTTTCCGTGATGGCGAAATTCCACGTCACGATGAAAAAAACGAGCAGCACCAGCAGGATGTCCACCATCGGCGCAATCTGAAAGCCGAGCATTTGGGGCTGGGCGCGTTTGCGGAAATTCATCTTGGATAAAAATTAAAACTCATCCTCCACCGAGACCGAGGGGCGACGCGGCAGCGGCGGGGGCGGCAGGTGTTCCAAATGTTCATCCGGGCGACGGCGGGGCTCGATTTTGAAATCGCGCCGGGACTGTTCTTGCGCGGCGGGGCGCTCCGGTTCATGGCGCTCTGTGCGGCGTTCAGCCTGGATGGCCATCAACCCGAGCAAATGGGCGGTGGCGCGTTCGAGTTCGGAAAGGAGACTCTGCACTTTATTGCGAAAAATTCCGTAGAACGCCATGGAGATGATGCCGATGACGAGCCCGCTTCCCGTGGCGACGAGCGCTTCGGAAACGCCTTGCGCCAGCAGCACCGGGCGGCTGGCTTGCGTGGTGGCGCTGTTGGCCAGGACGCCGAAGGATTGGATAATGCCAAAGACCGTGCCGAGCAGCCCAACCATCGGCGAGAGCACGGCGATGTCGGCCAAATAGGTGATCCGGCTCTGGATCGAGGCCGCTTGGGTGGACCCTTCGGTCTGGGCGATTTCGCGTACCACTTCAAAAGGGGCCGTTGGGTTTTTGGAGGCGAAATCGAGCATCCGATGCACGATCCGCGCCACCGCCTCGCTGTGGCGATTGGCAATGGCAAGCAGGCCGGTGTAATCCCGTTTCTTTAAGAGAACTTCCGCCGTGTTCATGAACTGGTTGGAAAGGACCGCTCCGCGCCGCAGCGTGATGGCGTAAGCGAAAATGAGCATCGCCGTGAGCACCGACATGCATGCCAGCGGGATCATGGCCGGTCCGCCGGACTGGAAGAGCCCCAGCAGGGTCACTGCGGAGCTTTTGGAGGCGACCGCGGCGGCGGTGGCTGCCGTCGTGGCGTCCTGCGCAAAAACAGCGCCCGGAACCAGCAGGAGCGTGAGGATAAACAAAAGAGAGCGTTTCATTGGAATAGGTTGTGTATATTAGAGCGTGTTGGGACGCTTTCAACTTCCTTTGCGAACCTTGGAACATCGAATCCCCCACCTATGACGCCGCAGCTCCCCAAAGACAAGCCTGACCTTCGCAAGAAATTGCACGATCTGCCCCACAAACCGGGGGTTTACCTGATGCGGGATCGGTTGAATCGGGTGATCTATGTGGGGAAAGCCAGGGATTTGCGCAAACGGGTGAGCCAATATTTCATGGAATCCAAGAAACGGACGGCCGATCCGAAAACCCGCGCTTTGCTGGAGAGCGTCTGGAACTTGGAATGGCACACCGTCCGCAGCGAACCGGAGGCGCTTTTGCTGGAAGGCAAGCTCATCAAAGAGTTCCGCCCCAAATACAACGTGGCGTTCCGGGACGACAAACGGTTCCTGATGGTGAAGGTCGATATGGCCGAGGAGTGGCCGCGCTTCCGGCTTGCCCGGTTCAAGCGCGAGGACAACGCGCGCTATTTCGGGCCGTATGCAGATGCCGGGGCGCTCCGGCACACGCTCCGCTTCATGCGCAAGCGTTTTGGCATTTTGACCTTTGGGCGGGGTGCCCCCAACGAGCAGGAACTCAAATCGTCGAGTTTCCAGGTGCACATGAAAATCAGCGGACTGAACCCCGGGGAATACCGGCAGAAGGTGGAGCAAGCGTGCGAATTCATCGCCGGTCAATCCAAAGAACTGCTGGCGGAGATCGAGGCGGAGATGCACAAAGCGGCAGAAAAACTGGACTTTGAACGGGCGGCGGAACTGCGCAACATGCTGGAGGATTTGCGCGCGACGATGGCTCCCTCCCGGCGCTTCACGCGCTTTACCCGCAACACCCTGCCGAGCACGGTGCTCCCCGAAGCCGATTTGCTGGCCCTCAAGGATGCGCTGCAGCTAACCGCGCCACCGAAGGTGATGGAGTGCTTCGATATTTCCAACATATCCACCACCCACATCGTCGCCTCAATGGTCTGCTTCCGCGACGGCGTGCCGGACATCGCCAATTACCGGCGCTACCGGATCAAGACAGTCGATGGGCAGAACGATTTCGCGAGCATGGCGGAGGTGGTCCGACGCCGGTATTCCCGCATCCTGCTCGAAGCGCGGGAGAGCCGTTCCGCGCTGGAATCAGAAACCCCGGGAGTGGACCTGTCGGCGGAATTCTCGCAAGAACCCCCCGCCGAAGCCGTGGAGCGGCTCCACCGGTTGGGGATGAGCCCGGTGCGGCTGCCGGATTTAATCATCGTGGATGGAGGCAAGGGGCAGCTTTCCTCCGCCTGCAAAGAATTGCAGCGGCTTGGATTGCACGAACTCCCGATCATCGGTTTGGCCAAAGAATTTGAGGAAATTTACCGCCCTGGCCGCCCTGTGCCGCTGTTACTTCCGGAGGATTCCGGCGCGCTTCGGCTCTTGCAGCGGATTCGCGATGAGGCGCACCGGTTTGCCAACGGCTACCACCAACTCTTGATGAAGCGCCGCATTGCCGAGAGTCTCCTGGACGATTGCCCCGGCGTGAGCGCCACGCGCAAACAGGCTTTGCTCCAGAAATTCGGCTCCGTGGCGCGCTTGCGG
>JAPLTE010000090.1 GCA_026398235.1 Verrucomicrobiota bacterium
GGAGGGAGCCAGGTGGATGTAGAGTTGATCTTGGCGCTCGCATTCGAGCACCCGATATCCTTTAATGTCGATTCGGTTATACACAGGGGACATGGTGGCGGTTTACCCCGCCTCATGTCCCCAATCTTTGATCAAGAGCCATGGTTGGTTCTCGACCGGAAAACACGCATTTAAGGCCTGAGTCCAATGTTGCTCGCTGATAATCGCCACATGCCTCCACTCGGTCATGACCTTTTCGATTTTTCTGCCAAAATTGCCGTGTGCCCATGCTTTGCTCACGATGGAACCAACGAGGAGATAATCCATTTCCCTTGAAACCCGGTCGCTGACTTTGCCTCCACGCTGAATGATAGCTTCCTCTGCTTGGCTCTTTGGCCCAAAAACGAAATTTCCTGTGAGGCAAAAAGACCTCCCATCAAAACAAATTTCCGGTTCGGGTATCGTGAAGCATGACCGCGTTGTCAGTTCTTTCTTTGGCTCTCCTTGTCCGGTTTCTGCTGATTCATCCTCGCCTGTCAGTGCAAGCAGGGTTTCGCCAAGACTCTTGCACTCTTCTTCTGTAATGACCCCATCCACGCAGATAACCGCAATTCTTTGCGCCACGATGCTCAAAGGCCACGCTGCGATAAATTCCCTGCGCCGTTCTAACCACCCTCGCAGGTATTCGACCTCCTCGACTGTAACTTTTCCGTCCGCCATTATTCCCTTGGAAAGGCCAAGCAACTCGTTAACTGCTTTGTCGTAATTCAGAGGGCCACGAGGACGGGAGGACTCTGAGGCAGGGAAGGGACGGCGAAGGATGTATTTCTTCACAATTGTAAGGTTCTTGGGTTACAGAAGCATTTCGGCCCACTTTAGCGTCAGCTTGGGTGATTCCCCAGTGATAAGGAGCCTCGTGAATTCGTCTTGGGTCATGATTCCGGTTTCACGAAGTGTAAGCCCGGTTTTGTCTTCGTTGGGGACGAAGAGCTTGAATTCAACCCTGCCGGGATAACGCGGGCAAGTTTCCACGTCTTCTGCATCGGGGGGGGCTGCTTTTCTTATTTTTGGGGGGAGCTTTGCAGGAACGCAAGGAGAGGATTGAGTCACTTCAATGCAATAGCGAAAATGCTTCAAGGCATCGCTCCATCGACCCTGCTCTGATGCGGGATAGGCAAGCGGCGTATCGTAAAAGGTGTCCCCTTTCGCGAAGTTGAAGCCAGAGCCTTGCGTCCATTCCAATACCTCATACCTCTGGCATTCTGGGCAGTAACGACAGCTTTTGCACTTTCCGCAATCCTTGCAGCAATCACACGCGGTCGAATGCAAGCAAGGCTCGCCACTTCCGCATGCCGTGCATTTTCCGCAAGGGCCGCACTTTTTGACGGTGATACGGTTGATTTTCTTTTTGCATGAGGGGCAGTCATGTCCCTTTGGAACCTTGCCACAATGAAAGCACTCATGAACCGCTCGCATCGTTTGCTGGATGTCCAAAGCCGTGTTGAAACAGGGGGGAACCCACATGAACCAACAAGGATTTGCCTCAGCGTATGGACGAAGAAGGGAAAGGCTTCGGCGAACCGCTCCCCTTGCGCCAGCGGCTAGGTCTTCGCGTTTCAATAAATTTTCCAGCGTGTGCAGTGCGTGCTCCATGAGATTCAAACCGGGCGAATAGACAGATAATATGAATCAGTATGACAAGGGTCAATTTCAAAAGGGAAGACTGCTGGCTGCATTAACCTGAGCGTTTATGATTTTTTGGAAAAGAGAAGCGCTAGTGTATTCAACAAAGTTGCTCGAAAATTGAGTGTTGCGCCTCCCTCCGAGAAACAATCGAATTTTTTCACAAACCACCATTTATCAGAGCTTGCGGGCGATTCAAAAAAGAAACAATGAATCACCCCATCGCCAAGCGCACGGCCTCCAACGTCTCCCATCGCGCAAACAACGCCTCCAGTTTCGTGCGCGCTGCTTCGACTTCCTCGTGCAGCGCCGGGCCGTCCGAACCGTGCTTGCGGTGAAACTCCGGGTCGGCAAACATCGCCTCAATTTCTGCAATCCGCTCTTCCACCGCCAGGATCGCCGCTTCCATTCCTTCCAACTCGCGGGTTTCTTTATAGGTGAGCTTGCGCGCTTTCTCGGCGAGGGGGCGGCGCGGGACCGGCTTCTCTTTCTCGGGACCGGGATCGGCGCCCCATTGTTTCAGCAAGCGCTGCCGCTTCTCCCAGTAATAGTCGTAACTGCCAACGCTGTAATGCACCTGCCCTTCTCCCTCAAAGGCAAGGATGCCGGTGCACACGCGGTTTAAAAAATAGCGGTCGTGGCTGACCACGAGCACCACGCCTTCAAACGCCAGCAGCGCTTCTTCGAGAATGCGCAGCGTGGCCAGATCGAGGTCGTTGGTCGGCTCATCCAGGATCAGGAAATTGCCGCCGTTTTTGAGGATGCGCGCGAGCAAGAGTCGGCTCCGCTCGCCGCCGCTCAGGAACCGCACTTTGGTGATGATCCGGTCGTCGGTGAACAGGAAGCGCTTCAAATAACCGCGCACCGGCACCTTGATGCCGCCATACATGACAAACTCGCTGCCGTCGCTGATGGCTTGCAGCACGGTGTCGTCGTCATTGAGCAGCAACCGGGCTTGATCCACGTAATTAAAGCGCGTGAGTTGGCCGGTGCGCACTTCGCCGGAATCCGGCTGCATTTGCCCCAATATTATTTTGAGCAGGGTTGTCTTGCCCAGACCGTTGCGCCCGGTGATGCCGAGCCTCTGGCCCGCCTCGAATTTAAAGTTGAACCCGGCAAACAGCCGCCGCCCGCCCATCGCGATCCCGACATTGGTGAGTTCCACGACGCGGTTGCCCAACTGCGGCGCGGGCGGGATCACCAGATCCACATCTTTTTCCAACTCCGGCGGCGTCTGGTCCGCCACTTCAAAATAAGCGTCGATCCGGCTGCGGGACTTGGTTCTGCGGGCCTCCGGGGCGCGGCGCACCCATTCCAACTCGCGTTTGAGGAACATCTGGCGCTTGTGCTCCACCAACTCCACGGCCGCCATCCGCTCCGCGCGCGAGACGAGGTAGTCGGTGTAATTGCCTTCGTAAGAAAAAAACGTGCCGTTGGCCAGTTCGGTAATCTGGTTGGTCACGCGATCCAGAAAATAGCGGTCGTGCGTGACGACCAGGAATGCGCCGGGATAGCTCTCCAAAAAAGCGACGAGCCATTCGATGGACTCCGCATCGAGGTGATTGGTCGGCTCATCGAGAATCAGCAAATCCGGCTGGGAAACCACGGCCCGGCAGAGCGCCACACGCCGTTTTTCGCCGCCCGAAAGCGTGCCAATGGACGCCTCGGCGCTCGGGCACGAGAGCTTGGACATGGCCGTCGCAATGCGGCGGTCGAGACTCCAGCCGTCGAGGAGGTTGATACGCTCCTCCAAGTCGTGATGCCGCGCCGAGTCGCCCGCAAGCCCCTCAAATTCGGCAATCAAATCAAGCACATGCTGCGCCCCGGCCCGAATGTTCTCGACCACGTTCATTTCCGCATCGAGCGCGAACTCCTGCGGCAAATATCCCACCACCAATCCGCGCCGCCGCGCCACGCCCCCGGCGTCCGGTTCCAACTGATTCGCCACGATCCGCAGGAAGGTCGATTTTCCAGAACCGTTGCGCCCCACCAGCCCGATGCGGTCCCCCTCGTGGATGGAGAGGGAGGCGCGGTCGAGCACGACCTGGTCGTTGTAACGAACGCAAAGGTCTTGCGCGGTGAGGATGCTTGCGGAACCGGGTGCTGCCATGGAGCGAAGACCCATAGCCGAACCGGCGTCAAACCGCAATATGCGAAGGAAGAAGATTTGCTCAGCGCTCCACCGTGAGCACCCGGTTTTCCAAATGGAACACGCGCCCGATCTCCGTCTGCGCCCAGTCAAGATGGGTGGTGGTGATGATCTTTTGCGCCCCCGCCGGAAGATGCGCCAACAAGGCATTGCGGCGGGCCGGGTCGAGTTCGCCAAAAATATCGTCCAGCAGCAAAAGCGGAAGCGCCTCCCGCTGGGCTGCGATGAGCCGGGCCTGGGCGAGCCGAAGCGCCAGCGCGAGCGTGCGCTGTTGGCCTTCACTGGCGAGTTCGCAGCCGTGGCCGTTGATCTCCAGGATCACCTCGTCCCGGTGCGGCCCCACCGTCGTCTGGCGCAAACGTTGATCCTCCATCCGGCGGGCTGCAAGGTTCACCGCGAAATCCGTGCCTCCAGACCCGGCCTCGTAGCGCATGGAAAGCATCTCCCCCACCCCGCCGCCAATGGCCCTCTGCGCTTCCGCCGCGTACGGTTCCAAGGTCGCAACCAAGCGGGCGCGCGCCTGCGTGAGCGCATCGCCAGCGGCCACGAGCGGCTCGTCAAAGGCCGCGATTTCGCGCCAGCGCACGTTGGGCATTTTGAGCAGGCGGTTGCGCGAACGGAGCGCTTTTTCGTAGTCCCGCAAATGCCGCCGATAGCCGGAATCGAGCTGGGCGGCGACAAAATCCAGGTAACGCCGCCGCTCGTCCGCCGCGCCGCGCACCAGCGCGATGTCCGCATTGGAAAACCAGACCACGCGCCCGAGTTGCAAATACTCCGCCGCCGTTCGCTGTTCCACGGAATCGAGCGCGAGTTTTTTGCGCCGGGGCGAGTAATAAAACTGCAGGTGATTGCCGGAATAAAAGCCGTCCACCACAAATCCCGCAGCCCCGAGGCGCACCAGCGGGCCGAGCGTCGCCGCGCGAGGCGATTGCAGGCGCAAGAGCACACAAGCCGCTTCCAGGAGCGACGTCTTGCCTTGCGCGTTGGGCCCCACGATCACATTGGATCCCGGCGCAAACTCCGCCTCCAGCGCGGGAAAGCAGCGAAAATCACGAAGTTTAAGGGTGCTCAGCACGGGAAAGCCTGAGTTTAGGCAGATTCTGCTGCGCTCTGCAAACTCATCGGGACCTGGTTTCTCGGAATCGATCCGCCCTATAAATCCCCGCCTATGCCACGGCCCCGGCCGAGTTCGCCAAGTCGGCTTCGTCGTGCGAAAGGAATACTTTGAAGCGGTTCTTGTCGATGGCTTTCATGTACGCCTCATGCGGGGAAACAATCCCTTGCTGCATCACGCTCCAGATCGCGTCATCCATGAATTGCATCCCCTGGCCCTTGCCGCCGACGATGACGTCTTGCAGCTTCTGCGTGGCCCCTTCGCGGATGATGGCCGACACAGCGGAGTTGCCGACGAGGATTTCGTTCACGGCGATACGCCCCGGTTTGTCGCAACGCTTGAGGAGCAACTGGGCGACTACGCCGCGCAGCGAGGCCGCAAGCATGGTGCGGACCTGCGATTGCTGATCGGACGGGAAGACGTCAATCAAACGATCCACCGTCTTGCGCGCGTTGTTGGTGTGCAGGGTTCCGAAAACGAGCAGGCCGGTTTCGGCGGCGGTGAGCGCGAGGGAAATCGTCTCCAGGTCGCGCATTTCACCCACGAGCACGATGTCCGCATCTTCACGCAATGCCGCCTTGAGGCCGACGGGGAAATCGGGGGCGTGGTCGGGCACTTCCCTCTGGGTGATGATGCTCTTCTTGTTGTTGTGCACGAACTCGATCGGCTCTTCGATCGTGACGATGTGCCGGGAATAGTTGACGTTGATGAAATCCATCATGCCGGCCAGCGTCGTGCTCTTGCCGGAACCGGTGGGGCCCGTGACCAGGACAAGCCCGCCGCGCATTTTGCAAAATTCTTTGACCACCGCAGGGATGCCGAGCTGTTCGAGGGTGAGGATTTTCGTCGGAATGAGACGGAATACCGCGCCGTAGCCGTTGGTCTGCTTGAGGAAGTTGCAGCGGAACCGCGACGTCTCGTCCATTTCGTAGGCAAAATCCAGATCGCCGCACGCTTCAAAGCGGGCCCAGCGTTCCGGCCCCGCGATCTCGCTCATCATGTACGCGCACTCATCGTGGGTGAGGACTTCTTCGCGGATGGCGACAATGTCGCCGTGGCGGCGGATTTTCGGCGGCTGGCTCTCGCCAAGGTGCAAATCCGATGCGCCGGCTTCGATGAGGACCTTGAAAAATTGATCGATGTATGCCATCTGGGTACGGAGGGTAAGAGAGGGGGGGTAAGAATGTCAGTGCGAGAAATGCTGGCGCATGAGCTGTTTTTGTTCGGCGCGGGCGTAGGCCTCTTCCTGGGAAATAATCCCCTTGTCGTAAAGAGCCATCAGCGAGTCGTCCATCAACTGCATGCCCAGTTTGCGCCCGGTCTGCATGATGCCCGGCAGCATGAATGTCTTCCCATCGCGAATCGTCGCGGCAACGGCGGGCGTGTTGACCAGAATTTCCAAAGCAAGCGCACGACCTTGCCCATCCATGCGCGGAATAAGCTGCTGGCTGATGACGCCCCTCAGCGATTCGCTCACCATGACGCGAATTTGCTCGCGCTGGTCGGTGGGGAAAACGTCGAGCACGCGGTCCAGTGTGCGGGCGGCGTTGCCGGTGTGCAAAGTGCCGAGCACCAAGTGGCCGGTTTCCGCCGCGGTGATGGCAAGCTGGATGGTTTCCAAGTCGCGCATTTCTCCAACCATGATGACATCCGGGTCTTCGCGCAAAGAACCGCGCAGCGCCGCCGCGAACGATTGGGTGTGCGTGTGCACCTCGCGCTGGGTGACATGGCACCCCTTGGACGGCACGACATATTCAATCGGGTCTTCCAGCGTGATGATATGGTCGTGGCGGTGGTTATTGATCTCATCCACCAACGCGGCCAGCGTGGTCGATTTGCCGCAACCCACCGAACCCGTCACCAACACGAGGCCGTTGTGGTATTGGGTGAGCAGCTTGAGCGAATCCGGCAACCCGATTTCCGCCATGCTCCGCAGTTGCGTGCTGATGATGCGGAAGGTCATGTCGTAGCCGAGCCGGTGCCGGACAACGCTGGTCCGGAAGCGTCCAAAATGGGTGGAATAAGCGAAATCCGCATCCCCCCGCTCTGCGAGATGTTTCTTTTGACCGTCTGTCAAAAAAGCCATCGCCAGCCGCTCGGTATCGGCTGCGGTAAGGACCGGTGCCTTGAGCCAGATCGGCTCAAGTTCGCCATTGCGCCGCCAGACCGGCCGGCTGTTGACTCCGAGATGGATGTCGGAGGCGCAGGATTGCTGGCCGACATAAAGATAATGATCGACGTGCTCCAGCGTGTGGATCTCCTCCTCGGAGGAGACGGCAGTGGGGATGGGGGTTTCAGACATTGGCAGGCAGGGAAAACGACACCAGCAAGCGCATGAAATCAATGCAAAACACCACCCATATCAAGAAAAATGGGCAAATTTCCCAAATTTCGCGAGCCGGGCCTTATGTATTCCGCTCCTACTGTAACGACCTGCCCCACTCGCCACCGCTTCGGGCGGCCATTTCAGTGATCTTGCGGGAAGCCATCTTTGTAAGGATCGGCTTGAAGACATTGAGCGCCACGCCCAGGATCGTCAGCAGCATCCCCGCGCGATCGGAACTTTCCTTGGAATCGCTGCGGGAAGCCTTGGCCGGTTCCTTTTTCTTGCGGCCCGGCAGGCGGGACAAGACCCAACCGGTCAGAGCGGCACCGGTAAGCCAGGCCGCCTTGCGATGGGCGACGGACTGCTTGAGACGGGCGGCCAAATCCAGATCGTTGCGGGTATCGTGGAGATTGCGCGCAAGTTCCGCTCGGGACCACGCCAATTCAGAGACGAGTTCCGCCTTGCGGTCGGCCCGGTTTATTGGTGATTTTTGAGCCATTCCTGATCCTTTCTGAATTCCTCCAACGTTTCCGAAAAGACCGGCCGCTTCCATAACCTCGCCACACCCCAGACGCAGCCCGCGGCGGCAAGAAGGTGCAAGACCCCCGCTGCCAAAACCAGCCAACCCCAATGCACCTGCGACACAGCGGCAATCAGCGCGATCAGCCCGATCCAAAGGAATGCGTAGCCAAAAGCAACGCAGAGTAGCGCCACAGCCAAAAGGGCCGCCACTTTGACGTAGATGGTGGCGGCTTCCTTTCCCTCAATCCCGGCCAACTCCAGCCGAGCCCGAAAATAGCCTGTGAAGGAGGCGAAAAACGCCAGCAGATGCCCGGAAAGACCGGTCTCCGCTGCAAACCGCTCGTGCGGCGGCGGCATAGTGCCCATCATGATATTTTAGGGTTGCCTAGCGGCGAAAGAGCAGGCCAAGGACAAAACCGACCCCGAGCGCGGTCAGCACGCCTTGAAGCGGGTTTTCACGCACATACGCCTCGCCCTCTTCCTGGAGCGAACGGGCGCGGGTGCGGGCCTGTTCATACGTTTCCTGAGCTTTGGTGCGGTATTCCGCAGCTTTGGATTCCGCTGTCGTGCGGAATTCGGCGGCTTTGGATTCCGCGGCCGAACGGAGTTCAGCAGCTTTCTCCTCGGCTGCGGCGCGGAGTTCTTCGGCCGCTTGTTTGGCGTGGGCTTTGCCCGCTTCGAATTTGCTGGCGCTTTCCTGGTTCATAGCTTCGGTTTCGTTCATAAACTTTTTCCTTCGTAAAAAGATTTAATCTTATTTTCGGCGAGATGGCAAGGAACGACCTCACCATGATTCGCACCCCAACTCAAGATCGCGCGTTTTCGGTTTGCTTCAAGTTTCAGAGCGGCGCGCCGAGACGGATATTGCCACTTCTAGTTCAGAAAACCCGTTGAAAGACAGGATTAACAAGATTGACATGATTTACAGGATTTTTCGGATCAGGAGTCACAATTGCTCACCAGCGCTCATGGGCTACAGGCGTAATCCTGGTAATCCTCAAATCTTGTTAATCCTGTTTAAACTGCCGAGGGCACCAGCTCTAAACGGTCCTTATGAACTGGAAGCGATATAAAACGCTTTGCCCCCCGTGAAAAAGCTTGGCAGCGGCAGCGAAATGGAATGGAACTTTCCCCATGTTCCATGTCGTCCTCATCGAACCCGAAATACCGCCCAATACCGGCAATATCGCCCGGCTCTGTCTCGCCACCGACGCGACGCTGCATCTGGTGCGGCCGCTCGGGTTTTCCATCGACGACAAAACCTTAAAACGTGCCGGGCTCGACTACTGGAAAGAGACGCGGGTGGAACTGTGGGATTCCTTTGCCCAACTCCAGGCGGCGCATCCCGAGGGCCGGTTCTGGTATTTGACCACCAAAAGCGAGCGTCCTTATTACGATGTAACAATGGCGGCGGGTGATTTCCTTGTGTTTGGGCGCGAAACCAAGGGGCTTCCCGAACCACTCCTCGCCGCCCATCCCGAACGGTGCCTCACCATTCCGATGACAAGCAAGACGCGCAGCCTCAATCTGGCCACGGCGGTGGGCATCGTGCTCTTTGAGGGAATGCGGCAGGTGCGCATTTCCCATTAGCAATTCGCGCTGCTTCCCTCTAACGTTGACCGCATCACCGCAATGACTGATCCCATTTTGCCCCATCTCCCACCCCCCCGCGAGGTCCACTTGAGCGCGCGCGATTTGCGCCGCTCCTTCAAAATCGGCCCGCGCCAGATCGACGTCCTCCGGGGCATTTCCCTGGATGTCCATCGGGGGGAATCGGTCTTTCTCGTAGGAGCGTCCGGTGCGGGCAAAACGACCCTCCTCTACACCCTTGCCGGGCTGGAACGGCCCGAGTCGGGCACGGTCACCTTTGAGGGCCGGGAGCTCTACTCCGGCAGCGAACGCGAACAGGCGCGCACCCGCAATGAGCGGATGGGATTTGTCTTCCAAGGCTATTTTCTTTTGCCGGAACTGACGGCTTTGGAAAACGTGATGCTTCCCATGATGATCGACCGCCGGGCCTCGCGCGAAGCGGCGGCGTGCGCGCTGGAGCGAGTCGGCTTGAAGGATCGCCAGCACCATCTTCCGGCCGAAATGAGCGGCGGCGAACAGCAGCGTGTGGCGATCGCCCGGGCGATCATTAACGACCCGACCGTGATCTTCGCCGATGAGCCCACGGGGAATCTCGACTCAAAGACGGGAGAAACGATCGTGGATTTGCTGCTTGCGTTGGTCCGGGAAAACCAGAAAACATTGCTTGTTGTGACCCACGACGCCCGGTTGGCCGAACGCGGAGACCGCAAAGTGGAGATCGAGGACGGCCTTTTAAAGAGAGAGGCGTAGTTCGCGGTTTCCCGCTGCGGAACGAGTGCGACAGCGCAAAAGCGGTGTGGGAGCGGCATATTTTTTCCGATTATGAAGAAGATTTACATTGATGGGGCGTTTTATCCCGAGAACGAAGCAAAGATTTCCGTGTTCGACCACGGCCTGCTTTATGGGGACGGCATTTTCGAGGGAATCCGTTTTTACAACGGGCGCATCTTCAAGCTCGAAGAACATATCGACCGGTTGTATGATTCCGCGCGGGCGATTGCGCTGACGATCCCGCTTTCCAAAGCGGAGATGACTGAAGCGACGCTGGAAAGCTGCCGCCAGAACGAGCTGCGCGACGGGTATATCCGGCTCGTGGTCACGCGCGGCGTGGGCGACCTGGGGCTGAACCCCAAGAACTGTCCGCGCGCCACCGTCATCATCATCGCCGCCTCCATCAAGCTCTATCCCGAGGAACTCTACCGCAACGGCCTCAGCGTGGTTACCTGCGCGACCCGCCGCATGACGCCCGGTGCGCTCAGCCCGGCCATCAAGTCGCTCAATTACCTCAATAACATCCTGGCTAAAATCGAAGCCGGGGATGCAGGAGAAGGGCTGATGCTCAATGAGCAGGGCTACGTGGCCGAATGCACCGGCGACAACGTTTTTGTGCTCAAAAACGGGCACCTTTTCACCCCCACCATCTCAGCCGGAGCCCTGCGCGGCATCACGCGCGGAGTCGTCTTGGACATCGCCGAAGAGTTCGGGATGCCGGTAAAAGAGGCTGACCTGACCCGCTACGATCTGTTTACGGCGGACGAATGTTTCCTCACCGGAACCGCTGCGGAAATCATCCCCGTCGTGAATCTGGATTCTCGCGCGATTGGAGAAGGCGTTCCCGGCCCGCTCACGGCCAGGTTCATTCATCGATTCCGGGAGTTGACACAAGCCACCGGTGCGCCGATCTATTGAGTAGGAACAATTAAACGGAACCCAAAGCAATGGTCTGCGATGTCTGCAAAACCAATCCGGCGACGGTGTTCTTGACGCAAATTGTCGAAGGCAAAATGCAGAAGGTGAATCTGTGCGAATCGTGCTCCAAGGAAAAAGGGGTCACCGATCCCCTTTCCTTTGCTTTGGTCGATTTGCTGCCGGGGCTCGGCGCCGAAGAAGAGATGGAAAAAGGGGCGGCGGTGCAACGCTGCCCGGCGTGCGGCTTTACCCAGGCGGATTTCAAGAAAACGGGCCGACTGGGCTGCGCCGTATGTTACGACACCTTTGCGGAAGGCCTGGGCGGATTGCTCAAGGCCATGCACCGGCGCACCACCCATAGCGGCAAAGTGCCCGCCCGTTTGAAGCGCAGCATTGAAATGGGCGTGCGGCTGAACCAACTCAAGCGCGATCTGGACAAGGCCGTCTCCGAAGAAAACTACGAGACGGCGGCCCAGCTTCGCGATCAACTGCGGGAACTGGAACAAACAAAGTGAAAATCGAGAGCCTTTTTTCGAGCGGGGGCGAGTGGGCTCGGAATGACGGCCCGCATCACCAAATCGTCATCTCTAGCCGTGTCCGGCTGGCGCGCAATCTGCGGGGCCATCCCTTCCCCGGCTGGGCAAAGAAGAACGACCGGCTCCAGATTCTGGAGCTGATCAAACCGCAGGTGGAAGCGTTGCCGGAAATGAACGATGCGCTTTCCTCCTATTTGCAGGAGCTCTCCGCGCTGGAAAAGCAGGTGCTCGTGGAGCGCCACCTCATCAGCCGCGAACACGCCGCCAAAGGGTCGGGCAGCGCCGTGGTGGTCAATAAAAAGCAGACCCTCAGCATCATGATCAATGAGGAGGACCATCTGCGCATGCAGGTGCTCCGGCCCGGTTTGCAGCTGCGCAATGCTTTCAAGGCGCTCGATAAAGTCGATAGCACCCTCGAAGCCAAGCTCGATTACGCTTTTCATCCGCAACTCGGTTATCTGACCGCCTGTCCCACCAACGTCGGCACCGGCATGCGCGCTTCGGCAATGGTGCATCTCCCGGGCCTCGTCTTGAGCGAGCAGATTAATCAGGTGATCCAGGCCATCAACAAAATCGGTCTCGCCGTGCGCGGCCTTTATGGCGAGGGAACCGAGGCGATGGGCAATCTGTTCCAAATCTCCAACCAGATCACCCTGGGCGAGCCGGAAGAGGAGATCATCGCGCAATTAAACAAAGTCATCGAGAAAATCATCGAGAACGAGGAGAACGCGCGCCATATCCTGCTCCAGAAAAAACCGGGCACCCTGATGGATAACATCGGGCGCGGTTTCGGCATCTTGTCTCACGCCTACGCGATGACCTCCAAGGAGGCACTGAATCTCCTCTCGTTCCTGAAACTGGGGGTGGACCTCGGCTTTTTCCCGCCGGAACGTCAAGCGGACATTGATGACCTCTTCATCGTCACCCAGCCCGCCCACTTGCAGAGCAACGCCACGCAGCAAAAACTCAGCCCCGAGGAACGGGACGCGTTGCGCGCGGAGATCATCCGTGAGAAATTGAAACTATTTCCGAACCCGAACACGGGTAAGGTGGTCTTACCAAAGCCGCCCACCAACGAAACGCACAATGAATAATTTTACTCCACGCGCTCAACAAGTGCTCGCGCTCGCCCGCAAAGAAGCCGAGCGGTTCAACCACAACTACGTCGGCACCGAGCACCTCCTTTTGGGGCTCATCAAGCTGGGCCAGGGCGTGGCGGTCAACGTGCTGCAAAAGATGGGGCTCGATCTGGAAACCGTCCGCGCCGAAGTCGAAAAGCAAGTCGGCGCAGGCCCCGAGGGAAAGATCGTCGGCAACATCCCTTACACCCCGCGCGTGAAGAAAGTGCTCGCGCTGGCGGGCAAGGAAGCCAAATCGCTCAACCATTCCTATGTTGGCACCGAGCACATCCTGCTCGGGCTGCTGCGCGAAGGCGAAGGGGTCGCCGCCGTGGTGCTCAAAAATCTGGAGGTCGACATTGAGAAGACCCGCAACGAAATCTTGAAGGAACTCGACCCGAACTTCACCCCGCCGGAAGGCGAGGCGGAAGAAGAAGGGCAGACGACCGCGAGCGCCGGGGGAACCGCCGAGCCAGGTGCCAAAAAAGGGGACCTCAAAACCCCTGCCCTGCGGGCGTTCGGACGCGACCTGACCGAGATGGCGCGCAAGGCCGAACTCGACCCTGTGATCGGGCGGCACAACGAAATCGAGCGCGTCATCCAGATCCTCTGCCGCCGCACCAAGAACAACCCGGTGCTGTTGGGCGAAGCGGGCGTTGGCAAGACCGCCATCGTCGAGGGGCTTGCCCAGGAGATCGCAGCCGGGAGCGTGCCGGAAATTCTGCGCGATAAAAAAGTCGTCACGCTCGACCTCGCCCTCATGGTCGCCGGAACCAAATACCGCGGCCAGTTTGAGGAGCGGATCAAGGCCGTGATGGACGAGATTCGCCGCAGCAAAAACATCCTGCTCTTTATCGACGAGTTGCACACCATCGTCGGCGCAGGTTCCGCCGAAGGGGCAATGGACGCTTCCAACATCATCAAACCGGCACTGAGCCGGGGCGAGTTGCAGTGCATCGGCGCGACCACGCTCAATGAATACCGTAAGCACATCGAAAAAGATGCCGCGTTGGAGCGCCGTTTCCAGACCGTCAAAGTCGAAGCGCCGAATGTCGAGGACACGGTCGAGATTTTGAAAGGGTTGCGCCCCAAATACGAAGCGCACCACCGCGCGAAGATCACCGACGAAGCGTTGGAGCTCTGCGCCAAGCTCTCCGACCGCTACATCACGGGTCGCTTTCTGCCGGACAAAGCCATCGACGTCATGGACGAAGCCGGGGCGCGTGCCCGCATCGCCGCGATGACCCGCCCGCCCGATGTGAAAACCATCGAGGGGGAAATCGACGAGATTCGCGGCCAGAAAGAAGCCGCCATCAAGGCACAGGATTTTGAAAAAGCCGCAGCCCTGCGCGACACCGAGAAGCACACGAAGGAGAAGCTCGAGCAAATCCTCACCGAGTGGCGAGAACAGCGCGAAGAGAAGGAAGTAATCGTGAGCGACGACGACATTCTCTCCGTCGTTTCCAAAACCACCGGAGTCCCGCTGCACCGCATGGAGCAAGCCGAGACAGCCAAGCTCCTCGCGATGGAAGAGGAACTCAAAAAGCGCGTGATCGGGCAGGACGAAGCGATCACCGCGATTTCCAAGGCATTACGCCGCTCGCGTGCGGACCTCAAGGACCCTCGTCGCCCCATCGGCTCGTTCATTTTTCTCGGCCCCACAGGGGTTGGAAAAACGTTCCTCACCGCCAGTCTCGCCGAGTTCATGTTCGGCGATCGTGACGCGTTGATCCAGATCGACATGTCCGAGTACATGGAGAAATTCACCGCCTCGCGGCTTATCGGATCGCCTCCCGGCTACGTCGGTTACGAGGAGGGTGGTCAGCTCTCCGAAGCCGTTCGCCGCAGGCCGTATTCGGTCATCCTCTTTGACGAGGTGGAAAAGGCGCACCCCGACGTCATGCACCTCCTGTTGCAAATTTTGGAGGAAGGCAAAGTCACCGACTCGCTTGGACGCAAAATCGACTTCCGCAACACGATCATCATCATGACCTCCAACGCGGGGGCGGAATTGATCAAGAAGCAGACGACGCTCGGATTCGGCGCAGTCAGTTCCGCCGAAGCCGCAGGGTACGAGGCGATGCGGGACAAGGTGATGGAAGAAGCCAAGCGTGTCTTCAAACCGGAGTTCATCAATCGGCTCGACGACATCATTGTCTTCCACACACTCACCAAGCCCGACCTGGTGCAGATCGTGGATCTCGAAGTCGCAAAGGTTGCCAAGCGGCTGAAGGCCAAGGAGATCGAGTTGATCCTCGACGAAACCGGTCACGAGTTCCTCATCGAAAAAGGATACGACCCGGCCTATGGAGCGCGCCCGATGCGCCGCGCCGTGGAGCGTTTCCTCGAAGATCCGCTCGCCGAAGAACTGCTGCGCGGCATCATCAAGGCCGGGGACACTGTCACCGTCAGCGCTGCCGGGAGCAAGCTCGCCTTCAACGCCCACACACCGGAACAAACCGACAAAGGCGAAGAAGCCAAAGCCGGAAAATAATCAGCTTTCGATTCTCTGCACGGTGGATCGGCCGCACCGCGGGCGATTTTCCAAAAAACATCGAGCGCAGCGAGCCCGTTTTTGTTTGCGACGCCCACCCCCGGAATCGCGCGCGGAGCGCACGATCCACCTTCTTTCGGAAATCTTGCGGGATACTGCGGCCACAAACAAAAAACCTGTGGGGATCGGCGGGGCCCATCCTTCCACAGGTTTGAAATTTTTCAGTGAGCCGTCAATTCCGACGGTCCGGGGAACTGCCTTACCCGAGACGGTAAACGATCCGCGCTTTGTCGAGATCGTAGGGAGACATTTCGATCTTCACACGGTCTCCCATGGTCAGGCGGATGAACCGCTTGCGCATCCGGCCCGAGATGTGGGCGAGGACTTGGTGTTTGTTGGCCAGCTCAACGCGGAACATGGTTCCGGCGAGCACGGCGACGATTTTACCGTCGGTTTCAATGGCAGTTTCAGCAGGCATGTAGATTTTGGTTGGTCAAACAACTAACGGCGCACACTCGCCAATAGGCCGCTTCGGCTTGCGCAAAAGCCTTTATTAAAAACGGCCTCAACTCCCAGCGTTGATTTTTACGGCCCCTCGTTCCTGGCGAACGAATGAGAAGCCAAAGGGCGGAATCCCCGTGAAGAGACTCCGCCCCGTGGAAAACAAAGCGCTAAAGCTTAGTAACGGCCACGTCCGCCGCCGCCACCACCGCCGCCGTAACCGCCACGGCCACCACCGCCGCCGCCACCACTACGGGGGCGTTCTTCACGAGGACGAGCCTCGTTGACGGTGAGCTTGCGTCCGGCAAATTCTTTGCCCTCGAGGGCGTCGATTGCGGCCTGGCCTTCAGCGGCGCTGCCCATGGTCACAAAGGCGAACCCGCGGGAACGGCCCGTGGCGCGATCGGTAACGAGACCGACTTCGGTCACTTTGCCGTATTGTTCGAAGAGATCTTGGAGATCGTTTTCGATGGTGTCGAAGGAGAGATTTCCTACGTATAATTTCATAATGATTTGAGGTTTATTTACGAATGCCAGCTATCAGAGCCGTTCCCGAGAACCGGGTTTCAAATCACCATTGAGGAACCCCAACCTGCGATCTACCGCGCTACGAAACATTAACAATCGAAGCACCTAACATGGGGCCTTCTGGGGTTTATGCAAGGGAAAGTTTCACAAATCGTCGCTTTACCCATGTTCCAAAAGGGCCACCAACGGCTCAAGCAGATCGAGTTCACTGCCGTTCAACGGCTCGATTTCCTTGCGGTTTTCGCCTCCAACGGCCTCGTCGTAAGCGTCTAGTTGCATGCGAATCAACCGCGCCAGCACGGCCGCTTGGGCCTCGGTAAGCGTAAGGCGGCTTTTCATGCGCGTCCCCTTCTCTGGCTGGGAACAAGCAAAAGAGAGCACCTGCCAACGAGCAGAGTGCGGCATCGGGCATAATCTGACTGAATCATAATCACTTCCTTGTTGAGTTTATCGAGCAAGACCGGATCCATCCGGTCGCTCGCGGGTTTTACATCGGCTTTGCGTGTCCCCGCCCCAATTGGGCATTTTTGGGGCGTTCTGGGTCTATTTTGGGGCGATTTGGGTCATTTTTCTTGTTGACGCCCATGGTGCTCCCCCGAACCGGGGAGACCTCCCCACGGGTTTTCATCCCGCGGAGTGTTTTGCGGTTGACCCCTCGCAGCTTGGCTTCCTCCTGCTGCGACAGTATGGCGTAGGGGTTGATCAGTTTGACAAGCAAGAGTCCGATTTGCTCGTCCGTCAGGTGGCTATGGACCACTTCCAACACCCCAGGAGTAAGGCGCGGGAGGATGATCTTGAATAGTTCCGGAATCATAGATCGGCTTTGGCATGCGCAACAATAGGCGCGGGGGCAAAAGAAACAGGATGCGGTGAGAAATCAATCCGCATCCTTGCTGCTTGGGTCCGAAAGGCGGGCGACCTAAGAAGCTGTCTCAAAATTGGGAGCGGGGTGCGTTGCAGCAGGTTTTGGGGTTGGCCAAGGCGGTGAGGAGGGAGCATATCTTCAGATACGCGACCGACGAGCAACGCAGGCCAGCGCCAAAAGATGCGCAACCCAAAAGGCAAGAGCCAGCGTGACGCTGGACCCCTTTCGCGCTGCCGCGCGCTGGCCTGAGGCCAGTTGCGGTTCGCGCTCCCGCGCGTGCGGCGGCTGACGCGCGCCGCTTTGATCGGCTGCAACCTTTCAGGCAAGAGGGGAAAACGGGCTCTGACGGCGTTACTCCCTCGTCGCCTATCCACCGATAGGCTCCTCGCTCGTGCCTTGTCATACCCCGTTTTCCCCTCTTGCGCACCCTCGCCGAATTTTTAGACAGCTTCTAAGTCGCTTTTTTCCTGCGCTGCGGGCGCTTGCGTTGTTCAAATGCCTTGCGCGCAATCGCGTCGAGATCCAGTCCCACGGGATGCCCATTCGCATCCAGCGTAAATCCCATTTTATCCGCCAGCGCTTCGAGAACATAGCGCGTGAGCGTGGTGTCACTCACTTTGGTGACGATCCCCAGGGCGGTGTAGATATCCTTGTGCATCCAAAAGGAAGCCAAGTTTTTATTGGGATCGCGTACTCCAGGCATGGGGTGTTCATACACCCGGCGATTTGCGAGTTCAATCCGAAAGCCGGTTGAGCCCATTCTAAATTTATCTGGAACTCAGCAAGCGGAGTCGGTCAACAAGGTGTCACCAGAGACTAATGATGTACACGCAATGACCCGCCTTGCTCTGCGCTTTTTTCCTGAGTTCCTGAGTTCCAGATTTATTTCTGGCTTTAGCCTTGGCGGGCTCGTGTTCTTCTGTTGACGGATTCCGGGGGTTTCTCTATGAGGAGACAATGAAGTCCGCGATTTGCACGCTTTTCGAAGGCAGTTACCATCTCGGCGTGGGGGCACTCGTGAACTCCCTTTGCAAATACGGCTTCAGCGGAACGGTGTTCGCCGGCTATCGGGGCAGCCTGCCCGAATGGGTTGAGCAATTGCCGACCACCTGCGATGCAGCGGGCCATAAGGTGAGCCAAGTAACGGAAAGCGTCTCTCTGACGTTCGTCCCGGTGGCGGGGACCCGGCACTTGACCAACGAAAAAGCCGATTTCATGCTTCGGATCCTGGATGAACTCAGTCCCGGGATCGACAAAGTCTTCTATTTCGATCCCGATATTGTCTGCATTGGTCCTTGGAACTTTTTTGAGCAATGGGTGGAGGAAGGTGTGGCTCTCGTGATTGACGGCAATTTTCCGATGCCGCAAAAACACCCCGTCCGTTGTGCATGGCGCCGCCATTTCGAAGCGCATGGGATGAAATTTGGAGGCACCGCCCAGGATTACTATTTTAACTGCGGCTTCCTGGGAGTGACCCGGCGGGAAAGAAATTTTCTGGAAGCGTGGAAAAAAATCCAGGATTTGATGGAGCCGGAGGGGATCCTCAGTTTGCCCATTGGCCTCGGGGGAGCCCCCGCCTACAAGCAGCACCGGTCCTACCCCTTCTGGCTTTGTGACCAGGACGCGCTCAACATCGCAGCCGATCTGGCAGAGATGAACATCAGCCCAATGGGAAGCGAGGCAATGGGGTGGAAACAGCCGTTCCATTTTCTGCTGCACGCCTGCGGCAGCCCCAAGCCGTGGGTCAACACGGTTTTGCGGGAGGCGATTCGCGGCAAGAGCCCCGAGGCGCTCATGTTTTTCCGGTTCTTTGAATTTTTTGCGGGCCCGATTCCGGCCATGTCGCCCAAGGAAATCCGCCGCCGCAAGACCCATGTTCGCATCGCGGGCGCCATCGCTCCGCTGTGCGGCGCTTTGCAGTGGTTAAAGCGCAATCAATAAATTCCGAAAGAATGGGCGCATCCCCCCATTGGCGCGATTTCTCATTAGCAATTGGCGATTTCCCTTCTAAACTACCGGCTCCTTATGCCGGACTCTGCAACCCAACTCATTTCGCAAGCATTCGTCCTCGGGGCGGGGCTCGGCACGCGCTTGAAGCGGCTCACGCAATCGCGCCCCAAACCCCTCATTCCCGTGGCGGGCAAACCGCTCATCACATTCGCATTTGACCATCTGCTGGAGGCCGGGGTGCGCCATTTGGTCGTCAATACCCATCACTGTGCGGAGGCTTACGAGCGGGCGTTTCCCAGCCCGGCCTACCGCCAAGCCACTCTCACCTTCCGGCACGAACCGGTGTTGCTGGAAACCGGGGGCGGCATCAAGAACGTCGAAGACCTGCTCGGAGAAGCGCCGTTCCTGGTTTACAACGGCGACATCCTTTCCACGCTTCCTTTGGAGACGGCCATCGCGCACCACTTTGCCGCCGGCAACGAAGTGACCCTCGTATTGCGCAGCCAGGGCGGTCCTCTCCAAGTGGCGTTCGATCCAGCAACCGCCCGCGTGCTCGACATCGGCCATCGGCTCGAACGGGCGCCGGGGACCCATCTTTTCACCGGAATCTACGTGGTGAATCCCGCGTTTTTGCGCCGTTTGCGGCCGGAAAAGCGCTCTGTGGTTCCCGCGTTTTTGGAAATGATCGAGCAGGGAGCCGGGTTGGGAGCTGTCGTGATCGACGCAGGTGCCTGGTGGGATCTCGGCACGCGCAAAAACTATATTGAGGTCCACCAGCAATTGCGCGCCGCCGACCCGCACACAGTTTGGGTTCATCCCACAGCACAGGTCCACCCCACAGCCCGCCTCACCGGAGCCACCTGCGTGGGAGCGGGCGCAAAAATCGGCCCGGCAGCGCATTTGCACGATTGCATCCTTTGGGAAGGCACGGCCATTGCTCAAGAGAGCACCCTCATCCGCTGCATTCTCACCGAGAACCAAAGCGCATGCGGCGCTCACACCGACACCGATTTTTAATTCCTTTTCCTCATGCTCCCCGATGCCCTGCTCGACCAGACTGCCGCCCGTTTCCCCAAATTCTTCCGCGACCGTATCCGCATCGAACCGCTGGAAAAAGGCGGCTCGGATCGCAAATATTATCGTATCGCAATGTGCGGCGAGGGATCGCTCATCCTGGTCAAATACGGCAACCAGCGGGAGGAGAACCGTCATTATTGCGAGATCGCCGCCTTCCTGGAAACCCTCGGCGTGCGCGTCCCTGCGATTTTTCATCACGATACTGCGGAAGGGCTAATCTGGATGGAAGACCTCGGCGAGGCGGATTTGTGGCAGTTCCGCAATGAACCGTGGTCCATTCGCAAGGCGCTCTATCGCAGTGCGCTCCAAGAAATCGTCCGGCTCCACACCCGGGGGCATCTCGCTACGGGACCTGAACTCCCCCGCTTCCAGATCGCTTTTGATGCGGACCTGTACCGCTGGGAACAGCATTACTTTTTTGAAAACTGCGCCGGGCGTTATTTCGGCATCCCGCCCGCCACGGTGGACGCTGTGATCGACCGCCCTGCTCTCGACGCCATTACCGAGCAACTGGCCAGCCTCCCTCGCGTCTTGGTGCACCGCGACTTCCAGTCGCAGAACATCATGATCCTTGAGCAGCGCGCCTGTCTGATCGATTTCCAGGGAATGCGCCCGGGCCTTGGTTCGTATGACCTCGCCTCGCTGCTCTACGATCCCTACGTCACGCTGACTGCCGACGAGCGCGCATCGTTGCTTGAGGATGCGGCCGCGCTGTACACGCAGGCGGGAACCCCCGTCGCAAACGACTTCCGCGCGGTGTTTGACCTCTGCGCCCTACAGCGGCTGATGCAGGCTCTCGGCGCTTATGGTTTCTTGGGGTTGGTCAAAGAGCACCCCCAATTCCTGCTGCACATCCCCCCTGCCCTCGCCTCGCTGCGCGAAGTCGCCGCCCGCATTCCCGGGCTGGAGGGATTCCGCCGTCTGCTCGATCGGCTCGAAGTCAGCAAGTAGCCGCAACCGGGTCTTTACTTTCCCGGCCCGGAATCTAGAGTTTCCAGTCGCTGATCCGTGGTGGAATTTCAGGATGCCGGGATCAGACCGTGACCAAACTCTAGCGCATGACCACAGGCCCGATATTAGCCGCAATCCCCTTGAACTACAGTGATGGCGACCCGTTTTGGGGCAGGGATATGGGGTTGATTGTCTCAGGGCTCAGGACTCTTGGGGTGGACGCGCGGCTCGTGGCTCTGGGACGGCGCGAAAATCACCCTGCGGATTTGCCGCTCGTTTTGGGGACCCTGGACGATTTTCAAGATCCCGACTGGTGGCAAAAGCTCCATCCATCAGGCATCATTTTGAACACTTGGTCCGCGCCCCGGTATGATCTCATTCGCAAAGCGGCACTGAGCGCGACCCCCTGCGTGGTGGAGAAATTGGATTCGGATGGGGTGCGCGCGCCCGAAATATGGCCTTGGAAATTCGCCTTCTCAATCTTCGGCGGGTGTCTGGATTCGGGGAAATTTTGGCAAAAAGCGCTTGCCCCGGCCATCGCCCTCTTGCGCCTGAGCTTAATGGCCTTTCCCTCTTTGCTCTATCGGCGCATGGCCCTGAGCATGGCGCAACTTCCGGTCCATGCCGCCGAATCCCCCATCGCTGTGGCGCGCACACAGCGGTTCCTGCGCCGGTTTTTGAACCCCATCCCGAAGGTTGTTTTCATTCCGCACCCCGTGGCGGAGGATTACATGAAAGCCGACCAGGAAACACCGCGCGAGAACCGCATCGTGAGCGTGGGTCGCTGGCCTGCGTTTCAGAAAAACTTTCCGCTGCTTCTGGAGACACTCCAAAAATTTCTCGCCCTTCATCCGCACTGGTCTGCGGATATTGTTGGCGAACTTCCGAGAGGCTGGAATGCAGACCGGGTTCATCCCTGTGTGCGCGAGCGCATCCGTTTTCATGGACGCCTGCCGCACAAGCAAATCAGCGCTCTTTATAAAACAGCGAAGGTTTTTTTCATGTCTTCCCGCTATGAAAGCTTCAACATCGCCGCGGCGGAAGCTCTTTGCTGCGGATGCAGCCTCGTCGGCTCTGGAGAAATCGCCAGCGTCTCTTATTTCACCAGCACAAACTCCGGCACGAGCGTGTGCCGCCAAACCAGCCCCCATTTCCTGGACGCCCTCTGCGCGGAAGCAGCCCTGTGGGAAGAAGGAGCCCGGAACCCGGAGGAGATTTCTCGGACATGGATTTCCAGAGTGGGCTCCAAAGCTGTTGCACAAAAGGTTTTGGACTGCCTTGAGTCGATCAAAGGCTGATCCCCTTTCACGAAGTATGGACAGCGAAAGCGCTCCCACTCCTGCCTCTTCCGATTGCTTGACGCGCCCCGAACGTTGGATTGCATGGCTCATAGTTGCACTTGCGCTTTTTTTACGCCTGCTCTGGCTCGGGATGAAGCCGCCGCATTTCGACGAAGGGGTGAACGGTTGGTTCGTCGATCAAATGACCAAGCAAGGCTATTATCCATACGACCCCAGCAACTACCACGGGCCGTTCCATTTTTACGTTCTCTTCCTCGCGATCAAGCTTTTCGGACGCAATGTGGAGGCGCTCCGGCTTCCGCTGGTGCTCATCAACACAGCCAATGTCTGGCTGCTGTTGCAATTCCGGCGCTTTATCCCCTGGCGTGTCTGCGCGGTTGCGGCACTCGCTTTCGCGATCTCCCCCGGGATGCTTTTTTATTCCCGTTACGCCATTCACGAAGCATGGCTCGTGTTTGGAATGACCCTCGCCGCCTGGGGCGCGGCGGAGATGTGGGCGCGCGGCACGGCGCGGGGGCTTTGGGCAATGGCAATGGGGATCACCCTGATGCTTCTGAACAAGGAAACGCACCTGATGCATCTGGCTGCCTTCGGGCTCGCGGCGGCCACCCTGGGGGGCTTGGAGAAGCTCAGCCCCTCTTCGGAGGACGGCTTGCCCCGGCACCCGGTGGCACAGCAGTGGAACAGGAAAAATTTCATCGACGCGGTCGCGGTCAGCCTGCTGCTCCTGATCTTTTTCTACTCGGGCGGATTCCTCGATCCCAAGCCCTGGGATCAGCTCGCAGCCAATTTTTTCCAAGCCTTTGCACTCTGGTCGAAAACCGGCGTGAAGGGCACGGATCACGTCAAGGAATGGTATTACTGGATACAACTTTTCCTCCGGTATGAATGGCCAGCCCTCCTCGGGCTGGCATGGAGCGCACGCGTCCTCTGGCCCGGAATGAACCGGCTCACGCGTTATCTTGCGATCTACGGCTGCGGCGCGCTCGTGGCCTACAGCCTTGTCCCTTACAAAACCCCTTGGTGCATCATCTCCATCATCTGGCCTTTCTTTTTCCTGTTCGGCAGCGCGGTGGACTCCGGGGTGGATTTTTTGGAAAAGCGCCGTTATCCAGCCGCTGGGGCCTGGCTGCCCGCCCTGGCTGTCTTGGGTGCTTCGCTGGCCGCTGCCTGCCAACTCAACTACCGCCAACCCACGGTTCCCGGCGAGAAAACCGTCCCCCTCCCCCAGTGCGTGCTTTCCCATGTCATGCCGAAATGGGAACCCTTCCTGGCGCTCCCCACGTACGTTTACGTGCAAACCACGAACGACTATTTCAAGCTTACCGAACCGCTCGGGAAACTCGTCGCGCTGAACCCCGCCGCGTTCCACATGCCGGCAAACATCCTGCTTTCCAGCTACCATCCTTTGCCGTGGACGCTCGGCCTTTTCACGAACATCGGCTATTACGATAAAGAAAAGCCCCCGGTGATGGACGCCGCATTGATCATTGCGGAAGAAAACCGTGTCGTGGAGCTGGAGGCGCAGCTCAAAGAGTCTTACTTCGTCTGTCCCTTCCAGCTTCGGGATGCGATGAGCGGCGGAAAACTCTACTTCAACGCGGAACGCTTTGCCCCGGTCTTTCCCGGACGCACCCCGGAGTTTGTCCCGCAAGGGCATCGCGCCCCATGAAAACCGTCGTCTCTGGTTTGGTTTTCTTTTGCGTGACGGCGGTGTTCGCGCTTCTGGCCGGATTTGGTTCCGGGCTGACGCCCATGCTCGCCTCGGTTTCCCTTGCCATTGGAGCCCTGGGCGGTGCCGCCGCGTGGAATGCGATTCAAGATCTGCCCCGAACCGATCCCGTTCGCGGCTGGGCCGCCTGGAGCGTAATCACTGTATTCACCCTCTTTGCGTTGAGATCCTTTTGTTGGCTGATCTTTGTGAAGGACGGCGAACTCGCATTCCTTTCCCCAAACAATCTGGGCGATCTCTCGCTGCACCTGACTTTTATCCGCTACCTGGCCCAAGGCGCGCCGCTCTGGCCCGATAACCCGATCTACGCCGCAGCCCCGCTGCATTACCCTTTTGGCGTCGATCTTTTCAATTCCGTGTTGACCCTCGCGGGCGTGGATCTCTTTGGCGGGTTGATCTGGGTGGGGCTACTCGCGTCCCTGGCAACCGGCGTGGCGCTTTGGCGCTGGGGCGGGGCCTTTGCAATGGCCGGGTTTTTGTTCAACGGCGGCATCGCCGGTTTCGCCCTCTTCGCCACCGGAAAATGCGCCAACTACCAGGCCGAGGTCGATTGGAAAAGCATCCCGCTTGCCCTGTTCGTCACCCAGCGCGGCCTGCTCTATGCGATTCCCGCAGGGCTCTCGCTTTTATGGAGCTGGCGCTCGCGCTTCTTGCGAGGCGAACCCGGGCTGCCGTTGTGGATCGAACTCCTGCTTTATGCGACCCTGCCGCTGTTTCACCTGCACACCTTTCTGTTCCTTTCCTTCCTGCTTGGGTGCTGGTGGTTGGTTCCAATGAGAAACGGGCACGCCTGCCCACGCCGTATCGTTTTCCAGCTCGGTTTGCTCGCGTTTCTCCCCGCCACCGCCCTCATGTGGCTCCTCACGGGGGGATTCCATAGCGGCAGCTCCATCCATCTGAACGCGGGCTGGATGGAAAAGAGCTGGATCCAGAATTTTGGTGTTCTGCCCATCATCATCGCGGCCTTGCTGTGCTGGCTGTGGCTGCATCGCAAGCGCCCGGAAACCCTCGAACATACAGCCGCGGTGATTCCCTCTCTCTTGCTTTTTACCATCACCTGCTTTGTGATTTTTGCCCCGTGGGAATGGGACAACACCAAAATGATGCTCTGGTGTTATCTCGCCGTCCTCCCCGCGCTCTGGGCCATGCTCCGGGAAACAGCCCCGGCGATGCGCCTCCTGGCGTGCATTGCCCTTTTCTTCTCCGGGGCGGTCTCCTTGCTGGGCGGCCTCGACGCGACCCATGTTGGCTATCGGCTTGCAAACCGGGCGGAACTCGACCGCCTCACGATTCCGCTGCAACGGATTCCCATCACCGCCACCTTCGCCTGCCTGCCCACCTACAACCATCCCCTGCTCCTTCTGGGCCGAAAAGTGATCGCCGGTTATGATGGCCACCTGTCGAGCCACGGGATCGACTACACCGCCCGCTTTGCCGACCTCGAACGCCTTCTGCGCGGCGAACCCGGCTGGCAAATCCGCGCCCGAGAACTCGGCGTGGATTATTTGTTCTGGGGAGATCGCGAACAGGAAAAATACGGAGGACCCACCCCGTGGAAAGAAACCGCCCCCCTCGTGGCACAAGGCCCATGGGGAACCATCTACGATTTGCGCGGCGAGACGAAATAAGCGCTTTCTGCGCGGCGGCTTTACCCAAAGCGCAAAAGATGGTATTACTTTGTGTATTCCATGGAACTCCAGCCCATCCAACACCTCAAAGACACGCAGAACGAGCCCGATTACCGGCAGATCCCGATTGACCGGGTCGGCGTGAAAAATCTGCGCTATCCCATCCAGATCCGCGACAAAGCGCGCGCGATCCAAAGCACCGTCGCGCAATTCACGCTCACGGTCGATCTGCCTCACCACTACAAAGGCACCCACATGAGCCGTTTCGTGGAAGCCCTCAACGAGCACGGCCCGATGATCCATATCGACAACGTGCGCGAAATCCTTGATCGCCTGCGCGAGAAACTGCATTCCGAGAAGGCCCATATCGAATTCGAATTCCCCTTTTTCCTTGAAAAGAAAGCTCCCGTGACCGGGGCCGTCGGCATGATGGACTATACCGTACAATTCGCCGCAACCGCCAACGGCAGCGGCGAGTTTGATTTTGTGGCGACAGTCATTGTCCCAGTCACCACGTTGTGCCCTTGCTCCAAGGCCATCAGTGCATACGGCGCGCACAACCAGCGCGGACAGGTCACTTATTCCGTTCGCTTCCATCAACCGATCTGGATCGAGGACCTCATCCAACTCGTCGAAAGCTGCGCCAGTTCCGAATTGTATTCCCTCTTGAAGCGCCCCGACGAAAAAGCCGTCACCGAACGGGCATACCTAAACCCGGTTTTTGTGGAAGACCTTGTGCGCAACATCGCCGCGCGTTCCGACCTGGAGCCCAACATCAAGTGGTATCGGGTGGAAGCCGAAAACTTTGAATCCATCCACAACCACAACGCCTATGCGGTGGTGGAAAAGGAACGCCGGTAGTTTGAAGCGTGTTGCCTCATCGCTCAGTGCGGCTAATCACAAAAAAATACACCCTTCCCCAAAATTTGCTGTAGACCCGTAGACCACGTAGACCCGTAGACCAAAATGCGCGCTGAGGGATTTGAACCCCCGACAGGATGCGTGTAAAGCATCTACTCTACCACTGAGTTAAGCGCGCGAAACCGAATAGGAAGAATGGACGAAACCAACC
>JAPLTE010000056.1 GCA_026398235.1 Verrucomicrobiota bacterium
CGCCGGTTCCAGGACGACGTAAAGGAAGTGCGCACCGGCCTCGAATGCGGTATCAAGCTGGGCAATTATACCGAGTACGAACCGGGCGACATCATCGAGTGCTACACCCTCGAAAAATTCGCCCAGACGCTGTAAAGGAAACTCAAATCAGGAATCCAGGAAACGAGGAAAGAAGACAAGCAGCATCAGTAAAAGAGTGAATGCCCCGAGGGGATCCTCCGTCTGAATCTGCGTCATCTGCGAAATCTGCGGATCACCTTCTGCCTTTCTCCTGATTTTCCGGCTTTCTTATTTCATCCCATGAAGAATCGCCTTGTCCGAGTCAAAGAACTCATGAAGCGCGAACTCGGTGACCTGATCGTCCGCGAGTTGACGTTTTCCCAGCTTGTCACCGTGCAGGACGTGGACATCACGCCCGACCTTAAACACGCCCACGTTTTCGTAAGCGTGCTCGGAGGAGATGAGAATGATGCCAAGGCTGTCCTCTCCAAGCTTCACGATCACCGCAAAGACCTGCAATACAAGCTCTCGCGCCGCGTGATCCTGAAGTTCACGCCGCAACTCCACTTCAAGCTCGATGTCGCCCAGGAGCGCGGCTCGCGCGTGATCGACATTCTCAGCCATCTCGACATCCCTGAAGACGAGCCGCTGGGCGAGAGCCCCAAGGAGAATCCCGACGATCCCCGTTAATCCATGAGCACCAATTGCACCTTCGCCCAGATTGCTGAGGCGCTCCGCTCGCATCAACGTTTTGTGGTGATGAGCCACCTGCGGCCCGACGGAGATGCCATTGGCTGCGAAGTTGCCCTCGCCCTTTGCTTGAAGGCCATGGGCAAGGAAGTGACCGTCTGGAACCACGATGGCGCGCTGGAGAAGCTGCGCTTCCTGCCCGGCTCCGAGCTGATCCAAAGTCCGCCCGCCGAACCGCTCGACTTCGATGTGGCCATCGCACTCGACACCTCCACGCAACCGCGCCTGGGCGATTGCCCCGCCGCCATTCGCAGCGCAAAGCTCTGGATCAACATCGACCACCACATCTCCAATACCGGCTACGGCGACCTCATTTACATCGACTCCCATGCGCCTGCCGCCGGGCAGATTCTTTTTGAGTTGATCCGCGCCGCCGACCTGCCGTTTACAGCCGCCATTGCGGAGAACCTCTGGACGGCCATCGCCACCGACACCGGTTCTTTCCAATATTCCAACACCACCGCGCGCACATTTGAAATTTGCGCGGAGTTGATTGCAGCGGGTGTCAACGTCGGCAAAATTTCCGAGTGTCTTTTTCAGACCCACCCGCGTCGCCGTTTGGAATTACTTCGCGCGCTGCTGAACACGATGCAATTCACCTGCGACGGGCGGGCCGCCAGTTTCGCGCTGACTCTTGCCACGGTTGCTGAAGTGGGCGCGACGCATGAAGACACCGAGGGGCTCATTGATACGCTGCGCGGCACCGAGGGGGTCGTGGTCGCCGCTTTTTTCGAGGAGCTTCCCGAGGGGCGCGTGCGCGTTTCCATGCGCTCCAAAGACCCGCGCTACGATGTGTGCAAAATCTGTGCCCAGTTCGGCGGCGGCGGGCATGTCCTCGCTGCGGGAGCCCGTGTGGTGGGCGAACTCGCCACCGTGGAAGCCAAAGTTTTGAAAGCAATAAATGATGCAATCCAACACCCTTGACGGAGTTCTTATCGTCGACAAAGCCCCGGGCATGACCTCGCACGACGTGGTCGCCATCGTCCGCCGGGCTCTTGACACCAAAAAAGTCGGCCACTGCGGCACGCTCGATCCCCTTGCAACCGGCCTGCTCATTGTCGTGATCGGGCGCGGCACAAAAATCCAGGATCTGCTCATGAGCGAGGACAAGGAATATGTCGGCACGCTCAAACTGGGCGAGATGACCGACAGCCAGGACGCCGACGGACAGATCACCGAAACCCGGCCCGTGCCGGAATTGAGCCGCGAGCGAATCGAGTCGGCTTTCGCGAAATTCGACGGCGATTTCTACCAGATGCCGCCGATGGTCTCCGCGATCAAAAAAGACGGGGTGCCACTCTATAAGCTCGCTCGCCAAGGGAAGACCATTGAGCGCGAGCCGCGCTTCGTCCATATTTTCGCGCACGAAATCAAGAAGATCGCGCTGCCGGAAATCGATTTTCGCGTCGTGTGCAGCAAAGGGTTTTACGTCCGCACCTATGCGTTCGATATCGGCAACGACCTCGGCTGCGGAGCGCATTTGAAAACACTGCGCCGCACCAAATCCGGCAAGTTCACGCTGGAACACGCGGTGACGATCGAGGACTTGAAAACCAAACCGCGCGCGGAGATCGCCGCGAAAATTTTGAGCCTGCCCACCGTCTCGCGGATGCGCGGGGCGTAACCAGAATGACTCACGCAAAGACGCAAAGGGGCAAAGGAGAAGCATTCTTCTCTTCGCGCCTTTGCGCCTTTGCGTGAGAAAAACCCATGCGCTTGCACTCCTCCATCGCCGAACTCGCCACCGTCCCGGGGCCGGTCTGCCTGGCGATCGGCGTCTTTGACGGCGTGCATCTCGGACATCAGGCAGTCATCCGGCGCGCTCTGGAGGATGCCCGAGCAGCGGACGGCACAGCGGTGGTGGTTACGTTCGATCCCCACCCGATGCGCGTGATGCGCCCCCAGCAAGCACCCCGCTTGCTCACTTCCACCCGGCACAAGGCGCAGCTTATCGAGCAATTGGGCGCAGGCGAACTCCTCGTCCTCCCCTTCACTCCGGGATTATCCGCGACCCCCCCGGAAGAGTTCGTGCTGGCCCTGCACGCCGCATGTCGCCCGCTGCGCGAAATATGCGTCGGCCACACCTGGTCATTTGGGCATAACCGCACGGGAAATCTCGAACTTCTCAAAACCATGGGCGACCAGCTCGGGTTCGATGAGATCGGACTGCCCGCCGTGGAGATCGATGGCGAGGTGGTCAGCAGCACCGCGATCCGCGCGGCAGTGGAGGAGGGCGATCTCGCACGCGCCGCGCGGCTGCTCGGGCGCGATTTCGCCATCCTCGGCACCGTCGTGCATGGCGACCACTTGGGCCGCACCATCGGCTTCCCCACCGCCAACCTGAGCGCCCATAACGAACAGTTCCCGCCCAACGGCGTTTATGCCGTGGAGGCCCTCCAGGGCGGCCGCAAACTGCCCGGCGTCGTCAATATCGGCGTGCGCCCCACCATCGCCACCGCCAGCGGCGAACGGGTCTTGGAGCTGCACCTTTTCGATTTCACCTCAGATATTTACGGGCAGGACGTGGAAGTCGTTTTCCGCCGGTTTTTGCGCCCGGAACAGAAGTTCTCCGGGCTCGACGCCCTCAAGACGCAAATCGCCCGCGATGTGTCCGACGCCCGAAAAGCGCTGGGGATTTAATTTCGCACAAAGACGCAAAGTGGCGCGCTTGGAATGGGAGATTCCCCGCTTCGCCTGCTCTTCAAGCTCGCAAATGTGCCGATTCTGCGAAATATTGAGGCATGCCTGCGAACATTGTCTATTTTGATTTGGAAACCCAGCGCACTGCCAACGATGCCGGCGGCTGGGACAAGAAGCGGGACATGGGCATGTCCATCGGCGTGACTTATTCCAGCGCCTCGGGGCAATACCAGATTTACTCGGAAAAACGGGTCAACGACCTCGTCAACGAACTCCTGCGGGCCGATCTCGTCGTGGGCTTCAACGTCATCAACTTCGATTACGAAGTGCTCATGGGGTACACGATCCTCGACCTCCCGCACCAGGTCCGCACGCTCGATTTACTGGTGGAGTTGGAGAAAAAACTCGGCCACCGCCTGAGCCTCGATTCTGTGGCCACGGCGACCTTGGGCGTGGGCAAAACCGGCGACGGCCTCGACGCCATCCGCTGGTGGCGCGAGGGCAAGCTACTCGATATTGCAGAGTATTGCTGCTTCGACGTCAAAGTCACCCGGCTCGTCCACGAGTTCGGACGCGACCAGAACCACCTCTTGTTCCTGGACCGCTTCCAGCAGAAGCGCCGGGTGGATATCGACTGGAAATAGCGCTACTGCGCGCCGACCAGTTCGTTCACCTTCGCCATCACCGCAAACGCGTCGGCAATGTAGAGCACGTCGGCTTTTCCGCGCGCCCAGCCGCAATTCGCATCGAGGCTGATGGCCCGGCGTTCCTTGATGAAGCGCCAGCCGACGGCATGCGGCTCTTCACCGTGACAGCAGGTGGAGAGCCCCTTGGGGTGACGCGGCGTGGAGCCGGTCTGCCCGATTTGGTTGAGGTGCGTGAGGAACGAGATGACGGCCTGGCCTTCGCCGCCGAGATCCACGAGCGATTTGCTGCTGCCGAGCGAGGCGCGTGTGAGTTTCAGGAAATTGAAAATAATCTGCTCGGCTTCCGGCACGTGCGTCTGGCCATCGGCTTGCTTCTTGGTCCAGCCTGCGCCGGTGACGAACAAGAGGTCGGCATCGGGCCGGATGGTCTGGGCATCCGCCGAAGGCGCTCGCAGGCCGGTGACGGTCGTGCGTTTGCTGGATTCCGGCAGAGTGACGGCGATGGTTTCCACAACGGCAGTGCCGGTTGCGCCTTCCCAGGCGGGCTGGCTGCCGGGATCGATCAGCAAAACCCAGGGGCGTTGCGTGCGCGAAAGCACGGCTTCCATCCGCTGGCGATAATACCAGCGGGTCACGCTCACTGCGCAGTCTTCGGCGCGCAGGCCGGTGACGTGGGTTTCCACCCGGCCATTGAGACGCGCAGCCACCCCTGCCAGGACGCGGGTCCAGCGGGAAGTGGCGGGCGCAATCACCACCGTGGCTTCGGCGGCTTTGCAAAGGGCCTCGGCTGCCGCTGCATCGGACGCGTAGCGGGGCTGAGCGAAATCCGCCCCTTCGACGCCCAGGAATTTCGCGGCTCCGCACCCGGCGATCTGGTTTGCGGCGGCTTGGATTTTTTCACCGACAATGCCGATGGTCAGTGCGGGACCGCCGAGCCCGCCCGCGAGTGATTGAGCGGCCTGGAGGGATTCCAGCGCGGATTTGGCAAGGCTGCCGTCCGCTTCGGTGTGAACGAGAAGAAGAATGTTTTCCATAAGAAGAGGTTTTATTTGCTGATCCACTCGACAATTTCGCGGGCGATTTCCTCCGGCGCAGCGTCTTTGACGATCCGGGTTTCGCGCAGTTGCTTGGGCAGGGCGACGCTCGCAAAGGCGATGCCTCCAGCGCCCACCGGGGCCGGTTTCGCTTTTTGCAGCGCAGGCATGACGACGCGCATGTTGGCCATGCCGACTTGCGGATTGTTCTTCGGTTCCGGCAAATTGCCCGTGGCCCAGCCGAGCAAAGCGGGCGCTCCGGAACAGGTGGAGATTTGGTGCTTGCCGCCGTCGATGCGTTCCAGGATTTCCAGCGAGCCATCTGCGTTGACCTTGAGTTCGTCCACGCCTTGGAATTGATCGACGATGCCGAGTTTTTCGCCGATCACCTGCATCGTAACTCCCGCACAGCGCGAGGCGCTTTCCCATCCGCCAAAGACGAGCAGCTTGCTTTTGTCGAGGCCGGGAATGCCAAGGATGGCGTCGGCCAGTGCGCCGGCCGTTTCAAACGCGTCGGTGAAGCCGCTGGCGCTGCCGTCGAGGGCGACCAGTTCGAACGGGACTTTCTGCGCGAGAGTCATCATCACCTGCTGGAGCTTGGCTTTGGGCGCGAGGCTCACGAGATAAACTTTGCTGCCAGGATTATTCTTGGCCAAGTTGGCCGCTTCGAAAAGCGCATGGCCCGCCCAGGGATCGAGCACCGAGGGGAGCATCGCCTCGTTTTTCAACGCGGGATCTGCGGGGCCGCTCACGGGTTCAAGGGTTTGGAGCGGATCGGGAACGATGCTTCCGCAGACGACAATTTGGTAGGCTGTGCTCATAAATGGGAATAAGGCGTGACGCGCATTTTAGCGCAGAAAGGGCGGCGGCGTCCACAGGGGAAATGAAAGCTAATCCAGCCGCGACTGCTGGTCCGGCTCGTCTTCCTCCTCGTCTTCGATCTCGTGCCGCATCTGGTGCGAGAGGAACGGGCGCAGAAAACCGTAGAGCAGGTAGCTGATGAAGATCACCGCCGGCATCCAGACGTAATGCTGCACTGTAAAGATCACGATCAGGAAAATACAAATGAACCGCGGGATGGAACCTTTGGTGCGCCAGTTCAGCGCCTTGAAGCTCGGGTATTTGAACTTTGAGAACATCATGAACGAGAGAAAGAGCATCACCACCAGCAACAAATATTTCCAGTTGCCAAATTCCCGGTTCTTGCCTTCCCACCAGAGGATGAAAAGCGTGACCGAGGAGATCACCCCGGCGGCGGCGGGAATCGGGAACCCGCGAAAATCCTTGTCCGCGCCTCCCCCTTTTGCGGCGATGCAATTAAAGCGGGCCAGCCGCAATGCCCCGCAGAGCAGGTACAGGAAGGCCACCATCCAGCCGTATTCGAAATCCTGGAGCACGATCTTGTATAAAAGCATGGCTGGGGCGACCCCAAAAGAGATCACATCCGCCAACGAATCAAACTCCCGCCCGAACTCGCTTTCGTGCCCACCCAGGCGCGCCAGACGCCCATCGAGCAGGTCGAAAATGCAGGCGATGAGGATCAACCAGATGGCCAGATGGAAATAGGACTGGTTGAAATAGGGGATCTGCGTTTCGCCGGTTTCCATCGCCAGCGTTCCCCGGACAATCAAAAGCGTGGCCGCGAATCCGCAAAAAAGATTGCCCGCCGTCATCAGGTTCGGCAGCAAATAAATTTTGGGGGCGTCGTTCTGGTTTTCGTTCATGGGGTAAAAAGATTTAGACTAGAGGTGTTCACGAATTAAAAACCAATCTGGAACTCAGGAACTCAGGAAAAAAGAGGGTGCGGAATCCTATAATGGAATGGAGACCGAAAAGGGCAACAGTTGTTCCCTTTCTGAATCTTCTTGAGTTCCTGAGTTCCAGATTTTCTCCTCTTTCAATTCGTGAATACTTCCTAACCGCAAAGAAGCGCAAGATGCCCAAAAACGGGATATCTTCTTGTGCTTTTTGCGCCTTTTTGCGGCTCATTTTCTTTCTGAGTTGGGGTCAAGGCAGACGCGCAATCACCGTCAAGCCGCCTTCCACCCGGTCGCCGGGTTTGGCAAGGATTTCGGCATCCAGCGGGAGATAGATTTCCGTGCGCGAACCGAAGCGGATCATCCCAAAGCGCTCCCCTTTTTGCACGGTATCGCCAACCTTGGACCACCCGACGATGCGCCGCGCGATCAGGCCCGTCAACTGGCGCACCACGACGGTCGTGTGGTCATTTTGGAAACCCCAGGTGCGGCAGGCGTTCTTGCCGGAGCAGTCGGGATCGCGCGCATCCAGATAAGCGCCCGCGTGTTCCTGCGAATACACCACTTTGCCGGCAATGGGGGCTTTGTTGGTGTGGACGTTGAAGACTGAAAGGAAAATGCCCACGCGCTTCATCTTGGTTTTCGCGAACTCCGGTTCTTCGACTTCGCGGATTTCGGAAACGACACCATCAGCGGCAGCCACCACCGCTTTGGGATCGGCGGGAGCCGTGCGGTCCGGGTCGCGGAAGAAATAAAGGCTGAAGAGGAGAAGCCCCACACCGAGCAGGCATGGCACGAGCGTGATATTGCGACGGAATTGCCAGAGGGCGGCCGTCAAAAGCAAAAGAACCCCGAAAATCCAACGGGCTTCCCATAAAGTTTGAAGACGTAACATCCCACGCAACATAAAGCGCTCCGCCGCCGGGGTAAAGCACGGAGAAGCGGGAGATGGGAGAGCGCATTTCCTTTGCGTTCTTTGCGCCCTTTGCGCGATGTTTCCTGTGATGAAAACGAAATCGACCCGGAAGACGCCCGAGCCGCCGTTGATTGGCGCGCACATGTCCATTGCAGGCGGCGTAGCGTTGGCGATCGACCGGGCGCTCTCGGTGAACGCCACGGCGATGCAGATTTTCGTCAAGAGCAACATGCAGTGGTTCGCCGCCGCGCCCTTTACCGATGCCGAGTTAAAAGCATTCCATGAACACCCGCGCCGGGCGGAAGTGCGCTCGGTATTCGGCCACAGCGGTTACATGATCAACCTCGCGGCAGCCAATCCCGAGTTTGCGGAAAAATCGCGCCGGGCGCTTGCCGAGGAACTGCTGCGGGCGGATCAACTCGGGCTGCCTTTTTTGGTGCTCCACCCCGGCGCGCACATGGGGGCGGGCGAGGCGGAGGGACTGGCAAAAATTGTTGCCGGGCTCGATGAGGTTTTCGGAAAGCTGCCGCAGGTCAAAACGCGGGTGGCGCTGGAGACGACGGCAGGGCAAGGCTCTTCGCTCGGGCACACTTTCGAGCAGCTCGCCTGGATTTTGCAGCACGCAGCGCAACCATCCCGGCTCTGTGTGTGCGTGGATACCGCGCATATTTTTGCCGCAGGCTATGACATTTCCACCGAAGCGGGCGTGCGAGAGACCTTTGAGCGGTTTAATGAAATCGTGGGGCTGAAACATCTGGTTGCCGTGCATTGCAACGACTCCAAAACAGGGTTGGGTTCGCGGGTGGATCGCCACGAGCATCTCGGCAAGGGGAAAATCGGCCTGGCGCCGTTCGAGTTCCTCATGCGCGACCCGCGGTTTGCAGAAATCCCGAAAGTGCTGGAAACGCCGAAGGGCAAGGACTTGGGGGAGGACCGCGAAAACCTGGCGGTGCTGCGGGATCTGGTACAATAGAAAAAGCGCGGGGACCTCTCGATCTCCGCGCTTTGATTTTTTTGGGTTGCCACCTGCGCGGCGTGCGAAGCCGCCGCAACGCGCGGCAGCGCGAACTGCGACTGGCCTCAGGCCAGCGCGCGGGAGCGCGAACCGGGTCCAGCCCTGGCTAGTAAGCGGCCTGTGCGCCCTTGAGATTCTTTTTGGAGATCCAGGGCATCATGCCGCGGAGCTTGGTGCCGGTCTTCTCGATCGGGTGCTTTTCTCCGGCCCGGAGCAACGCATTGTACATCTTGTAGCCGCCTTCGACTTCCTTGATCCAGGTCTTGGCAAATTTGCCGCTCTGGATTTCTTTGAGCGCGGCTTTCATCCGCTTTTTGACGCTGGCGTCGATGATCTTCGGCCCGACGGAGACGTCGCCCCACTTGGCGGTTTCGGAGATGGAGAAACGCATCCCGGCGATGCCGGACTCGTTCATCAAATCGACGATGAGCTTCAGTTCGTGCAAGCACTCGAAGTAAGCCATTTCGGGCGAATACCCGGCTTCGACGAGGACCTCGAACCCGGCGGTGACCAGCGCGCTTGCGCCGCCGCAGAGCACCACTTGTTCGCCGAACAGATCGGTCTCGGTCTCTTCTTTAAAGGTGGTTTCCAGCACGCCCGCGCGCGTGCCGCCAATCCCTTTGGCCCAAGCGAGGGCGGTCTTCTTGGCCTTCTTGCTCGGGTTTTGGTAAATGGCGATCAAGGCCGGGACCCCTTTGCCTTCGGTGAACTGGCGGCGCACGATGTGGCCCGGGCCTTTCGGGGCGACGAGGATCACATCGACGTCCTGAGGAACGGTGATCGTCTTGAAATGGATGGCGAACCCGTGGCTGAAGAGGAGCGTCTTGCCCTTGGCGAGGTTCGGGGCGATGTCTTTGTTGTAAATGCCCGCGATCTTCGTGTCCGGGGTGGCGACGAAAATGACGTCGGCTTTTTTGACGGCCTCGGCCGTGTCGTAAACGGCGAATCCTTTTTCCTTGGCGACTTCGCGCGATTTGCTGCCGGGATAAAGGCCGATGATGACTTTGACGCCCGAATCCTTCAGGTTCAAGGCGTGGGCATGGCCCTGGGAGCCGAAGCCGATCACGGCACAGGTTTTGCCTTTGAGGGCGTCGAGGTTGGCGTCTTTGTCGGTGTAGATTTTAGCGGGCATAACTGGTTTGGATTGGAAAGGGATATTACTGACGGCGCACGGCGACTTTGCCCGTGCGGGTGAGGTCGCTGACTCCGAACGGCTCCATCAGGAAAAGGAACTTCTGGATTTTGCTTTCGTTGCCGGTGATCTCGATGGCGACGTTCTTGGGCTGCACGTCGATGATCTTGGCGCGGAAAATATCGCAAATCTGCATCACCTCGGAGCGGGTGGTCGCGTCCACGGTCACGCGCAGCAGCACCAGTTCGCGGTCCACGTATTCGTCATCGCGGAAGTCCTGGATTTCGATCACGTCGATGAGCTTGTTGAGCTGCTTGGTGACCTGTTCGAGCACGGCGTCGTCACCCATGACCACGATGGTCATGCGGGAACGGCTGGGATCACGGGTCGGCCCAACGTTCAGGGTGTCGATGTTAAACCCCCGACCGCTGAACATCCCGGCGATGCGGGTGAGCACGCCGAATTTATTCTCGACCAAAACCGAAAGTGTATGACGCATGGAAGGTCAAACAGTCTCTTCAGGAAAGCCTCCCTCGTCAAACCGAAAAATGAACGCCTCCTTGGGCCGCACTTTTACAATTCCTTAACAAATTTCGGGCTTCGATCACATCATGTCTTAACAAAGCCTCTGTCTAATCCAGCACAGGAACGATCCTGTATTCTAAAATATTGAAAAATCATCCTATGAAAAAAACCATATCCACACTCGCACTGGTCCTCGCCGCTTCAGCCTTCACGGCTATCGCCCAAGACGCACCCACGCCCAAGCATGAAGGGAGGCCCCGCATGGGCGGCAAGGACGGCCCGATGCATCAAGCACTTGAATCCCTAACTCCCCAGGAGCGCCAACAACTCATGGCGGCCCGTCAAAAAGCCGAAGCAGACCCCGCTGTGGCCACAGCCAAGCAGAATGCCGAAGTGGCCATGAAGGCGATGCGGGAGGCGATGAAAGCGGCGATGCTGAAGGCCGATCCAACGATCGGACCAGTCCTTGAAAAAATGGAAGCTGCCCGCAAGAACGCCAAACCGGAAGGCAAACCACACCATCCGGGCAAAGGCGAACCCGAGGCTGAGGCAAATTAACGCTCCCTTTTTCACCTATCCCAAATCCAAACAAAAATTAGAAAATCCACTCAATGAAAAAACTATTTTCCTGCGCATTGGCCCTTGCCTGCTTGTTGACTCTCCCGAGCATGACGTTGGCTGCTGGCAAGGTTGGCAAACCGTTCCATGGCAAAGTAACGGCCGTAGACGTCGCTGCCAACACGATCACCGTGAAAAACAAAAAAGAGGAAAAGACCTTCAAAGCCGAAGGGGCCACGATCAAGGTGAATGGCGCGAGCGGGAAGCTCTCGGATATCACCAATAAAATGAAAGCTGCTGTTACCGCCGGAGAAGGCGATCAAGCCACCGCAATCGATGCAACTTCTGCCCAAAAACGCGGCGTCAAAAAGAATAAAGGGGGCGCAGAAAGTGCGCCCGCTTCCTAGCCAGGCTGTTTAGAATCGGTTTCAGACAGGGACGGCGCTTTGCGCCGTCCCTGTTTTTTAGACAGCTTCTAAGGGTTTGTGTAATCCAGAGCCCAAATTTGTTAAGCAAATGTAAAAAAATGCGGATTTCCGCCTCTGTAGGAGTAATCTCCCATACATGCCCCAACCGGACCTTCCTCGCCCAGCGGAAAACGCCGCCCGAGTGCTCTTGATCGACGATGATCGCAAACTGTGCCGCCTGATCGCCGATTACCTGGATGCCATGGGCTACTCTGCAAGTTTTGTGCATACTGGACCCGAGGGGGTAAAGGCGGCCACCGAGGAAGCCTGGAACGCTGTCATTCTGGATGTGATGTTGCCGGGACTCGACGGCTTCGAGGTGCTCAAGCAGATCCGGCGCAAATCCGACGTGCCGGTGCTGATGCTCACGGCACGGGGCGACGAGGCGGACCGCATCGTGGGACTGGAAATCGGCGCGGACGATTACCTCCCCAAAACATTCTCCACCCGCGAACTGCTCGCCCGCCTGCGTGCGGTGATGCGCCGGGCCGCGCGCCCCGCCGGGATGGAAGCCCCGTTGGAACTTGTAGCCGGGCCGTTGCGCGTCTATCCCGAAATGCGCAAGGCATCCCTGGATGGCACGCCCCTCACGCTGACCCCGGTGGAATTCGATCTGCTTGCGTGCCTGGCCCGCGCCCCGGGCCGGATCCGGACCCGCGAACAGCTCTTGGAGGAAATCCGCGAGCGCGACTATGAAGTGTTCGACCGGTCCATCGACGTGCACATCTCCGCGCTGCGCAAAAAGTTGGGCGACGACCCCAAAGAGCCGCGCTTTATCCAGACCGTGCGCTCCGCGGGCTATATGCTGATCCCGCCGGAGAATTAGCCGCAAAAAAGCGATGAACCTCCGGTTTCCACTCTATTCCAAGATCCTGCTCTGGTTCCTGGTGAACCTGCTGCTTTTGGGCGGGGTATTATATGCGTTTCTCCGGCTGCAACTCCGCGACGGGCTCGACTCGCTGCTCGCGGGCCAAATCGCCAACCGGATGGAGGTGCTCACGCGTGTGATTGAAGACGATCTCCGGGATACGCCGCAAACCTCCTGGGGGGAGGCGATCGAACGGTTCAACAGCACCTATGAAGGGGTGCATTTTCTCATCGTTCGCCCAAGCGGAACCCTCATCGCGGGAGCGCCAATGGACATCCCGCAGGAGGTGAGAATGCGTCTGCGAGGGTTTCGCGTCCCGATGGTCCCCGCAGTGCCGGAATCCCCGGCCTGGCACAAACGCACCAAATGGGAGCCTAAACCGGAATTGAAATTGCGCCGCCCGCACCAGAAATTCATGGTGCGCACGGAAGATCCCGTGCGTTATTGGGTGGGAATCCGGCTTGCCCTCGGCAAACGCAATCTTGCGCTCGCCGAACCGGAAGTGCTCCTCGCCGTTTCCGATACGCTCAGCGGCGGCGGCCTTTTCTTCGATTTCGGCCCGTGGGTAAGAGTCGCGCTTGCAGCCCTGGGATTCTCTCTCCTGTTTTGGCTGCCGCTGGTGCGCGGCATCACGCGCTCGCTTTGGCAGATCACCCGGGCCACGGAGCAAGTCGCTCAGGGAAATTTCGAAATACGTGTCGATACCGCCCGGCGGGACGAACTTGGGCGGCTCGGCCAGGCAATCAACGCCATGACGGAACGCCTCGCCGGGTTTGTGGGTGGCCAGAAACGGTTTCTGGGCGATGCGGCCCACGAACTCTGTTCGCCGCTGGCTCGCATCGAAGTGGCCCTGAGCATCCTCGAAGCGCGTGCCGACGCAGCGTTACAGCCACGCATTGCCGACGTGCGCGAGGAAGCGCGCGAAATGGCCAGCCTTGTCAACGAACTCCTCGCGTTTTCCAAAGCCAGCCTGCGCGGCAGTGAAACCCAACTCGAACCGGTGGCGCTGGCCGAGCTTGCCCGCCGCGTGTGCGCCCGCGAGGCCGCCGGACAGGAGCAGGTGCGTCTTGAGGTTGGAGAAGAGTTGCAAGCGCTCGCCGCGCCGCGCTTGCTCGGGCGCGCTGTGGCGAACCTGGTCCGCAACGCCCTTCGTTACGCGGGCGATGCAGGCCCCATCACCGTGAGCGCACAATCCCGGGAGGGCAAAGTGTTTTTGAGTGTGATCGACTGCGGCCCGGGCATTCCCGAGGAAGCGTTGCCGCATATCTTCGACCCGTTCTTCCGGCTCGACACCTCACGCAGCCGGGAGACCGGCGGCTTTGGCTTGGGGCTGGCCATCGTCAAAACGTGCGTCGAAGCGTGCGGCGGAACCGTCGCCGCGCGCAACCGCCAACCATTGGGATTGCAGGTGGAGATCACGCTCGCCCAAGCGGAC
>JAPLTE010000082.1 GCA_026398235.1 Verrucomicrobiota bacterium
CGTGGGCGACCAGCAGTTCCAGCGCAAGTGCCTGGGTAAAATGCAGGAGATTTCCTCGGGCGATGGGCGGACGATCCTTTTCGTCAGCCACCACATGGCGTCCATCCGGCGGCTGTGCCAGAAATGCGTGGTGCTCAACCAGGGAGTCAGCTCCCCGCTGCTCGACATCGAGCAAGCCATCGCGCTTTACACATCGAATCTTACTGAATCCGAATACGATCTCGAAGTCGCCGACCGTCCCCGGGCCTGGGGATCGGAAGGGCGCGCATGCAGGATGAAACGGGTCCAGGTCACCTCCCCTCATCTGCTCGCCTACGGCAAACCGCTCGACATCGAGTTCACCATCGAGTGCACCAAGGCCATTCCGGAAGCGATGATCGGCCTCGCTTTCAACTCCCTGGAAGGCACGCGGGTGCTCACCTTGGACTCGGACATCAACGGCAATTTCCTGCACTTTGAACCGGGCGAACATTTGCTGCGCTTCCACCTCGACGCCCTTCCCCTGCACCCTGCCTATTATCATTGCAGCGCGGCCCTGGCCGGGAGCGGATTCTTTTACGACATCCTCGACCCCCTGGCGATCTGGCAGGTGAAAACCAGCGACGAAGATCGCTGGAGCGACCGTGGCGCAGGAGGGTGCAGAATGGAACCTTGTGTGGAACTCACCGCCCTCAATGGTCGCCATGCCTAAGGTAACAAGCCCCCCGCAGGGATCCACGCGCACCCTGCTCGTCGTCACCCGTTTCACCCCGCTGAACGGTTTATCCGGCACCGGAACCTATCTCTTTTCCATGCTCAGCTACCTGCGCCAGCATGGTGTGAAGCTATATGTTTGCTGGAGCGAACGCCCCGGCCTTGCGGCCCGGCGCGGATGGTGGATCGTCCCCAAAGATTTCTCGGAGATCGCCACGTTGCTCATCCCTGGCTCGCTTTGCTTTGGCCGATTGCGGCTCTTTCCGTCCGTGTTTGTGGACCCGCTCAAAGCGCGCCTGCGCGGGTTTATCAAAGCGATCGCCTTGGCGTTCGGGCTCGGTCGCGCTTTGGGAATCAGCCGCCCTCAACCCGCCGCAGCCACGGAAGCTCCTTCTGGCGCGCCCAGTTCTCCCCCGGTGGTCCCATACGCATGGGATCGCCCGCCGGACCCTTACGAACACGCATTTTTCGGAAGCGCGATTGCCAAAATCCAGCCGGACGCGCTGGCGTTCAACTACTGCTGGATGACCCCCATCATCTCCTCGCTGCGCGATCCCGACCGGTTCCTGAAAATTGCCATCACCTACGACTTGCGCCACATCTACAGCACGCTCGTGGACGGCAAAATACGCTGGAGTGAAGGCGACTACATGAGCAAGGAGCTGGAAACGGATTACCTCCGTCTCTCCGACGCACTGGTGGCCATTCGGGGAGATGATGCCGAGACGTTTCAAAAATTGCTGCCCGACAAAGAGGTGGTCGTGGCCTATCCCGCCCTGGAACCGTGCCTTTCCAGCCGGGTTCCCCTTCCCAATCGGTGCCTTTTTGTAGCCGCCGACAATCTGGCCAACCGCGAGGGTCTGCTCTGGTTTTTGGAAGAAGCCTGGCCCATTGTGCGTGCCGCCAATCCCGCCGCGCATTTACATATTTGCGGCACCATTTGCAAAGCCCTCACCCTCCGCAAACCCGGCGTGGAGTTCCTGGGATTTGTCGATTCCCTGGATGCAGTCTATCAAGAAGCCTCTGTCGTGATTGTTCCGCTGCTTCGCGGCAGTGGCGTAAAAATCAAGCTGATGGAAGGGGTTGCACGCGGCAAAGCGTGCGTCTCCACTCCGATAGGAGCCGAAGGAGTTCCCGCCCTCGACTCGTGTGTCGCCATCGCGGGGACAGCGGATGCCTTCGCTGCGCAAGTCCTGCATTTGCTGGCTGACCCATCCGCACGCCGCAACCTTGAAGACCGGGCCGCTTTAACCGTCCGGGAACATTTCTCCGCTGAAGCCTGTTACGGCGCGTTTCGGGCGCTGATTCAAAAGCACCCGAAACCATGAGCGACCTCCCGCCTATCAGCATCCTCATGCCCGTTTTCAACGGGGCGAAATATCTGGCCCAGGCGGTGGAAAGCATCCGGGCCCAGACCTTCCGCGACTTTGAGTTTATCATCGTAAACGATGGCTCGAGCGACCACTCGCTGCCCATCCTTCAACGGTTTGCAAAAGAGGATGCCCGCCTCCGGATTGTGAGCCGACCCAACACCGGAATTGTGGGGGCGCTCAACGATGGCCTTGCGGTCGCCAAAGGGAAATATATCGCCCGGATGGATGCGGACGACATCGCTTTGCCGGACCGGTTGGCGATCCAATTTCGGTATATGGAAGCCCACCCCGAAATGGTCGCCATCGGCAGCAGCGTCGTCATGGCGGATCCCTCCGGACACCCGCTGAAGGATTACAAGGCATGCACCGATCCGCAAACCCTTCGCCACAATATTATCGAGATCAAAGACATCGGCCTGATTCATCCCACCCTCATGGCGCGGCGGGACGTTCTGGAGCGCATGGGTGGGTATCGGCCCCAATACAACCTCGTCGAAGACTTCGATCTGTTTTTTCGGCTCCTTGATGAAGGAGAGCTAGGCAATGTCCCCGAGCCTCTCCTCATTTATCGGCAACACCAGGCGAGCACGAATTCAAAGAAACATCACCTTCAGCGGGGGCTTATGCTGCAATGCCTGGCCGAGCACCGGCAACGATGGAACCTCCCCGCGCTGGAGTCCCCGCTCGCGCTGCCCCAAGTCGCCGCTCCAGGAGCTCAAAATGGAATGTGGGCTCTTTGGGCCATCGAAGGAGGGCACCCCGCCACCGCTCTGCGCCACGCCTCCCTTGCCTGCCTCCGAAGCGGTTTCGCTCCCCATGCGCGCAAATGTTTGAACTATGTCCTGCACACTTTACTGCATCGGCACAAACCTTCCTGACGCATGGATGACCCCATCCAAATTGAGCCTATGATGCGCCCTGAAACCGAGTTGGCGACCCCTGCCCCGCCCGCGCCGAATCATATTGCCTTTTTGGACGCCGTTCGGGGCGTCGCGATCCTCCTTGTGATGACCTACCATGCTCTCAGCGCCGGCTGTGGCGGCATGGGCCAACTGCATTGGAGGCGTTCCTTCCGCGATTTCCACGACGCGCCTCCGAATTTCCTCCCCTTCCTGCCCATGACGCTTGGCTGGCTTGGGGTGGCGGTGTTCTTTGCTCTGAGCGGATTCTGCATCCACTTGAGCTTTGCAAAATCCAGCAGGAAGGATTTTAAAACTTTTTTTGTACGGCGCTTTTTTCGGATCTATCCTCCCTTTTTGGCTGCCGTTTGTTTCTTTGCCTTCCTTTTTCCAGACACGAAATTGAACATGGCTTCGCAGCCGGATGTTGCCCAGTTTTGGAGCCATTTCTTCATGGTTCACCATATCGATGTGCGCCTGTTCTACGGCATTAATCCCTCGTTCTGGAGCATTGTCATCGAGGCGCAGCTTTATCTCATCTATCCCCTTCTCCTGCTGCTCGTGCGGCGGTACGGCTGGACAATAGCCTTGCTGATTCCGGGGTTGATTGAAGTTGCCCTTCGCACGGCTGTGTATTTCTGTTGCATCCCCAATCTCCTGCACAGCTCTCCGCTTTATTATTGGTTGAGTTGGGCCGTGGGAGCAAAGCTGGCCGATGATTACCTGCATGGCCGCCCGCTTTTCCTGACTCGCTGCCCGTTTTGGATATGGCCCGCACTGACGTTGTTTACGAATTTTCTGAGGCCCTTTGGGGAATTCACTTTTCTTTGTGCCGCGCTGGCCACCACAAAATTTATTTCCTATATGTTGTCGCGCCCACCCAGCGTCATCAGCTACAGCGTCTATTTATTGAACCAGCCGCTCCTTAACGCCTTTGCCCATTATGTGCAGGAATTCACCGCCCCTCACCATTGGTCTTATATTTCGCTCCTTTGCTGCTTACTCGGTTTTTGCGTCGCCATTTTGGTTTTTTCAGCCCTTTTTTATCGTTGCCTGGAAGTGCCCAGCATTGAACTCGGAAAATGGGTCCTAAAGAAAATCTTCCCCAAGAACATGCCCGTGGAGCATGCAACAACTCCCATCAGTTGACCCCTGCCAATTTATGAAAAAGAGTGCCGACATTCCCCTGGTCTTCTTTCACAACGGCCCTTCGCAGGCGATTGTGACCGCCTGCATTGCGCAAGCAAAAGCGGCAGGCAGCAAACGCATCTTTGTCATTAGCGACAGGATCGGGCCTTGGGCGGTGCTCCCCGGAGTCCAACATTTCCCGTTTGCGCACGCCGAAAAATACGGGGCGCTCGAATTCCGTTCGGTGTTCGTCAATTACAGCAGCTACTCCGAGAGCTACGCCTCGGTTATTTTTGAAAAATTCTTTGCCCTGCGCGCGCTCTTCGCAATGTTTTCGCTGGACCGGCTCCTCTATGTCGACTCCGATGTACTCCTTTACAAATCGGTCCAAGAATTAAATTCCGTCTATACCTGCGATTTTACCGGGACCAGCTTTCCCATAGACAATCACGAGACTGTCTCGGCGGGATTTTTGTTTCTGAACCCAAAGGTATGCGAATTTATCTGCTCAGATCTGATTTCCACTTACAGCACGGATGAAGGCCGGGAGCGCCTCCAGCAATTGTGGGAGCGAAAAAAAACCATCGACCCGCAGTTTGGGGTTTGTGAAATGGATTTCATGGGGTTTTTGCGCGACTCGGGCCAATTCCATTACCAGCGGGTGAACGAAGGTAATCCCTGCATTGACGGCGCCCTCAATGACCTCGAAGGCTGTGTCGGCGAGAATGGGCTCAAAAAAATCGCCTACGAAAACGGAATGCCCTACGGCATACGCGAAAAAACGGGAGAGAAAGTCTTCTTTTATAATCTGCACATGCAGGGCGGGCTCAAATACCTCGCCATCCATCACGCACAAATAAACAAGTTCTATAAAAGATTGCTGTACGCGCTCTGGCGGTTGGAGAATCGCGGACTGCTCAAATGGCCCAAAGGGTCTTTGTGCCGGGTGAAAAATTGAACCTCATGAAAACACCTGTCGTCTTTCTGGTATTCAACCGCCCGGAGCCCGTGCGCCGTGTGTTCGAGCGTATCCGACAGGCGCGGCCGCAGCAACTCCTGGTGGTATGCGACGGGCCGAGGCCGCATGTCCCGACCGATGCCCAGCGGGTGGCAGAGGTGCGCAACATAATAGAAAAAAGCGTGGACTGGCCGTGTGAACTGCTCACCAACTATGCCGAAAAAAACATGGGCTGCCGGGAGCGCGTCAACTCCGGCCTGGACTGGGCTTTCTCCCTCGTGGAAGAAGCCATCATCCTCGAAGACGACTGCCTGCCCTCCCTGAGCTTTTTTCCCTACTGCGAAGCATTGCTGGAACGCTATCGCAACGAGCCCAGGGTGATGCACATCGGGGCGAATAATTTTCAAGGCTGGAGAAGGCGAACCGTCCGGAGCTATTTCTTCAGCAAATACAACCATATCTGGGGCTGGGCCACCTGGCGGCGGGCCTGGCAACTCAGTGACAAGGAGGGGGCTTGCTGGAAAAACCCGGTGCAGCGCGCCCAAATCGAAACCCTTTTCGACTCCCCCGAAGAGCGCGCCTATTGGTCGCCTATCTTTGACTCCCTTACCTCGCCTGAATCCCGCCCCAATACTTGGGATTACTCCTGGATGCTCACTTGTTGGGCCCATGGGGGCCTTGCAGCCTATCCGTCTGTGAATCTCGTGGAGAACATCGGATTTGGAGCTGATGCAACCCACACGCAGGATGCCTCTGCGCGCCAGGTTCCCGCCCAATCCATCCGCCATCTCTCCTTTGCACGAAAAGTCGTCCGCAATACGGCAGCAGATCGGCACACCTTCCGCACGGTCTTCCTGCTGCGCGCCGCCTTCCCTCAAAACATTTGGAACCACGCCCGGATTGTGGGGGGGCGGTTCAAGAAGCTCCTCCGCAAGGCGTTTCCTTTTTCATGATTTCCCAAAAAACAGAGGCAGCCAACACCTCCGCGCGATCCGGGGAGCATATTCTGTTTCTGGATCACATCCGGGGAATCGCCATTTTTTTGGTGGTGATGTATCATCTCCTGGTCGCCAGCCACGGCATGGATCTGCTTCTCTCCTGGAACGGCTGGATCAGGGATTTCAGCACGATCCCCATCTCTATTTTTCTTCTGCCATTCACCGCCGGTTGGCTCGGGGTGGCGATCTTCTTTGTCGTGAGCGGCTTTTGCATCCACCTGAGCCACGAAAAGGCACAGCAACCGGGACTCAAGGCCTTTTTCGTGCGGCGCTTCTTCCGCATCTACCCGCCCTACGTTTTGGCGCTCTGCTTTTTCGCCCTCCTTTTTGCCCCAACCAAACTGCGCTTTGATTCCTTCCAGGATTTTGTCCAGCTCGGCAGCCACATCTTCTTAATCAACAACACCAGCAAAGAGCTATTCTATGGGATCAACGGTTCGTTTTGGAGTGTTGTGGTGGAAGCGCAACTGTACCTGATCTACCCCCTGCTTCTCTTGATCGTCCGGCGATTCGGGTGGGGAAAAGCCCTCTGGTTTACAGGACTCCTGGAGGTGAGCCTGCGCGCCGGATGCGCGGTCCCGATCCCCGATTGGTTGAGTTGTTCCCCCTTCTTTTATTGGTTTAGCTGGTCAGTCGGCGCAAAACTCGCTGACGATTACCTCAAAGGCCGACCACTCTTTCTCGCCTCCTCCCCTTTGTGGCTGTGGCCAACGGTCACCTGCATCGCCTATTTTTTCAGGCCCAGCACCCTTTTTGTTTTTCTTTTCGCAGCGCTGGCGACCGCAAAATGGATTTCCCATCTGCTCTCCCGTCCCGTTTTCCAACCGGAGCAGCGCTCGCCTTTATACCGCTTTTTCCAATGGCTTGGAATCATCAGCTACAGCCTGTATCTCGTCCACGAACCGTTTTTGACTGCGTTCATCAAAAAATTCACGCTCGCCTCGGGGGAGTTCAGTATCCAGCCGCCGCTCTTTGCGCTGTATATCCTTTGCTTTGGCGGAGTGATTTTGATGATGGCCTGGCTTTTCCACCGGTTGGTGGAACTGCCGAGCATTGCAATGGGAAAGCAGTTCTGGAAGAGGCCCACGCTTGCAAGCCCAAGCAAAACAATATAATGCCTGAATTTGCGGCAAAACTTCGATGAGAATTCTGATTGTTTCCGACCTTGAAACCACAGGTGGCGCGGCCATTGCATGCCAGCGCCTGACGCAAGGTTTCATCGACCTTGGAGCCGATTGTATACGCGCGGTTGGCACCATGGATGGCGGCTCGCCCACGCAGGAAAAATTCCTGCTCTCGCCCGGAAAACGGCTCGAAGGAATAGCAACCCTCGCCGCCTCCTTCCATTGCGAGCGCGTTGCCGAAACCCTCACCAACTGCGGAAGCCGCAGGCAATTACGCTTGCGGATCCAGGACCTAAAGCCGGACATCATCCATATTCACAACCTGCACAAGGCAAAGTGGAATATTGGTTTGGTCGAAGAATGTGCCCGGCACGCCTCGGTCGCCTGGACGCTTCACGACACCTGGAGTATGACGGGGCGCTGTTGCTATCCTTACGATTGCGAGAAATTCATCTCGGGATGCGATGCCGCCTGCCCCACTCCGCGCGAGTATCCCGCGCTTGAGCCGGGGCGCATCGCCGCTGCCTGGACCGCAAAAAAACGGGTTTTGGAAAGCCACCCCAATATCACCGCCGTTTGCCCTTCACACTGGATGGCCTCTCAGGCACGTCGTGGAATCTGGCACCAGAACAGAGTCGAAGTCATTTCCAACGGTCTTGATCTCGCCCTCTACCATCCTGTCGATCCGGTGGCCGCCCGCACTGCCCTTGGGCTTCTTCCCCATATTCCCACGATCCTTATTGTGGCTGATTATCTCAAGGAACGCCGCAAAGGAGGCGGCCTTCTCGAAAAAGTGCTCGCAGCCGCAAAATCGCGCCCACTGCAAATCGCCACTCTGGGCCATTCCCCGCCCGAAATCAGCCTTCCCAATATCCAGCACACGCATTTCGGCTACATTTCCAGTGACCGGATGAAAGCCATCCTCTACTCCGCAGCCGACTTGCTGCTGCATATGGCCCCTGTGGACAACCTCCCCAATACTGTGGCGGAGGCTTTGGCGTGCGGCACTCCCGTCGTCGCATATGCCACCGGCGGCGTGCCGGAGATGGTCAAGACAGGGCAGACCGGATGGCTTGCAGACCGGTTTGAGGCAGAGAGCTTCGCGGCGGCTCTGGACCAAGCCCTCGATACCACGCAAGGCGGCAATTCCCTGCGGCAATCGTGCCGGCAATTTGCTGAAGTTCATTTTGACCTTGCGCGGCAGGCTTCGCATTATATTGCATTGTTCCAAGCCTTGGCCCACCCGTCGTGAAAACTTTTAATAAAGCCGGTGCCTACGATTCCCCCTGGTCGCTCAAGGGGCGCTTGGGCATGTTGTTGTGGGATTGCTGCTGGGCTGTTTTTTGCGGCTGGACCCCGAAGCCATTGAATCGTTGGCGGCTTTTTTGGCTGAAATGTTTCGGGGGAAAAATCCATGGCCTGCCTTTTGTTCATCAGCGTGCGCGCATCCAAATTCCCTGGAACCTCACCCTGCATGACCGCGCCTGTCTGGGGGACCGCGCCAACGCTTACACGCTCGGGGAGATTGAGATCGGCGCCCGATCGGTCATTGCCCAGGAAGCCTACCTTTGCACGGGCACGCATGATCTGAACGATCCCAAACTGCCGTTGCAAGTGGCGAAGATCACCATCGGCAACGATGTATTCATCGGCGCTCGCGCGTTCCTCATGCCGGGGATTCGCGTGGGAGACCGCGCCGTTGTGGGAGCATGCTCCCTCGTGACCAAAGACGTCGCGCAAGAGAGCATTGTTGGCGGCAATCCAGCCAAAGTGCTCCGAACACGATCAAAGCAAAAGGCGTCCTAAAATAGCTCAGGAGGTATCACGTCACGTTTTCGAACTGCGTGCCGCATGCTGAGCAGGTGACCCGGATGCGGCCCTTCCCTGCAGGAAGGCGCAATTGCTGCCCACACTTGGGGCATGCCACGATGTTATGAACGGCGAACGGAGCGGCTCCCGCGCGCTTCTGCTCATAGCGCTGTTGCATTTTGGATACCCACGGGGTTGCCGCGGTGGCGAACTGGCGGAGATAGCGCTGAGCTGAATTGCGCAAATCGTAAAAACTCAAGCCGTGCGCTCCCGGCGAGTTGTACCGCTTAAAGCCCAGGAAAAGCAGAATGCCCAAACCGATGAGGAGCGCCCGGTTGCGCCACAGCAAGGCCGATTGATACTCTGGAACCAGGGTAAAGAGATGATGGCACAATTGCAATTGGCGCTCGGACATCCCGATCGCCTTGCCGAAAGGCGCACTCATGTATTCGCGGAGGAAAAAATCCATCCCGTTTCTCCTATTGCCGCTGTCCGGATTGGCCACCCTCAATTCCGCAACTGCCGGCGCGCTCTCGCGTGCGATGGCAGCCAGTTTGTTGCTGTTCCAGAGGAACACCAGCAAACAGAGCAATAGGACTGCGTGGACGGGCCGGAATAAGCGCATCGAAAAGTGCATGCCATTGACGTACCCAGCAAACGCCGAAAAGTCCAGCAAGGGTCTTTCAACAAAACCCCGAATCCAAGGAGGGGTGAATCCGCCTTGCAGTGTTTGGCAGGATCACTAGAATCTACGACCTATGTCGATCTGGAACTGTGCCAATCCCCAATTGCACGATCTCGTGGCGTACGAACCGGGCAAGCCGGTCGAGGATGTCGCGCGCGAACTCGGGCTGGACCCGTCGGAAATCATCAAGCTCGCCTCCAACGAAAACCCGCTTGGACCTTCACCCAAGGCGCTGGAAGCCATGCATGAGGCATTGGAAAAAGCCCACATCTACCCCGATGGCGGCGGCTACTATTTGCGCGAGGCGATTGCAGAAAAATTCGACCTCCAGCGCACCAACGTCGTCCTCGGCAACGGTTCGAGCGAGATTATTGAATTTGTGGGACACGCATTTCTCAAGCCCGGGGATGAAATCGTCGTCTCGCGGCACGCTTTCGTCATCTACAAGATCATGGCGCAGCTTTTCGGCGCGACCACGCTCGAAGTGGAAGACCCGCATTTCGCGCACGACCTCGACGCCATGGCTGCCGCCATTACGCCGCGCACCAAGGCTGTATTTGTTGCCAATCCCAATAACCCAACCGGCACGCTGGTCTCCCAGGCCGCGATCGATCGGTTTGTCGCGCGCGTTCCCGAAAATGTCGTGATCGTATTTGATGAAGCCTACCAGGAGTTCCTGGACGAGCCGTCCGATACGCTCCAATTTGTCCGGGCAGGCCGCCCCAACGTCCTTGTCACCCGCACATTCTCGAAAATCCAGGGGCTCGCCAACTTGCGGATCGGTTACGGTTTGGCGAGCACCGGGTTGGTGGAAGTGCTCCAGAAAACCCGGGCGCCTTTCAACACCAGCGGCATCGCACAAGCGGGAGCGCTGGCGGGATTGCTGGACGAGGAGCACCAGCGGGCCACCCGCGAACTCAACACCGAGGGGCGAGACTACCTACAGCGCTGCTTCGCCTCGCTGGGCCTTAAATATGTGCCCAGCCACGGAAATTTTGTGCTGGTGAAAGTCGGCGACGGCAAGGCGCTATTCCAGGCGCTACAGCAGCGCGGAGTCATCATCCGGGATATGGCGGCGTACGGGCTGCCGCAATGGATTCGCGTCACTGTCGGCACGATGGAACAGAACACGCGATTTGTCCGCGAACTGAACCACTTCGTCGCCCCGCCCAAGGCGCAGCCAGCGGAAAAGTGCCACTAAGCTAATCAAGCTGCCGTTTTGGAGCAGGGCGAACCTATTTTCCCAAGCAGAACGTAGAAAAGATCTTCCCGATCAGGTCTTCGGTTTCCACCCGGCCCACCACGTCGCCCACGGCATCGAGAGCGCTACGCAATTCCAGGGCAATGAATTCGGGGGAAAGCCCCTCCACAAAGGAGTTCCGGGCCGCTTGCGCGTGCTCTTCCGCCGCTTTTAAACAGGCCTGATGCCGCGCGTTGATCGCCACGGCGAAATCCCCGCTGCTCATTCCGCGTCCCATCGCACGCTCGAAAATCGCATCTGCCAGCGGCTCGATCCCAAGCGTGCCTGCGGCTTCCAAACAGCAAATGCGCACCCCTTCAATCCCCGACCAGCTTGGGTGTTCACCAAGATCGGTCTTATTCAAGACGAGCAGGCGACTTGGCTCGATTTCCTCCGCGCGCGGTTGGCTGGCATCCACCACCTGCAAAACCAAATCGGCGCGTTCCAGGTGCTGCATCGTGCGTGCAATCCCTTCGCGTTCAATCGCGCATTCCGAATCGCGCACGCCCGCCGTATCGACCAACCGCACCGGAATCCCCCGGAGGTTTACGACCTCCTCGATGGTATCTCGCGTGGTCCCGGGGATTTCGCTCACGATGGCTCGCTCGTAGCCGAGCAGGCGATTGAGGAGACTCGATTTGCCGACATTTGGCGCGCCATAAATCACCGTGCGCACCCCTTCGCGCAAGATCCTGCCTTGGTCCGCCGTGCGCAACAGTAAGCCGATCCGTTCCCGCACGTTCTCCAATCGCGCCAGCAGCGCCGCGCCGGTGTCGGGATCGATGTCTTCCTCGGGAAAATCAATATGCGCCTCGACATGCGCGAGCAAATCCAGCAGCCCGTCGCGAATCTCCCGAACCCGCCCGCCCAACCGGCCTTCGAGCTGCTCGGTAGCGGCGCGCAGCCCCAGGTCTGTCTGCGCCCGGATGAGATCCATCACCGCCTCGGCTTGCGTGAGGTCCATTTTGCCATTGAGAAAAGCCCGTTGCGTAAATTCGCCGGGAGCCGCCGGGCGCGCCCCGCGCCCCAGCAAGAGCCCGAGCAGACGGCGCGTCACCAGGATGCCGCCATGACAGGCGATCTCCACCATCTCCTCGCCGGTGTAGCTGGCGGGCGCGCGGAATACTGAAAGCAAAACCTCGTCGAGCACCCCGGATTCATCGGCGATGACTCCGAATTGCTGCATGCGGGCCGGCAACTCGGAGACACGGTGCTTGGAACGGAACACCCCATCGGCAATCGCAATGGCCCGGGGGCCGCTCATACGGATGACGGCAATGGCCCCTTCTCCAAACGGGGTTGAAATCGCGGCGATGGTGTCTTGCATGGGAATAACCAGAAGTTTCGCGACTACTCCCCTTCCCCTCCTGCGCTTCGTGCGCTGCTGCCCAGCGACGTGAGCAGATCGCAGATACCGCGTTTCTTTGATCCTTCCACAAATGCAAAGAACGCAGTTCCTTCCGGCCCCCATTGCCGTTCGCGCGCGGCGGCAAGCGCCTGGCTCGTGTTGAGGCCGCTCTTGTAGAGCAATTTGAAAGCCTCTTTGATTTCCTGCCGTTGCGCGGGTGACATCCCGCTGCGGCGCAAGCCGATCACGTTGATCCCGGCCACGCAATTGATCTCTGCCCCGATCAGAAAGGGGGGCACGTTTTTGCTCAAAGAAGAGTTTCCTTGAATGATCGCCGAGCGCCCCACCTGCACGAATTGATGAAACACCGCCCCGCCGCCAATGAATACATTGGAGCCGATATGGACATGGCCGCCCAATAAGACGTTGTTGGCAATCACCACGCGATCCCCGAGCACGGAATTGTGTCCCACGTGCACGCCGGTCATGAGAAAACAGTGGTTGCCCACGCGAGTCTCCGTCCCTGCTCCCGTGCCCCGGTGCAATGTGGCGTGCTCGCGAATGCGGTTGTTGTCGCCGAGAACGACCCAGCTTTGCGTTGTGGAATCAAAGGCGTAATCCTGCGGGTCCGCCCCAAGGATCGCTCCATAGCCGATCGTGTTACCAGCCCCCATGCGGACCCAACCGGTGATCACTGCATGCGACTGGATTTCGCAGCCATCGCCGATTTGCGCCGGGCCCTCGATGACGGCATAGGGACCGACGCGAACGCCCGCACCGAGACGAGCCTCGGGATGAACAATAGCGGTGGGATGGATCAACAGGTTGGCGGGATTCATAACAATCCCTAGATAGTGCAACCCGTTGCGCCTGTGGCAAGTTTGTTCTAACGCGAAAACTCCGCCAGCAGAGCGATCACCTCTTGATCCGATACCTGTTCAAAATGTTCGTAAAACTGCCCCACCGCGTGAAAAACCGGCTCGGCGCTGAGCAGCACCACAAGATCGGCTGCCTCTTCCAGTTCCGGCACAACCTCCACAGGAGCCACCGGCGCGGCGAAAATCCGTTGCGCGGCTCCCCCCCTCTCCAGCGCAGCGAGTGCCGAAAACGCCGTCGCCCCCGTCGCCACGCCATCGTCAACGAGCACCACCGTGCGGCCCTCCACGCGCACCGGTTCGGCGTGCCCGCGAAAAGCCCACATGCGCCGACGGAGTTCCTCCCGTTCATGGCGCACGGCTTCCTGAAGATAATCCGCCCCCACTCCCAGCGCCGCAATCGCGCGGCGGTCGATCACCAATTCCCCATGTGAGGCCACCGAGCCGATGGCCAACTCGGGATTGCCGGGAGCGCCGATTTTTCGCGCCAACCAAACATCCAGCGGCGCTTGCAACGCCCGCGCCACTTCCGCTCCCACCACCACTCCGCCGCGTGGGATGGCCAGGACCAGAAGATCGCCGCGTTCCGGTCCCGACTGCGCAACCCCGTGCTCAGTCAAAGCCTGGGCCAGCAGACGCCCGGCTTCCGCCCGGTCTTTGTAGATTTTCATCCCAAGACGATTCGGCACGCCCGGGGGCAACGGTTGTCCGTCTCTCCTATTTCTCAGCCGGGGTTGGGGCGGGCGAGGCATCCGGCGCGGCAACTCCCGTTTTCGAATTAAGTGCGAGTAATCCCTCGAGCGTCGAAATCCAGTTGGGAAAATCTGGGTGATCCGGGTAATTCTTGATCAACGCGATCATCTCGTTTAACGCGCGATTGCGCAGTCCAATGAGGAGCAGATCCTGGGCGCGTTTCCAAAGGAGTTGAGGGCGCCGGACCATATTAAATTGGTCAATTTTGAACGAGAGGTTGGTGTTGGCTGCATTTTGCCCTTCCTGCTGGATTTTGGAGTCCCAATAAGCAATCACCCGCGGGTCTTTGTTCAATCGGTAGTACGGGATCAATGTTTTTTCGTACATCCCGTCCACATTCCCTGGGCATAATTCCCATTCCTTGAGATCCGCAAACATTTTGGAAACCCCGTACCACTGCACAAAAATACCGCCGTCCACCCCCTTGTTCACCAACTCCTGCTCCCAAAATAGCGGTTCTTTGGAAGGCTTTTTGGCACCTTTGACCGGTTTATAACCGGGAGCTTCCCTCAGCGTTTGGGCCCTGTCCCGCCGGGCTTGTATTGCCACATCGCCCGCACCCGCGGCAGTCACCGCCGCAATATGAGCGAGCAAGGCGGGTTCCAATTGCTTGGTGGTCGCACCGCCCGCCTTCTGGAGGGTCAGCAAAAGATAACTCAAGTGCAGCCGCGCGGCGTTCTGCATCGCATCACTTTTAAGTTTGTCCGCCTCGTCTCTCTTCCAGTCCTGAAATTCGGTGCGCTCATGCGTTTTTCCGTCGTATTGCGTGGCTGCGACCGCCTGCTCGTAAAAAGCGATGGCCGTGGCGTTGCTGGCCGCTGCGGCACGAATATCCTGCGCCACCCGAGCCGCGGTCATCTTCTCGGCCGCAGACCGCTTCTCTTTGATTTGCTTTAAGATCGCCACCAATTCTTTCAGATCGACCGGCGCGGCATCCTGCGCCCAAGCCGGATGGCACAAAGCGCAAACCAAAAGCAGACAAGCAACAAATCGCATTTTCATAAGGGGGAGGGTGACTGCTCCAATGGACCAAATTTCCACGCAAAGTAAACCCGAAAAGCTGCGTTAAACGAGATTGGGCGAAAGCCATTTTTCCACCCAGGCCACACTTTCACCTTTGCGAGCGGCGTAATCTGCCGCCTGGTCGGGACCGATTTTGCCGACGCCAAAATATTTCGCTTCCGGGTGAGAGAAATACAATCCACTGACGGCCGCACCGGGGAACATGGCACACGATTCCGTGAGGTGCATCCCGGCATTGCCCTCGGCATCCACCAACCGAAAGAGCAGCCGCTTTTCGGTATGGTCGGGGCAGGCAGGGTAACCGGCTGCGGGGCGTATGCCCCGGTAACGCTCGCGCAAGAGATCTTCAGTGCCGAGCTGTTCGGCACTCCCAAAGCCCCACGCGATGCGCGCCTGCTGGTGAAGGTATTCGGCGAAGGCTTCGGCCAATCGGTCGGCGAGAGCCTTGGCCATGAGGGCGTTGTAATCATCCCGGGCCTTTTCGAACGTTTTAGCCAGCTCGTCGCCGCCGTGGATGGACACGGCAAAGCCGCCCAAGTAATCCCTGCTTGTTTTTGGGGCTACAAAGTCGCTCAATGCATGATTCTTCTGCCCTTCGGGTTTCGCCATTTGCTGGCGAAGAAAACGGAAGACTGCCAGCGGTTCGGTGCGGCATTCGTCTGGATAAAGCTCCACATCGTCGCCGACAGCATTCGCGGGCCAAAAGGCATAGACCCCCCGCGCCTGAAACTGCGCTTTGGCCACAATCTCTGAAAGCAGTTTTTGCGCGTCCTCGAACAGTTCGCGCGCCTGTGGACCCACTGTCGGGTCATCGAAAATGCCGGGATAACGCCCCCGCAATTCCCAAGTGTGGAAGAAAGGCGACCAATCGATGAATGGGATCAACTCTTCCAACGACGGCTCCACCTTTTTCACACCCAAAAACTCCGGCTGGGGCGGCACGTAGCTGGACCAATCCAGCGCCGTGCAGTTTGCGCGCGCAGCCTCCAAGGGAAGAAGTTTTTTGTCGCTGGCGCGATGCGCATGCGCCCCCTGCAGGCGCTCATCCTCGGCGCGAAGCGCATCCACGAACGCGGGGCGCTGCTCCGGGCTCAAGAGCGCGCTCACGACTCCGGCGGCCCGGGAGGCGTCCAGCACGTGAACGACGGGTCCGTCATAATGCGGGGCGATTTTCACCGCCGTATGGGCGCGGCTGGTTGTCGCCCCCCCAATGAGCAGCGGAAGCGTGAATCCCTGCCGCTGCATCTCCTGGGCCACGTGGGTCATTTCGTCCAGTGACGGCGTGATCAGCCCGCTCAATCCGATCATATCCGCTCCGTGCTCGCGCGCTGCCGCGACGATTTTTTCCGCCGGGCACATCACCCCAAGGTCGATCACTTCAAAATTATTGCACTGAAGCACCACGCTCACGATGTTTTTGCCGATGTCGTGCACGTCCCCCTTGACGGTGGCGATGACAATTTTTCCATTGGCTTTCGCCTCGGAATCCGCCGCTTTTTCGGCCGCTAGAAACGGCTCGAGCCACGCCACAGCTTTCTTCATCACCCGTGCGCTTTTCACCACTTGCGGCAGGAACATTTTCCCCGCGCCAAAGAGATCACCCACGATCCCCATCCCGGCCATCAGCGGCCCTTCGATGACGTGCAGAGGCCGCCCGATCTTGAGTCGCGCCTCCTCCGCGTCTTCATCAATAAACTCGACGATTCCCTTGACCAGGGCGTGCGCGAGTCGCTCCTCCACCGGGGCATTGCGCCAGGCTTCATCTTTCACGGCGAGTTTACCTGCGGATTTTACCGTCTCCGCAAACTCCACCAGGCGTTCGGTGGAATCAGGCCGCCGGTCGAGCAGCACGTCTTCCACCCGTTCGAGCAAATCCTTGGGAATCTCCTCGTAAACCGCAAGCATCCCCGCGTTGACGATCCCCATATCGAGCCCGGCCCGGATCGCATGATAAAGAAACGCCGCGTGCATTGCCTCGCGCACCGGGTTGTTGCCCCGGAAGGAAAAGGAGACATTGGAAATCCCGCCACTGACCTTTGCATGCGGCAGGTTTTCTTTAATCCAGCGGGTGGCCTCAAAGAACGACACCGCGTACCGATTGTGCTCCTCGATCCCCGTCCCCACAGTAAGCACGTTGGGATCGAAAATGATGTCTTCGGGGGGGAACCCGACCTCTTCGGTTAAGATGCGGTAAGCGCGGGCGCAAATCTCCTGCCTGCGCCCGGTAGTGTCAGCCTGACCCGCTTCGTCAAATGCCATGACCACAGCGGCCGCCCCATACCGCCGCAGGATGCGGGCCTGGCGCTTGAACTCCTCCTCGCCTGCCTTGAGCGAAATCGAGTTGACGACGCACTTGCCCTGAACGCATTTGAGACCTGCCTCCAGCACGCTCCATTTGGAGCTGTCGATCATGATCGGGATGCGCGATATATCCGGCTCGCTGGCGATCAGGTTCAGAAAATGGGTCATCGCGGCTTCCGAGTCGATCATCCCCTCGTCCATGTTCACATCCAGGAGATTCGCTCCCCCCTCCACCTGCTGGCGGGCGACGGCGAGCGCCCCTTCGAAATCCCCGGCCAGGATCAGCTTGGAAAACTTGGGCGATCCGGTGATGTTCGTCCGCTCCCCCACCATCAAAAAACCGCTCTCAGGCGTAATCACTAGCGGCTCGAGCCCGCTCAGACGCGTGGCACGCGGCCGCTCCGGCAGCCGACGCGGCGGGTAGTCCCGCACCGCCTCGGCGATTTTGCGAATGTGCTCCGGGGTCGTGCCGCAGCACCCGCCCACGATGTTGAGCCAACCGTGCGCAGCCCAGTCGCCGATCTGCACCGCCAACGACTCGGGCGTCTCGGGAAATCCGGTAGGCGAAAGCGGGTCGGGCAATCCAGCGTTGGGATAGCAACTCACGTATACCGGCGCACAGACCGAGAGGGCTTCAATATAAGGGCGCATCTCCTGGGGCCCCAGGGCGCAGTTGAGCCCCAGGCTCAAGAGCGGCGCGTGCGAGGCGGAAATCGCAAACGCTTCCACCGTCTGGCCAGTCAGCGTGCGCCCGCTCAAATCGGTAATCGTCCCGGAGACCATGATCGGGATCGCCCCATGCGCGACGCCCAGGGCTTCGAAAGCTTCCATGACAGCGCATAAGGCCGCCTTGGCATTGAGCGTGTCGAACACCGTCTCCAGCAGCAGCACATCCACGCCGCCCTCGATCAACGCCTCGACCTGCTCGCGGTAGGCCGCCTTGACCTGGTCGAAAGTCACCTCGCGCCGGGCCGGGTCGTGGACATCGCGCGAAAGCGAAAGGGTCTTGCTCATCGGCCCGATCGCCCCGGCCACAAACGCTGTGCGCCCAGACTGCTCCACCGCCCGACGCGCGCACGCCACGGCGGCGAGATTGAGTTCGCGCGTGATCGATTCCAGCCCGTAGTCGGCGAGGGAAATCGACTGCGCGTTAAAGGTGTTTGTCTCGATCAGATCGGCTCCGGCGGCGAGGTATTGGGCATGGATCTCCTCCACCACCCCCGGACGCGTGAGACTCAAGAGGTCGTTGGCCCCCTTCAACAGGTGGGGATGCTCCGCAAAACGCTCCCCCCGGTAATCGCGCTCCCCCAGGCGGTATTGCTGCACCATGGTTCCCATGGCCCCATCGAGAATGGCGATCCGTTCGGTGAGCAATCGAGCAAAAGGATGAGTAGAGAGAGTCACCGCGCAATGGTAGGACAAACCCGCGGCGGAATCAATAACAAATTAACATATCATGATGAGTGAATGCATCCCTCTGCGATCTCAGCGCTTTACTGTAGGGTCCAGGGAAATTACGTTCATTGCTGATTCCCGATCGCCATGACCTCCTTTCCGCGCATCACACGAGAGCCCGCTCGAATGAGCGGCCGGGCGTGCCTGCGCGATACCCACGTAACCGCCTCAGCCGTAGTGGCATTACTGGCAGCGGGACGCTCCCACGAAGAGGTGATCCGGATGTTCCCGGCGCTGACCCCCGAGGATTTGCAAGAGGCGTTGGCGTACGCCGCATGGTGCATCGACGAAGCGCCTGCCCCGCTTGCCGTCCCGGAAATCGAACCCCTGCCCTCCCCCGCTCTGGAGCCGCAACTGCCGACTGACCCCGAAGTTCCGGCAGCCGAGGCGCAGGAAGAAACGGGCCCAGCCGAGCCGTTTCTAGAAGAATCCTTGGAGCTGTTCCATCCGGACTATCCAGATCATCCGACCGTGGTCGTAAACCGGCACGGACTTTTGGACCGCCGCTGGGGCACCCACCCCATCGCGTGGTCGGACATTCGCGAAATTCAGCGCAAGAGCAGCCGGAAAACTGTGGATATCATACTCCACAACCCGGAATTTTATCTCTCCTCGATGCCATTTTTCAAACGGCTCCGGGCGCAGATCAAGCTGGCTTTTCATATCCAAACGTTCCACTTGGACACCTCCTCGCTGGGTATCCGCACCAAGGATCTTTACTTTGCGGTAAACCGCCTCTGGTTACGCCACAGGGGCAAACGGCGGTTTCGCAAGAGACGCAGGGTCCGGGTCACCGGAAAAACGGAGCAAGCGCGCAGAGCGCGGGAGTGGGAGCGGTATCAACCAATGTAGGTTATTTTACCGGTGCGGCAGCAGGAGCAGGCTCTTCAAACAGATCGAGCAACCGGTCGTCAATGCGGATATCGATCAGTTTCCAACTCTCGGATACTTTGTAAAAATAGAACCTCCAGCGGATGGGAAGGTTCTTCGAAAGGGAAAGGCAAGTGACCCGGATCAAGTGATGGCCGACCTCCTTCGTATCCACCAATTCATATCCGCCAATGTCCCCAAAAACCCGGAGTGCCTCGCGCGTTTTTGCTTTGAGCGTCGCCACGTCCTTGGGCATTTCAAAAATTTTCGTACCTTTCAGAAGTTGATCGTAAGCCGCATCCACCCGCCCCTCGATCAAGATCCGAAAAAAATCCCCCACCTGCTTGGCAGGATCGCTGGGAACAACCAGCATTCCCTGTGGTGCCGGAGTGGAAGTTTCCGGCTGCGCAAAAACCGGCGCTGCGGCCAGAACCAGCGCCAGAAGGCACGAAACAAAGAAGGAGAGCTTCATGGGTTGAGACTAGAGGAAATTGCGCTCCGAGAGAAGCTTTTCTATTCCCTAAACCATTGCCGTGCCTGGGCGGTTAGCGTAGAGTGAAAGCCAGATGCAGCCGAACCTTTCCGCTCCTGAAAATTTCATTAATCGCGAACTCAGTTGGCTGGAGTTCAACCGGCGCGTACTCGAAGAGGCGCAGGATGTGACGCAGCCGCTGATGGAACGCGTCAAGTTCCTGAACATTTTTTCCACCAATCTTGACGAGTTTTTCGAGATCCGCGTCGCCGGCATCAAACAGCAGATCGACAGCGGCAGCACGGATGTCGGCCCCGACGACCTCTCGCCCACAGAAGTTTTCCAGGCCATCACCAAAACCGTCCACGAGCTGGTGGCGACCCAATATGATCTCTGGAATCAGCAAATTGTTCCGCTGCTGGCACAAAACGGCATCCATTTTCACCGCGTCACCGATCTCTCGGCGGAGCAAGCCCAATGGGCGCATGACTATTTTCGCAATGAAGTGTTCCCCGTGCTCACCCCGCTGGCAGTCGATGCCAGCCATCCGTTTCCACAGGTCCTCAACAAGAGCCACAACCTGATGGTCCGCGCACGGCGGCCCGACGAAGAGGAACCGCTGTACGCCATTGTGCAGGTGCCGCGCGTCGCCCCCAGAGTCATTGCCCTGCCCCGCAAAAGCGATGCCGCCCCGTGGAATTACATTTTCCTGGGCGATCTTGTCAGAGAGCATATCGCCGATCTCTTCCCGGGCCTGAAACTCGAAGGGGTTCACGGGTTCCGCATCACCCGCAACGGCGACCTCTACATCGACGATGAAGAAGCCGACAACCTGCTGCGCACGATCGAGCAGGAGTTGCGTCGCCGCAATAAAGGCAACGCAGTGCGATTGGAGGTCAAGGGGGATTGCCCGCGCGATTTTCAACTCCTTTTAATGGAGCGCTTCAACCTGACCGACGCCGATCTCTACCTGCTCGATGGCCCGATCTCGATGACCAATGTTTCGCGGCTCCTGAGCAACGAAGCGTTTGCCAAGCTCAAGGACCGCCCGTTTTTCCCGGCTCACGACCCTTCGCTGCCTCCCGGCGGGGATGTTTGGGAGCGCCTGCGCCACAGCGACATTCTTCTGCATCATCCCTACGAGCCATTCGAAGACCTTGTGGGGCTGATCGAACGGGCGGCGGTCGATCCCCAGGTGCTCGCCATCAAGATGACGCTCTACCGCACCAGCGGCGACTCGCCGATTGTTGCCGCGCTCGCCGAAGCCGCCGCAAACGGCAAGCAAGTCACCGCCATCGTCGAATTGAAAGCGCGCTTTGACGAAGCCAACAATATTCAATGGGCGCGCAAGCTGGAAGACGCGGGCGTCCACGTCGTTTACGGGGTGGTGGGGCTCAAGACCCATTGCAAAATGTTTCTGATCGTGCGGCGGGACGAGGATCGCATCCGGCAATACGTCCATCTCAGCACCGGCAACTACCACCCAAGCACCGCCCGCATCTACACCGATCTCGGCCTGCTCACCACCAACCCCACTCTCACCGAGGAAGTCGCCACCCTGTTTAATACGCTCACCGGC
>JAPLTE010000119.1 GCA_026398235.1 Verrucomicrobiota bacterium
GAGGGAGCCAGGTGGATGTAGAGTTGATCTTGGCGCTCGCATTCGAGCACCCGATATCCTTTAATGTCGATTCGGTTATACACAGGGGACATGGTGGCGGTTTACCCCGCCTCATGTCCCCAATCTTTGATCAAGAGCCAACCATTCTTCATTTTTACCTCCTGTCCCAATCTCCATTCCAAGAATCCCCTTTCGTCCAGAACCTTTTTAGGGCATACTCCTCCTCAATCACCTGATTATGATCCAGCGCGATTACCTTATCGTCGGCGCAGGGATTGGAGGCGCGACGGTCTGCGAATCCCTGAGGGAATACGATCCCAAGGGGTCCGTTACCCTTGTCGGCTATGAGTCGGCACTCCCCTACCACCGCTCCCGCCTGTTTTCGAGCGTTCTGGCGAAAGGCGATCCCAAGGCCCTCAGTAATATCTACTGCCACCCACCGGAGTGGTATGTGAAAAACAAGATCGAATTGCGCCTGGAAACCCTCGTCACCCAATTCAATATCGGGCGCAGAATCGCCGTTCTCAATACCGGGCAGGTCATCGAGTTTCGCAAATGCTGCCTCGCCATGGGCAGCCGCGTCCGGCGGCCCCAAGTGGCGGGGGCGAATTTGGGCAAAATCCTTTATTTGCGCAGCTTGCGCGATCTCCTGGCGCTCAAGGAAATGATCGTGGGAGAAAAAAACATCTTTATTATTGGAGGCGGTTTTATTGCTGCCGAAGCCGCCGCCGCCTTGCGCACGCTGGGGCTTAAAGTGACGCTCCTTTGCAGCCAACCCGCGCTCTGGCAACAATGGCTCGATCCCGAAACCGCCCGTTGGCTCACCGAGTTTTTTGCCGCAAAAGGGGTGCCGCTGCTCCACGCAACGCTCAATGGTTTTGAAGGTAAAACCGTTCTGCGCAATATTCAAACCAAAAGCGGGGACCGGATCGCGGCAGAGCTGGCGATCGTCGCGGGCGGGGTCGAACCCAACCTCGGGCTCGTGGCCAATACCCCGCTCGGCAGTCCCAACGGAACCCCGGTCAACGACTACTTGGAGACCGATGAAAAAGGGATTTTCGCCGTGGGCGACATCGCGCTCTATCCCGACGCCATTTTCGGCGGCGTGCGCCGCAGCGAACATTGCGAGATCACCCTCGAACAAGCCCGCGTTGCCGGAGCGAACCTGACCGGCAAAAAGCGGCAGCGTTTCAAAGCCCTCCCGCACAATAGCTGCACCGTGTTCAATCTGCGGTTCGATTTCGTCGGGGACTTCAGCCAGGCGCCGGTCCGGTATGAAATCCAAGGCGATCGGGACAAGCCCCCCTTCACGGCCCGCTATTTCCAAGGCCCGAAGCTCATGGGCATGCTCCTGTGCAACTCATCCCCCGAGGCGGTGGAAAACGCCAAGGCGGAAGTGATCCTGGCGCATAAACATTGAGGAGTTTTCCACCGGAACTTGCTTCCTCAAGGGCGTCCCTTTAGCGTGCAGTGTATCCCATGAACCGCGAAACGCTCCAGACCACCCTTGCGACGCTCCAGACCCGGCCCACCAAGAGCCTTGGGCAAAATTTTCTTCATGACGAAACCGTCGCGGCTTGGATCGTGAACCAACTTGACCTCCGGCCCGAGGATCACCTCGTTGAAGTCGGCCCCGGCCTGGGAGCGCTCACCGAGTTTGCGCTGGAACAGTGCCGCTCCGCTACCCTCATCGAAAAGGACGGGCGCTTGGCCGAGTTCCTCACGAGCCGTTTTCAGGAAAAATCCAACGTCGAAGTGCTCCACATGGATGCGCTCGATTTCGATCTGAGAAAACTGTTCCCGTACGGGCCAACCAAAGTCCTGGGCAACCTCCCCTACTACGTTTCCAGCCAGGTGCTCTTTGCGTTCACGGCAGACCCGTCGCCCGTGGGCCGCCTCGTGTTCACCCTGCAAAAAGAGATGGCCGAGCGGCTCTCCGCCGAGCCTTCCACGAAAGCCTACGGGGCCATTACCCTCATCGTCGGGCGGCGCTGGCGTGTGCGGTACGTGCGCACCCTGCCGGGAAGCGTTTTCCTGCCCGCGCCCAATGTCGAGAGCGGCGTCATCGTCCTCACCCCACGCGACGCGAGCGAACTCCCGGATTGCGACGGACGCCTTTTCAACCGGCTCGTCAAAGAAGGATTTTCGCAACGCCGCAAAATGCTGCGCAACATGTTGGCAAGCCATCATCTCGACTGGCCCGCACTCTGCGCCGCCATCGGGGTGGAAGAGACCGTGCGTGGCGAAGCCCTCTCGCTTCGCCAATGGATTGAGCTCACCCGGTTTGTGGAAGCCATCCAGGACCCGGAAGCCTTTCACGCAAAAGCACAGGATGTGCATGGGGAAATTTTCGATGTCGTCGATGAGGAAAACCGCGTGATCGGGCAGGAAACCCGCAGCAAAGTCCACACCCAGAAATTAAAGCACCGGGCCGTCCACATTCTCGTCTTCAATACCAAGGGCGATCTGTTCCTGCAAAAGCGGTCGCGCTACAAAGACGCCAATCCGGGCCGGTGGGATTCCAGTGCCGCCGGGCACGTGGAGGGCGGGTGTGAATATGCCGAAACCGCCGCGCGCGAGCTCCAGGAAGAACTCGGGGTGAGCGCCCCGTTGGAACTGATTGGCAGCCATCCCGCGAGCCGGGAAACCGGCTGGGAATTTGTGCAAGTGTACCGGGCCGAACACAACGGGCCCTTCACCTGGCCCCGCGCGGAGATCGAAAGCGGGCTCTTTTTCCCCATCGAA
>JAPLTE010000062.1 GCA_026398235.1 Verrucomicrobiota bacterium
CCGAAGACCAAAGAATGGATCAGCTTGAAATCCCCGAAATGGCAGTAATCGCAGAAAACAAGAAAAGCTAACGAGCAACAATAAGCCGCTTTGAGCGGCTCACCTCACAAGCCACCGGTTTTACCGGTGGTGACTGACAAATTTCTAACGGGGCTGGATCGGCTGGTAGTCCCAAATACTACTTTTTTCTTTTTCTGCGGCTCCACCCTGCCCGTGGGGTGGTCCGTGTTTTGCTAATATTTCCAACCCCCTGCTTGTGGTCGACGCATTTTTTAATTAAAAAGACGCAAATGCGCTTTGACGATCCCCCTTGCGGCTTATATTCTCAAGGATAGCAAAGCGCCCCCCGTTTTGAAATTCTCAACCGCATGCTCCTTGACTCCTCAGAAATGAAAACTAGCCATTGTTTTGGTTGAGAGATATGCAGCCTGGGGATAAACTCCCACGGAAGGGCACTTCTGCGGCATGGCACCTATTCCAAAATGAAAAACGCTGGTTTCCAACTCTTTCCAACGGCCCGTTTGAAGCGGCGTCTTGCGGCCGCGTTCACCTTGGTGGAGTTGTTGGTTGTGATTGGCATTATGCTGCTCATGGGCTCCTTGTTGGTGCCTGCCTTAAATGGAATTAAGGGTGCCCAGGATATAACGAAAACCGCCTACAGCATCGCGGGCATACTGGATCAGGCGCGAACCTATGCCCAGGCCCACAACACCTTCGTGTGGGTGGGGATTGCCGAAGTGGACATGAGCAAGGATTCCATGCTGAAGCCGCAAGTTGCGGGAGTGGGCAGGGTGGCACTTGCCGTAGTTGCCGCCAAAGATGGAACACGCGGGTATGACGTGAGCAATGCCTCTTTGCCGGAGGCGGCTTGGGCAAACTATAATAACGGGGCGAATCTGGTGGCGATTGCCAAACTCCAATATTTTGACAATGTGCATCTCGCACCCCTTTTTTCGGCTCTGCCGAACAGTGGCGGTCTCGAAAGACCAACGATCAGTTCCACCAATTACATCATTGGACACAACGATTGCAAATCGGTCACCCCGTTTGATTGGCCCTTGGGAACAGCGCTCAAGAGCGGTCAATATTCTTTTGCCAAAGTGATCAACTTTGACCCGCAGGGAGTGGGGAGAATTCAGTACTCAACAAACCAGGATACCCTTGTGAAATACATGGAGATCGGGTTGATTCCGACGCACGGCAATGTGGTTCCAGCTACTACGCCAGCCAATGTCGCAGCCATCCAGATTGACAGCATGACAGGAGCAACCCGCATTTACAGGCCATGATTTTTTTGCCAATCCATTATGCGAAACGGCATAGGGGGAAAGCTTTCACCCTGGCAGAGGTGACGCTTGCCATGGGGATCGCCGCGTTTTGTTTTATCGGGATTTTCGGCCTGCTTCCCATAGGTCTCAACAATAACCAGAACAGCAGTGAACAGACCGCGGCCGCCAGCCTTGTCCGGACCATCGTGGCGGATTTGCGGGCCACCCCCAATACGAGCAGCGCCTCCCCGCAATACAGCATCGCGTTTCCCTCAAACTCCGCAGCCGTTTATTTTTCTGAGGACGGCACCAAACAGGCTACCGCAGCCACGGCCAGGTATCTGGCCACCATCACGATCGATCTCGCTTCGCCCACGGCCTTTGTGGATATCAAGGTCACCTGGCCCGCAACAGCTCCTGTGAATGCGGTGGCCGGCTATTACGAAATCACCACAGCGATAGACCGCAGATAGCATGAAAAGAACCGCTTCCAGAAGCCGCGCTGACCAGCCTCGCAAGACGTCTTCTCTTGCGAGGGTTCGCGGTTTTACCTTAATGGAAATGCTCCTCGCGGTGACCTTGCTCGGGATGCTCGTATATTTTGTAACCCAACTGACCAACAATGCCACCACGGTCACTCTGAACAGCAGCAAACGCTTGGACGCGGACGGCCAAGCGCGGCTGGTGTTTGACCGGATGGGCAATGATTTCGCCAAGATGGTTGGCCGCAGCGATGCCGATTGCATTTTCCTTAAAACCGCCCAAAACGATGCTTTCTTTTTCTACAGCGAGTCGCCCGCATATTACGAAGACAGCAACACCGCGCGCTCAAGAAAAAACAGTGTAGCGCTGATCGGTTATCGCATCACCACCACCAACACCTTCTACCCAGGTTTTCCTGTGCTGGAGCGCCTCGGCAAAGGGCTTGCCTGGGATGGAGCCACGAGTGTCAGCGCCCCTGGCAGCCCCGTTTTTCTGACCTATACCACCGGTTCCTCCGTGCCTTTATGGGAGACCACCCTGGCAGGGAATTGGAACAAAATTGGCACCAGTGCCAGCGGTTATACGGATGGCACGGATTCCGATTACCATCTTTTAAGCGATCAGGTTTATCGCATGGAAATCCAATTTCTCCTCTCCGACGGCACCCTTTCCAATAACCCCGTAATCAACCCCAAGAACACCACAAGTGGGCCGCCTTCCATGACCGACGATCTCAGCAAGGGCTATGCCCCAGGCTCCCGTTGGCTCGATTCCAACGCGGGCGGCTTTGCCTACATTTGCATGAACGCCACGCCCGGAGCGGCGGTCTGGAACCGGCTCGGTCTAAAAGATGTCTCAGCCATTGTCGTTGGGTTGGCCATCCTCGACAGCAACAGCCGCAAGATCGTTTCCAGCCCCGCCCAAATAGGCGACCCGCTTGCCGATGCCGTGGAGGGAACCCCCATCGCGAAAACCTGGATGGCTGCCCTCAGTGATTTAACCACCTTTGCACAAA
>JAPLTE010000066.1 GCA_026398235.1 Verrucomicrobiota bacterium
GTCGCGCATTTGCCGCAGCGCACGCACTTGGCGGGGTCGATCTGCCAGACGGTTCCTTTGGCGGCAGTCGCCCCGGCGAGTTTGCCGAGCAGCGCGCCCACGCCGGTCATCGCCGCCACACGCGCGGCAGCGCCGAGAAAGTTGCGCCGATTCACCGGCTCTTTGGGAGAGTTCATCGTCAGGCTTTGGGTTGAAGGATGCGCACGGCGCCGGTGATGTGATCCAAAATGGCGATGCGCCCGCGCGAATCCACAGCGGCGGTCAGGCCCGCCAGCGCGGTGTCGGCATCGCGTTCACCCGCGCCGACTCTGGCATTTTCCGGGAAAGCGTTCGTGCCCGCCACCACCGATTCGAATTCGCCCGCGGCGCTGTAAATTTTGACCCGGGGCAACCCTTTTTCGCAGGTGATCAAGCGTCCGTCAGGCAGCGGCGCGACCCGGATCGGATTGCAGCAGCCGCAAAAGCCGTCCACCGCGCCGGACGCCTTGCCCCACGCTCCTTCGAAATCGCCGTTCAGCGTGTAAGCCTCCACGCGATGCCGTCCCGGGTTGTTCACGCGCAGCAGACCGTCCGGGTGGATGGTCACGCTGAAATACGGGCTCGGAACAATGAACCCGGGAATAGCCCGCTCCTCGTCCTTTTCGCCGATGCGCCCGATGTACTGGCCCGAGCGGTCGAAGCGGAGAATCACGCGATTTCCGGCATCGGCGGCAAACAGATTGTTCGCGTCCGCAGCGAGCCCGGTGAGCCAGGTCCGGTTTCCGGGCACCTGCCAATCGGAGAGGCGGTTGCCGTTGGAATCCAAACGCAGAATCCGGTCACGCAGTCCGGCGAAAACGGTTCCATCCGGGGCGACGGTCACACAGCGGACCGGGGCATCCAGTGTCCATTCCTGTTCGCGCTCTCCCGTTGGGCTCAGCACCAGCACGGCATTGCCGGTGGCGAGGTAGAGCCGGTCATCCGGCCCTATCGCGAGTGAACGCGACGGCGTTTTTCCACCGGGGATGCGGCACACTTCCTTGTAACCGCCCGTATCGGCAACCTCCGGGGACTGTTTGGCCGAAAGGGCCTGCGGCAATTCGCAATCGGTATAGCCGGGGCAACCGCGACAGATTCCCTGGTTCGTGCAATCCTGATTTACCAGCCGCCTGCCCGAAACCGCTCGGGCCGCCATTGCCGCGAGACCCACGAGCAGACCGTAACGCACCCCGCCGCGCAAAAATTCGCGCCGACCGAGGGAGTCATTGGGAAGGGGAAGTTTCATGGTTATTTTGCCGCCACATCCAGACAGACGATTCGGGTGAAATCACGCACAATGAGACGACCACCCGCAAGAGCCATCGGCCCCCACGCTTCATGGCCATCCTGGAAAATATCCGCTTGCGCGAGAAGCGTGCATTTGTCTGGCGACGCCTCAAACACACAGAGTTTCCCGTTGTCATTCATCGCGTAGAGGAGCCCGTCTGCCATCAAGAGCGGCCCCAGCCCGAACTGCATTTTCGAGCCGCTCGACCAGACCGGTTTGCCGTTCAGGTCGATGCACGCGAGTTGCCCATCGGGGCGGATGCCAAACACGCGGTCGTTGTGCAAAATCGGCGTCTGCTGGGTCGCCCCGAACACGTTTTGGGCGACCTTAAAAACGGTTTTGGCGCTCAGCTTGCCGCCCTTTTCCGAAAGCTGGAGCATGAGGCTCCCGGCGTTATAGCCCCCGGAGAAAAAGATCCGCCCATCCGCGAGCGGGATCGGCGAGGCGACCGTGGCGATGCTGATTTTCCAGTCGCTTGTGTCCCAAAGAATCGAGCCGTCCTGCGCGGAAACCCCAACCACCCCGCCGCTGCCGCAATAGACATACATCCGGCGTCCGGCGAACTCCATCGGCATCACCGAAGAATGGGTCATTTTCCAGCCGCGCGGGTTGGGCGTTTGCCAAAGCGTTTTGCCAGTTTCGAGATCCACCGCAAGGAGCAGGGCATCAGGGCCGCCGGGCGCGAGCACCACGGTGTTGCCATCCAGCAGCGGGCATTGCCCCGCATACCACGGGGGGACGGTGGCGCCGAACGCATCCACGAGATTCAATCCCCAGCGCAATGCGCCTTGGGCGGCATCCACGCACACCACATTGCACTTCGGGTCGATCGCCACCGCGACCTTCTCCGTCACCGCCGGAACCGTGCGCGTGATGCCGTGATTGCGTTTCACCGAAAGCGGGTACGCGTAGCGCCAGATCTCTTTGCCGTCGGCCAGCGAAAGGCAGCGCAACACGCTTTCGTGGCTCTCGCGGGAGTAATCCATCAGGTAAACGCGGCCCGCGAGCACCGCCACTCCGGCGTAACCTTCGCCCGCCTCCACGCTCCAGAGCGCGCGCGGTCCGGCTTCGGACCAGGAACGGGCGAGCGGGGTCGCTTCCGGACTCGCGGCGTCCCGGTTCGGACCCCGAAACCAAGGCCACGCTCCCGGCAGAGAGGCCGGTTGCCCCTCGCCTGGGATCGATTTGCCTGCAAGCACCGGATTTTTCGCCACCGCCCCTTGCAATCCCGGCGGAGCATCCGCACCCGGTTCGCGCAAACGCAATCCCGCCTCGGGACGCCACAGCCAAAAAGCTGCGAGCGCCATGGCTGCAAGCGCGGCTACGGCGGGAATCGCAAAACGGGGGTTCATCGCAACTGCCGATGAAACTAGGCCCGGCCTGATCAAAAAACAATCCCTAATCCCACGCCGAAATTGCGCGGGAGCAACCCTTTTTAGAGCATGGGGAGGCGTTATCCCCATCCCGCCCGGGGGGATCGGCCGCAGCTCTAATTCTCCGCCGAATGCAATCCGCCGGTGCCCGCCCGGAACGCGACAATCATCCGTTCGGGATCGCCCGGACGCGCCTTGGAGCAGTTCCAGAGGCAGACGCCGCAATGGACGCATTTCTCGCGGTCGAACGCCGGAGAGCCGCCCGCTTCGCCGGGGGCAATCGCCTGGCCGGAGCAGCCGTCGATGCAGATCCGTTCCTGACACGTTGCGCAAATTTCCGGGTGGGTGAAAACGACATGGTCCGCATAACCGTGCGGCGCCTGGACTTTGCCGCCAATGAGGAGCGCATCTTGTTGGGAGATGAGCAACTGCCCTTCGTAGGGAATCGCAGGCCAGCCCGCGCGTTCCATCAGCGCATTGTGCAGAGGGACCCCTTTGGCCGCGCACTCTTTTCGGATCGCGGCGATCTCTTCAGCGGGAATCCGGCCCCGGTAATATTCCTCGATGGTCGGGATGCGCTTGTACGGCTGAACCGGTTTGCCGCTGGGAGTGATCACGCCATGGGTCAGGCCCGTGAGCGCCATGCCGATCATCCCGGGGATAAACCCTTTCTGGAATCCGTTGCGCGATTTCTCGGCCACGCGGCCCTCGGCTTCCACCCAGCTTGCGCGGCGGCGCGCGACATAAGTGGCATCGAGGTTTTCCTTCGTAAACGGTTTGTTGGCCTTGAGCAGTTCGAGCACGCTCTCGGCCAGCTGTGTGCCGCTGGTCCAGGCTTCGTCCACGCCGGAGCCGGTGAGGACGTTGGTCGTGCCGGAGCCTTCGCCGATGCGGGCAAAGCCGTCGCCGGTGAGGTGCGGTTCGCCATGCAGGCCGGATTCGCCCAACGTTTTCGCCCCCCAGGAGCGGATTTTCCCTCCGTCGAGGTAGCGCCAGAGATACGGGTGCATCATCCAGTGCTGGAGATACCGGTAGGCCGTCCGCACGGGGCTGTCGAACCAGGAGGGTACAAAGATGCCGATGGAAGCGACGTTGTCGGGGTGCACGTAAAAGAACCCGAAGATTTCCGGCTCGGGATAACCGAAGGTGTGCAGCACCGTGCCCGGCTTGAGCGGGGTGCCTTCGGGCAGATCGACCACGAATTTCATCCCGATCGCCCAATCCCGGGCGTGGTGGCCTTCGGGCATCCCGAGTTGCGCATCGAGCTGCTGGCCGATGGGGCCGATCGGGCCATCGCCGATCACCGTCAAAGCGGCATGGATATCCATGCCCGGCATAAACGCATCGCTGGGCTGCCCGGTTTTGTCCACGCCTTGGTCCAGCAGGCGAACCCCGACGACTTTTTTGCCTTCCAGGAGCGCTTCGGAAACCGGGGTGCCGGGCCAGATCTGGACCGTCCCGGTGCATTGCACCTGCGCGCCGACCCATTGCATGAACTGCCCCATCGAAAGCACCAGGCCGTTTTTCTTATGCAAAAATCCGGGAGTCCACGGCAAATCGAGCGCGTCGTTCTTAACCGGCAGCATCCATTGAAAAGCCTTGATGGCCTGATCCGCCGCGCGCATCAACGCCGGACGCCGGCTCGCCCCCACGGGGTCCAGCAAATAGAGCACCTTTTCTTCCCCGACCGGGGCGGCCATGGGAATCCCGGCCTGATCGATCTCCGGGAACGATTCGCGCAGCCCGCGCGCGCGGGTCACCACGCCGGAAACGCCGAAGCCGATGTCATCCGCGCGCTCGTAGCAGACGACCTGAGGCGGCATGCCGGGCATGGCGGCGCTTTCCACCGCGGGCGTGCCGTCTTCGTTGACGAGTTGCTTGGCGAGCGTGGAGAGAAAGCCGCCCATCGCGGGGCCGAAGCCGACGCAGGCGATATCCACGTCCATGCGGGCGCGTTCGATCGGGGAATCTGAGGTCATGATTTTTTTGCCTTTCTCGGTTTGGAGACGTAAACGGGCGGTTCTTCTTTTACATGAAATCCCATTTCACGCGGGGCGGATTCCGTGTCCGGCGGAACCGGTTCCATGAGCTTCTTTATCTCGCCCAAAATGTGAACAATGGCCTGTTCCTGATCATCGAGCCGGGCGGTCAGGTTCCGCTCCAGTTCCGCTAATTTTCCGGCCAACTGTTTGTTTTGCGCAAGGGTTTCGCGCATTTTCACAAACGCGCGGACGACAAACACGCTCATCTGCACCGCACGCGGGCTGTTGAGCACATTGGCGGCCATGATCGCGCCGTGCTCAGTGAAAACCCAAGGGCGATAACGCCTCCCGCCATGTCCACTTGAGGTCGCAATTTGCGACCTCAAGTTTGTAACTTCTTCCAAATCAAGCTCGAAAGCGAAGTCGTCCGGGAACTTTTCCGCGTTTCGCCGGACCGCTTCATTGAGGCGCTTGGTCGGCACGCCATAAACCTGCGCCAGATCGGCGTCCAGAATGACGCGCTGTCCGCGAATGATGCGGATCAAGCTCTCAACAAGATCGGTTTCCATTTTTGCGCTTTTTGCGCCTTTTTGAGGCAAGGCCTTACATCGGGTAGTCGAGCGCCTCGGGAATCATCACTTTGGTGAGCGCGTCTCCCGCGCGGTCTTTGGCGAGGCGGGCGCCTGCCAGGCCGGCGTCGAGCTGTGCCCGCTGCGCGGCAAATTCCGCGAGTTCCACCGGCTCGGCGTTGTACCCATAGACAAGTTCCGCACAGATGCGGCCCACTTCGCCAGCGGCACTGGCGCTGTGGACATGGCACAAATCAACGAGGAAATGGACGGTGCCCGGGAGTCCCTCGGCGAGGGACGGGTCCGCCATCCCTTTGGATTCGAGCCGGAGCACGTCGAGGATTTGCTGCCGGGTCGCGATCAACCAGCAAAGGGCGTCGGCGAGCGCGAAGGTCACCCCCTGGCGGCTCTTATGGTAAAGCTTGGCGCCGAGCGCATCCTTGGTCCCTTCCAAATGCTTGAGCGTCCAGAGCCACAGCTTCATGGAGTTGGCCAGCGTGGAAGCGCCGGTGCCGGGCCGTTCGGTGGCGATGTGCTGCATTTCGGCGATCCACCCCTCGAATTGCGTGAGGAAGAGCGCGTTGTTCATCGTCATCGAGAGCTGGAGGCGCTGCACGGCTTCGGGCCCTTCGTAGGTCGCCTCAAGCTGCGCGTCCATCCACTTCTGGCAGAGGAATCCGGGGCAATCCTCGGTAATCCCGTAGCCGCCCATGAGGCTCACCGCCTCGCGCATCATGTTCGCGCCGTGGCCGGTGTTCCAAAGCTTGCAGGCAGGGCAGAGCACATTGGCCAGCGAATCGAGCAAGGCAAACTGGACGAGCGGATCGGCCTGGAGCGCTTCGATCCGTTCGCGGTTCGCCTCCGGCTGTGCCGAAAGCTTGAGCAGTTCGATCGCGTCTTGCTGGCTTTGCGTCAGCGCCTTGAACGCGGCGCGCCCGCTGAGCCCTTTTTCTTCAAAAATGCGGTCCTTGGTTTTTTCGAGCACGTCCACCTCGTCGTAGAGGCGCGCGGTCGCAAACCCGAGCGAGGAACTGGCTTCCCCAGCCGCCCAGACATCCACCAAACGGTGCAGCGCGTCTTCCTTCTGCTGAAGGCCGCTCTCAAACCGGGGCGAACCGGCATTGACCCCCTCGCCGCCACGGAACCGCTGGCGTTGGTAGCGGATCACCGGCTCGATGGCCGAAAGCAGTTTGGCCGAGGTCATGAGGCCGACCGTCACGCGGGTGCGCTTGAAGACGGCCTCGATCACTTCGGCATGCGAGTAGCGCGGGATAATGACCCCGTCCTTGACCGTGTAGCCGCCGATGATCCGGCTTGCGGGCACCGTCAGGTTGAACACCGGGTCGCGCGTGGAGGAAAGTTGATGCACGAGCTTTTTGGTCGGCACCCCGCGATCGAAAGTCCCGGGGTCGGTCTCTTCGAGGATCACCATGAAGCTCCCCTTGATCCGCTCGTCGGCGGAATCGACCGCGGCAGTCACGACATCGGCAAAAGCCATGCCGGTGATGAACCGGGCCCGTTTGTCGATGTGCAACATCGGCTCCTCGCCGTCTTTCCACTCGGCCACGCGCGCCTTGCCACACAGCATTCCGGTTTCCACCCCGGCAAACGGGATCGGCTCGGTCAGCGCAAATGCGGCGCGGATTTGGCGGCGGTCCTCGCCCGGCTGCTTCGGTGCAGCCATCCCCATGTAATAAGCGCGTTGCTCGGGCGTGCCGCGTTCGTGGATCGGTGCCAGGCCCAGGTTGCTGGCCAGGCTGCCCGTGGCGGCCCCGGCGTCCACCCAGGCCAATTCAAAAGCCACTAGCGAAAGGGCAAGGTTTTTGGGCCCTTCAATAAAGCCGCCCAGTTCCGGGTCCAGCGACGCGGCGGTAATGCCGCTCTCGTCATAGATCGGCATCTGGGCCGCTTTCAACGCCGTCCACTCATGCGAATTGCGTGCACCTTCGGCCACCATGCGGGCAATCGGCCCACGCGCGACGCAGCGGGTGGACTGCACGAGCATCGCGAGGTCGTAGCGCTCGTCATAGCCCCACAGGATTTGGCGTACGCCGTCTCCCGGCAAGGTTTGCAACGTCGGACAAGGGGAATTTGTGGCTTGGCTCTGCATAAAAATAAATAAAACAGCGGTGGATTGCACCACCCCCGGTTCGGGGCGGCCGCTCCGTGCGCATCGGGAAGAAATAGGGGTTTCTTGGACGGCGCGCAAGCGAAAGCCGCTCGGCGATGGTGTTAAACCCGTTCTGCTGTCTTGACCCCGCCCCGATCCGGAGTTATTTCTTGGCGCAACCGCAGGCAACCCCCCATCCAGGTACCCATGATCGAACTCGAAGTCTACGCCGCTGGTGTCCGTGACATGAAAATCATTTTGGAACTCGACCATGTTCTAGAGGGTATTCCCGGCTTGCGGTACAAAATCGACCGCAATCACGACATCGTTTATTTCGAGGTCGAGAAGCCAAGATTCAATGTGCAAGAGATCCTGCATGCCTTCAAGCGGTTGAACCTGGATCCGCGCGTGGTCGGCGAGGTGCCCCAGGAGCTGAACAAAAAAAAGACTCAGCTCCTGCATTAGGAGTTCCAGAACGGAAGGAAAGGCAAAAACAATCTGGAACTCAGGAACTCATGAAAGAGAACTCTCAACGAGAGTCTTTTTCTTATCCTCCCCCGTTTTCTCCTCTACTTTTTGTTTTTTTTGCTGAGTTCCTGAGTTCCAGATTTTCTTTTCTGTCCTTCGTGGACCCTGCACTAAACTGGAACTAGACGCATCCCCACGGTGGGCGTATGGTTGCGCTCTTCATGTTGCTCCTCCGGTTCCTAGGCTCCACCGCCCTCTCGCTCTTCGGCTATCTCGGGGAATTACTCTTTCTGATGCTGGAGACGGCCCGCTCTTTTGTGACGATGCCCGTCCGCTGGCGGCTGGCATTGGGGCAAATTCTGGAAGTCGGCTACCGCTCGCAGTTGGTGGTGATCGTAACCGGCGCATTCACCGGGGCGGTGTTTGCCGCCCAAACCTACTTCCAATTTCACCGGCTCTCGATGGACACGGCGGTGGGCGCGGTGGTGGCCGTCTCGATGTTCCGGGAACTGGGGCCGGTCTTGACCGGCTTAATGGTGGCGGGCCGGGTCGGCGCGGCGATGTCGGCGGAGATCGGCACGATGAAAGTCACCGAGCAGCTCGACGCATTGCGCTCCCTTGGGGTGCATCCCGTGGATTACCTGGTGGTCCCACGCATGATCGCGATGATGCTCTCCATGCCGATGCTGGTGGCCGAGTGTGTCGGCATCGGCATCCTCACGGGAATGTTCGTCGCGGTGCATCTGCTGGGGGTTTCCCAGGTCTGGTATGTCAATTACATGCTTCGCTTCACCGCCTTGCGCGACCTGGAGATGGCGCTCACCAAAGGGTTTGTGTTCGGGCTCCTGATCGTTTTCGTTGCCTGCAACGAGGGGCTCAAATCCAAGGAGGGAGCGGTGGGCGTGGGCCGGGCGACGACCGAAGCCGTGGTGATCGGCTCCCTCGTGATCCTCGTGATCAATTTCTTCCTGACCATGGTGCTCAACGTTTTCTTTCCCACCACATAAACCGCCATGGCTCAAAACGTTCCACACAGCATGCTCGCGGTTGCGGGGCTGACCAAACAGATCGGCGACCAGCAAATCCTTCGCGGGATCGACCTGCAAGTCGCCTCGGGCGAGACGCTGGTCATCATCGGCCGTTCAGGGAGCGGCAAAAGCGTGCTGCTCAAACACCTCATCGGGCTGATGCTGCCGAGTTCGGGGGAAGTGTTCATTGAGGGCCGGCAGATTGTCGGCCTCAAAGAGCGCCAGCTCCTGCCGATCCGCAAGACGGTCGGGATGATGTTCCAGGGGTGCGCCCTTTTTGATGCGATGACGGTGGAGGAGAACGTGGCATTCCCCCTGCGCGAAGCCGGGGAACGCAACGCGGGAGTCATCCGCGCCAAAGTCGCCGAGGCGCTGGAGGTGGTGGACCTCACCGGGCATGAACAGAAGCTGCCCGTAAACCTCAGCGGCGGCATGAAAAAGCGGGTGGCGCTGGCCCGCGTCGTCATTACCCGCCCGCATTGCGTTCTCTACGATGAGCCGACGGCGGGGCTCGACCCGGTGGTTTCCGACTCGATCAACCACTTGATTCGGCGCTTGCAAAGGCAGTTTGGAGTGACCTCCATTGTGGTCACCCATGACATGAAATGCGCCGGGCATGTGGCCGACAAAGTCGCTTTTCTCCACGAAGGGGCGATCTATTTCTACGGGGCTTTTGCGGACCTCGTCGCCTCGCAAGACCCGCTCATCCAAGACTTCATCCAAGGCCGCTCCGGCGATAAAGACTGATATTATCATGACTAACCAACAAAAGGGACTCGAGATCAAAGTAGGCCTGTTTGTCTTCATCGGGCTGATCATCATCGCCTTCATGGCGATTCAATTCGGCCGGGTGGGCCAGGGGCTCTCCGAGTTTTACCTCCTCACGGTGAAATTCCCCAACGCCAGCGGCATCATCAAAAACGCCGAGGTTCATCTCGCGGGGGCCAAGGTCGGCGTTGTCGCCGAGGACCCGCAGGCCGTTTCGGGCCAGATTGGGTATGTCTCGGTCAAAATGAAAATCCGCAGCGACATCAAGCTGCCGGTCGGCTCGTATTTCCAAATCGACAGCTCCGGCATGATGGGGGAGAAATTTGTGGAAATCACGCCTGCGGACGGTTTCAAGTACGACAGTTCCAACCCGGCGGATGAAAGAAAGCTCTTTGATCCGGCCAATCCGAAAATGGTCATCGCTCCCGAAACGAAGCTGGAAGGCTACCAGATGCCCGGGCTGAGCGACCTCACCAGCAAGGGGGACGAGAACATGAAAAAGCTCGCCGCCACCCTCGACGAGCTCAAGGAGACCCTCCAGAAAATCCAGAGCGGCGTCCTCAATGACGAAAACATCGGCAACCTGAAGGAGTCGTTTGCGAGCATCAAGACTTCCACCGACAATATCGCCAAGGCTTCGAGCAAAATCGACGGCATCGTTTCTGGAGCCCAAAGCGCCGTCGATTCCGCCAAAGAGACTTTCTCTGAAGCCAAACAAACCATGACCGCGATCAACGGGGCCACCGCCGATGTCCGCTCCGTCATTGCCTCCAGCCAAACCGTTTTGAAAGCGGCCCAAAGCGGCCAGGGCACAGTCCCCATGCTGCTGGGCAACCGCGAAGTGGCCGATAATTTGCGTGCAGTGATCGCCAACGTCCGCAAGCACGGCCTCCTCTTCTACCGCGACAGCGCCCCGGCTTCCACGCCAGTCGCGGCGGATGCGCGAGCCAAACCGAAGAATTGATTTCATCAGGAAGCCAGAAAAGAATCTGGAACTCAGGAACTCAGGAGGTGGATCGTGCGCTCCGCGCGCGATTCGGGATAGGGTATGGCAACAGCCTGGCTGCCGAATTTTCTTTTTTTCTGTCTTCCTGATTTCCTGATAGTTTTTCTTTCCTCACATGATGATTCTCGCTTCCGCCTCGCCCCGCCGCCGCCAGCTTTTGACTCAATACGGCTACACGTTCACCGTCGAACCCGCCGATGTGGAGGAAACCATGCCGCCGGAGCTGACGGTGGGGGAGATCACCCTTTTTAACGCCCGGCAAAAAGCCCTTTCCGTAGCCGAAAAACATCCGCAAGAAATCGTGCTCGGCGTGGATACCCTGGTCGCTCTCGACGGCGTCTGCCTGGGCAAACCGGCGGACATGGACGAAGCCTATGCCATGTTGAGCCGTTTGAACGGGCGCATCCACGAAGTGCATTCCGGCGTCTGGGCCGCCCGCCTATCCACCAATACAAACCGGGCTTTCGTAGAGGTGAGCCGGGTCAAATTCCGCGCATTCTCCGAACCCGAATTGCGCCGCTATCTGGCACGCATCCACCCGCTCGACAAAGCCGGGGCGTACGCCGCCCAGGACGAACACCCGGAAGGGATTGTCGAGAGCATCGAAGGCTCGCGCACCAACGTCATCGGCCTGCCGATGGAGGCCTTGGCGAAAATGCTGCAAGCGGTTGGCGCGCAGTGAACCTTAACTCATTGCAGAAAACGCTTGTTATTGCGACAGAGTCTCAATAGGATCCCCCCGCATGAATCGTTTGCGACCTCTGAAATGGACCTCCCTCCTCCTGCTGGTGGCAGCTTTTAGCCCGCTGGCGCGCGGCGGCGATGCGCCAGCCGATGCCAAAGAGGGCGCGTCTGCCTTCAGCTTTCCCACGAGCTACACCGGGGAGGGGTTTGCCAATCTCTCGGGCGACTCCAAGCGGGGGGCGATTTATGAAGGGCTGCTCAGCGTGGGCGTGCAGGGGGATTTGGAGAAAGGGATCGGCTGGAAAGGAGGGAGCTTCCTCGTGAGTGGGATCGATCCCCACGGGTCGAGCCTGACGGACCATTACGTGCATGACCTCAACCGCGTGAGCAACATCGACGCCTACGACAGCGTCCGGCTCTATGAAGCGTGGGTGCAGCAGGAGCTTGCCGAGAGCAAAGTTTCGATCCGGCTCGGGCAGATCCTCGCGGACACGGAATTTTTCGTCTCCGACAACGGTGCGCTCTTTCTCAATGGCGCGTTTGGCGCGATCCCGGTCGTCAGCCAAAACTGTGACGCGCCGGTTTTTCCGGTGGCGGCCCCGGGGATGCGGGTGCGGTGGACGGCGACGGAACCCTTTTCCGTACAGGCCGGGCTTTATAAAGGAGACGTGGGCGATCCGGCCACGGAAAACACGCACGGTCTGGATTGGAGCTGGAGGGGAGGGGTGCTGGCGATCACCGAAGTCGCTTATAAAATCCACAGCGCCAAAGGGAGCCAGGGGCTGCCTGGCGTTTACAAATTGGGCGCGTTTTTCCACAGCAGCGGGACAAATGAAGCCTTTCCTGAAGCGCCGAGCCACTCCAATGCCGGGGGATATTTCGTTGCGGACCAGCAACTTTGGCGTAAACTCGGCTCCGAAGGCCAAGGTTTGAGCGGGTTCGTCCGGATCGGGGCCGCTCCCGCCGACCGCAACGCCGTGCCGTTTTATTTGGACACCGGATTGAATTTCAAGGGGCTCATTCCCGGGCGCGACAACGATATTGCGGGCCTGGGTTTGAGTTACACGAACCTGAGCGGGAAGGTGTGCGATGACGCGGGCAAACCGTCCAATACCCATCCCGAGACCGTTTTGGAGGCGACCTACAAAATCGCCCTGAAAGAATGGTTCAGTGTACAGCCGGATTTCCAATACATCTGCAACCCGGGCGGCACCGAAAGCGCGTCCAACGCGGTGGTGGTCGGCCTGCGTTTTCATCTCACTTTCCCATAACCAACCCAACCCTGATGCACATCCCCGACGGATATCTGAGCCCGGTGACCTGCGCCGCGATGTATGCGGCTGCCGCGCCGTTCTGGATGGTCGCTCTCCGGCGGGTACAGCGCGCATTGAGCACACGGCTGGTGCCGTTACTCTCGGTCTGCGCGGCCTTTTCCTTTGTGGTGATGATGTTCAACCTGCCGCTGCCCGGCGGCACCACCGGGCATGCTGTGGGAATGGCCGTGACAACCATCGTGCTTGGCCCGTGGGCTTCCCTCCTGGTCCTCTCGCTTGCCCTTCTGATTCAAGCCGTCTTTTTCGGGGACGGGGGAATCACGGCGTTCGGGGCCAATTGCTTTAACATGGCGGTGGTCGGCTCGCTCGTCGCCCATCTCGTCTATCGCACGGTTTCCGGGCGGTCGGCGATCACCTCTCCGCGCCGGGTGGTGGCGGCGGCGCTGGCTGGGTATGTCGCGATCAACACTTCGGCGCTGCTGGCCGCCATCGAGTTTGGCCTCCAGCCGCTCCTTTTCCACGACGCTTCGGGCGCTCCGCTTTACGCCCCCTACCCGCTTGGCATTGCCGTTCCGGCCATGATGCTCGGCCACCTGGCTCTGGCCGGTTTGGCGGAAGGCATTCTTTCGGCGGGCGTTGTCGCCTGGTTGCAGCACAGCGACGCCGCGCTTTTCAAACTCAACGAACCCGCGCCCCTCGACGGCTGGCGGCTTGCCCGCCCGTTGTGGATCGGAGTCGCTGGGTTCATGATCGCCACTCCGCTCGGCTTGCTCGCGGCTGGAACCGCCTGGGGCGAATGGGGGGTGGAGGATTTCAATAAACCGGAAGCGCGGCAGGCCATGGCGATGGCTTCCCGCAACGTCGCCCCGCCAGAAAAAGCGCCGCGCGGGATGGAGCGCCTGGCGAGTCTCTGGACCGCCCCGATACCCGAGTACGCGCCGCCGTTTCTGAAAAGTCCCTCGTTTGGCTACCTTCTCTCCGCCACGATGGGCGTTGGGCTGGTCCTCGCCGCGAGCCTTGGCCTCCACGGGATCGTCCGCGCAACCAAACGCCGGGACGCGGCTTCGCCTGAGTCGTAGCGAATACGTCTTAAAGTATGTGGCTTCGACAGCGCGCCTTCATCGAAAAAACGCTCCACCGGCTCACCGGGACATTGGAGCATGCTGCGTATGCGGATGATGCCGGGGGAAAACGTGGTTTTCTCCAGCAACTCGATCCGCGCGTCAAATTGCTGGGCTTCCTGGGCCTGATCTTCGCCGCCGCCGCTTCGCATCGGCTGAGTGTCACAGCGGCGCTTTTTGGGGCGGGGTTGATCCTCGCGCTGGCTTCCGGGGTGTTTGCCCTCCTTGCCCGGTTCTGGGGCGGGGTGCTTTTTTTCACGGGAGCCGTCGTTTTGCCAGCCGTGGTGCTCACTCCCGGGCACGCGCTTTTGCATTTGCCTTGGGTGGGGTGGGCCGTCACCGATCACGGGCTGCATAGTGCCGTCGGTTTGACGGCGCGCGCTTTGGCGACCGCCACTTTCGCAGCCCTCTTGGTGCTCACGACCCGGTGGGGGCATTTGCTCAAGGCGTTGCGTGTGCTTGGGGTGCCGACGCTCTTGGTCGTGATGCTGGGCATGACCTACCGCGCCCTCTTTGTATTGCTCCGGCTTGCCCACGTTTTTTTTGAAGCGCGCCGTGTACGCCGGGTTGGGCGGCTGGGCGGTTCGCAAAGACGGCAAATGGCGGTTTCCAGCGCCGCGATGCTCCTGAGCAAGAGCGTCCAACACAGCGGCGAGTTGTATGAAGCGATGGTGGCGCGTGGGTTTCGCGGCGAGGCGCACACACTGGACGAATTCCGCTTTACCCGCTGGGATTGGGGCATGTTCGCCCTGTTCGGAGTAGGCGCTGCCGCCGCGTTCGCAATGGGAACCTTGCCATGAAGAAGAACAGCCGCAAAAAAACGCAAGATGCGCAAATATAACCGCATGCCGCCGAAATTATTTTGTGCCTTTTGCGCCTTTTTGCGGCCAGACTCTTCCCTGTTTTGAATCCGACCCCTGCCTTTAGCCTGGCCGATGTGAGTTTCCGTTACCCGGAAGCCGTTGCGCTTGACGGGCTGCACCTTTCCATCCCCCCCGGTGAATGCCTTGCCGTGCTGGGTGCCAATGGGTCCGGCAAATCGACTTTGCTGCGGGTGCTCGCCGGGCTGTGTTTCCCTGAACGGGGGGAGGTCGCGTTTTTTGGCAACCCCCTTACCGAGCAGACGCTCCAGCGCGAGGCGTTTGCACGCCATTTCCGGCGTCGGGTGGGAGTGATCTTTCAAAATCCGGATGTCCAGCTCTTCAACGCCACGGTGTTCGACGAAATCGCCTTCGGCCCGCTCCAAATGGAATGGCCCAAGGCGGAAATCGTCGAGCGAGTCCACGCCGCGCTGGCCGATTTCGGGATTGAGGCGCTGAAGGATCGCCCGCCGCATCGCCTTTCTGGCGGCGAAAAAAAACGGGTCGCGCTCGCCTCGGTGCTGGTGCTCGATCCCGACGTGTTGCTCCTGGACGAACCCACCGCGGCGCTCGATCCACAGAGCCAGGGGCATGTGATCGATTTTTTGTTCGGTTGCCTCGGGAAAAAAACCGTCATCACGACCACCCATAGCCTCGAAGTCGCCCAAGAGATCGCCGATCGATGCCTCGTTCTGGAAAACGGACGCACCGCTGCCGTCGGGCCGGCCGCCGAGATTTTGCAGGACACGGCTTTGCTGGAACGCACGCATCTCGTGCACGTCCACCGGCACCGCCATCCGTCCGGGGCCGTCCATTCGCACCCGCACCGGCATTACTAAGGAGATATGAATGGCGGGCGCAGTCCCAAATCGCGCCCGGAGGTCGCGATCCACCGGCAGCGCAGTCGCGGTGGATCGGCCGCTCCGCGGGCGATTGGGACGTGGCGTGGATACCCAATTTGTGCGCCGCAAAAGAGGAAAAGCGTGACACACCTGCGCCAAAGCTGTGACACACCTGCGTCATAATGGCACATCCCGGAGGGACGGCTTCACATGCTTAAAATTGCAAGTGCCTGATCTACAAGTATTTGAAATTTAGAAAACCCCTCGGCCCGGCATCTGCTGAAGAGGGCTCGCCTCAAGGCAACCAAACTTTTAAATATTTTTATGGCTAAGATCCTCGGTATCGATTTGGGAACAACGAACTCGTGCATGTCCGTAATGGAAGGCGGCGAGCCGATTGTTCTGGAAAACTCGGAAGGCGCACGCACGACTCCCTCAGTGGTTGCCTTTACCAAGAGCGGCGAACGGCTCGTGGGCCAGGCGGCAAAACGCCAGGCTGTGACGAACCCGGAGAACACGGTTTTCTCCATCAAGCGCTTCATGGGTCGCAAGTATGATGAAGTGCGCGACGAATTGCACCGCGTCCCTTACAAAGTGGTCAAGGCGGCCAACGGGGACGTGAACGTGCAGGTCACGGTCGGCGGCGAGGTGAAGACGTATTCGCCCCCGGAAATTTCCGCGATGATCCTGGCAAAGCTCAAGGCTGATGCCGAAGCCAAGCTGGGCGAGAAAATCACGCAAGCCGTCATCACGGTTCCCGCCTATTTCAACGACTCCCAGCGCACCGCCACCAAAGACGCAGGCAAGATCGCCGGCCTGGAAGTGCTGCGCATCATCAACGAACCGACCGCCGCTTCGTTGGCCTACGGCCTCGACAAGAAGAAGGACGAGAAGATCGCTGTGTATGATCTCGGCGGCGGCACGTTCGACATCTCCGTGCTGGAAATCGGCGACGGCGTGTTTGAAGTCCGCGCCACCAACGGCGACACCCACCTGGGCGGCGACGATTGGGATCACCGCCTCATGGATTGGATCATCGACGGGTTCAAGAAAGACACCGGGATTGATCTCGGCAAGCAGCCCGACGCCGTCCAGCGCATCAAAGAAGAGGCCGAGAAAGCCAAGATCGCCCTCTCCTCCTCGCAGGAATACGACCTCAACCTGCCGTTCGTCACCGCCGACCAGACGGGGCCCAAGCACATCATGCAGAAGCTCACGCGGGCCAAGCTCGAACAACTCTGCGACGATCTCTTTGAGCGGACCATCGGCCCGGTCAAAGCGTGCTTGAAGGACGCCAAGCTCACCGAACGCGAAGTGGACGAACTGGTTCTCGTCGGCGGCATGACCCGCATGCCCAAAGTGGTGGACACAGCCCGCGCCCTCATCGGCAAAGAACCGCACAAAGGCGTCAACCCGGACGAGGTCGTTGCCATCGGTGCGGCGATCCAGGGCGGCGTGCTCAAGGGCGACGTCAAAGACGTGTTGCTCCTGGACGTCACCCCGTTGACGCTCGCCATCGAAACCGCAGGCGGCGTCGCCACCTCGATGATCCCGCGCAACACGACCATCCCGACCCGCAAATCGCAGATTTTCTCCACCTACAGCGACAACCAGCCGGGGGTGGAAATCAAGGTGCTCCAGGGCGAGCGTCCGCTTTCGCGCGACAACAAAAACCTCGGGGTGTTCCACCTCGACGGCATCCCGCTGGCCCCGCGCGGCGTGCCGCAGATCGAAGTCACCTTCGACATCGACGCCAACGGCATTCTGCACGTCAACGCCAAAGACCTTGGCACCGGCAAAGAGCAGAAAATCTCCATCACCGGTTCCTCGGGCCTGAGCAAAGAGGAAGTCGAGAAGATGCAGAAGGAAGCCGAACTGCACGCCGAAGAAGACAAGAAGGCCAAGGAAGCCATCGAGATCCGCAACAACGCCGACAGCCTCGCCTACCAGTGCGAGAAGCAGCTCAAGGAATTGGGCGACAAGATTCCCGCCGACAAGAAGACGGAAATCGAAGCGGCCATTGAAGCGGTGCGCGAAGCCCTCAAGGGCAGCGACAGCGACGCGATCAAGAGCGCCTACGACACCTTGCAGAACAAGTTCCAGGCCGTGAGCGAGGAGTTGTACAAGAACGCCCAAGCCCAGGCCGGAGCGGCGGGAGAAGGCCACGAACACGCCGCCGGAGCAGACGCAGGAGCCGCTAAGCCGAAGAAAGAAGGTGACGTCGTGGACGCCGACTTCGAAGTCGTCGACGAGGATAAGAAGAAGTAGGGAGTACGCCTTATGAAGCGCGATATGGATCTAGTGCGTTTGTTGTTGCAGCGTTCCGCTGGCGATGACGCTGCAGCATCCAAAGCTGGAGAGTATCCTGTCGAGGATAGGGCCTATCATGTTGCGCTTCTCAAAGATGCGGGTTTTGTTGAGGCGAGCATTTCTAAAGACGAATATGGGCGACCAGCCAAGGCAGCGGTGGTCCGCCTCACATGGCAAGGGCATGATTTTTTGCAAGCAATGTCTGACGACAGCGTTTGGGCCAAGGTGAAAAAAACAGTTATGAAGGATGGGGTCGCTTGGACAACATCGCTTCTGTTTTTGATACTGAAACATGAAGCCAAAAATCGCCTTTCGACAGCCCTCGGTTATCCGCTTCCCGACGATCACAGCACTTCTCACTCACTTTCATGAAACGCAAATCAGCCTGGCTTTCCTTTACCGCTTGCGCGCTGACTGTCGCGAGCGTTCCGCTTCCGGCGCGCGCAGTGCAACGCGTTGAGACCCTCGCGAAGACGCAGGTCTGCCGGGTCTGCCCCCTGCGAGCCTCTGCATCGGGAGCGTGGTCCGAAAGCAAAGGCGCTTCAACGGAGCAGATTGGCCACAGGGCTCAAGGTTAGGACGCATCGCATCAACACCCATCCCCCAATGAAATCTAACGTCATTGAACAACTCTCCAAGGACTTCGCTTCGGCCACCCGACTGGAGGAAGGCGTGGAATTTATGCTGGCGCGTGATCTCCAGTTGCTGCTCGATTACACGCAATGGCGGAATTTTGTTCAAGTGATCGACAAGGCGAAGATCGCTTGTGAGAATGCCGGGCAGAACTGCGCAGACCATTTTGCTGACGTCAGCAAAATGGTCGATCTGGGCTCGGGAAGTCAACGTGTCGTTGAAGATATCATGCTTACTAGGTATGCATGCTATTTAATCGCGCAGAATGGCGATCCTCGGAAGGAACCCATTGCGTTTGCGATGAATTACTTCGCGGTCCAAACGCGCAAGCAGGAAGTTTTGGAGGCGCGCATTGCGGAGTGGGAGCGCGTGCAGGCCCGCGAAAAACTCACGGCGCTGGAACGGCAATTCTCCGGCATCATATATGAGCGCGGGGTGGATGAAAAAGGTTTCGCCCGCATTCGCAGCAAAGGAGATGAGGCTCTGTTCGGGGGCAATACCACCGTCGAGATGAAAACGAAGCTGAAAGTTCCAGCCAGCCGTCCGTTGGCCGACTTCCTTCCGACGATCACGATCAAAGCAAAAGATTTCGCTTTGGAGATCACCAATTTCAACGTGCAGGAGAAGGACCTTTCGGGAGAGAATGCCATTTCCAGTGAACACGTAAAAAATAATCTCGGGGTCAGAAATCTTTTGAAAGAGCGCGGCATCCGGCCCGAGGCATTGCCCGCGGGAGAAGATTTGGGGAAAGTGAAACGGCGGTTAACCTCGGATGAAAAGCGGTTGGCCAAGAGCACCCGAAAATTGCAAAGACCCACGGACAAATAATTTTCAACTAACCATTACCGAATTTCGCCGGGGCGGGCCGCAGGGCCGGTTTCGGCGGGTGAAGTAAAAACCAACAAGAAAACCAACAGAAACCATTAGTTATGGCAGTAAATGTCAAACCCCTCGGCGATCGCGTGCTCGTGCAGGCGCTCGAAGAGAAAGAAGTTGTTAAAGGCGGCATCATTATCCCTGACACGGCCAAAGAAAAGCCGCAGGAAGGCAAAGTCGTCGCCCTCGGAACCGGCAAGCTCGACGAGAAGGGCAACAAAGTCGAATTCACCGTCAAGGTGAACGACCGCGTGCTCATCTCCAAATACGGCGGCACCGAGATCAAGGTGGACGGCACCAGTTACCTCATCATGCGCGAGGACGATATCCTCGGCATTCTCGGCTAATTTCAACCACACTATTTTAAAACCAGCTAAACATTATGGCAGCTAAACAACTCCAATTCGACGAAGCCGCCCGCCAGGCGCTTCTCCGCGGTGTCGAGAAACTCGCTCGCGCCGTCAAGGCAACCCTCGGGCCATCGGGCCGCAACGTCATTCTCGACAAGAAATTCGGCAGCCCCACGATCACCAAAGACGGTGTGACGGTGGCCAAGGAAATCGAGCTCGAATGCCCGTACGAAAACATGGGCGCGCAGCTCGTGCGCGAAGTCGCTTCCAAAACCAGCGACATCGCCGGTGACGGCACGACGACCGCGACCGTTCTCGCCGAAGCCATCTACAAAGAAGGCCTCAAGAACGTGACCGCAGGCGCCAACCCGACCTCGCTCCAACGCGGCATCACCAAGGCCGTCGCCGCGATCGTGGACGAACTCGCCGTCATCTCCAAGAAAGTCAGCGACCGCACGGAAATCGCGCAGGTTGCCACCGTTTCCGCCAACTGGGACACCGCGATCGGCAACATCATTGCCGAAGCGATGGACAAGGTCGGCAAAGACGGCACCATCACGGTTGAAGAAGCCAAGACGATCGAAACCAGCCTCGACGTGGTCGAAGGCATGCAGTTCGACAAAGGCTATCTCTCGCCATACTTCGTGACCAATGCGGAGTCGATGGAAGTCATCCTCGAAAACGCTTACATCCTCATCTTCGAGAAGAAGGTCAGCAGCTTGAAAGACCTCCTGCCGCTCCTCGAGAAGGTGGCCAAGAGCGGCCGTCCGCTCCTGATCATCGCCGAAGACGTGGAAGGCGAAGCCCTCGCGACCCTCGTCGTGAACAAACTGCGCGGCACCCTCCAAATCTGCGCCGTCAAGGCCCCCGGATTTGGCGATCGCCGCAAAGCGATGATGGAAGACATCGCCGTCCTCACCGGCGGCCAGTGCATCAGCGAAGATCTCGGCATCAAGCTCGAGAGCGTCACTGTGGAGCAGCTCGGCAAAGCCAAGCGCGTCACCATCGACAAGGAAAACACCACGATCGTGGAAGGCGAAGGCAAACAGGCCGACATCCAGGGCCGCGTGAACCAGATCCGCCGCCAGATCGAAGAAACGACCTCCGATTACGACCGCGAGAAGCTCCAGGAGCGCCTCGCCAAGTTGGCCGGTGGCGTTGCCGTCATCAATGTCGGCGCCGCGACGGAAACCGAGATGAAGGAAAAGAAAGCCCGTGTGGAAGACGCTCTGCACGCCACCCGCGCTGCGGTGGAAGAAGGGATCGTCCCCGGGGGCGGCACCGCCCTCATCCGCGCCCAGAAGGCTCTCGACACCCTCAAGCTTGAAGGCGACGAGAAGATCGGCCTGGAAATCATCCGCCGCGCCGTGGAAGCGCCGCTCCGCCAGCTCGCGAACAACGCGGGCCAGGAAGGCGCGCTCATCGTGCAGGAAGTCAAGAAGCGCAAAGGCAACGAAGGCTACAATGTCGCTACCAGCGTCTATGAAGACCTCGTGAAAGCCGGTGTGGTTGACCCGACCAAGGTCACCCGCAGCGCGCTCCAGAACGCCTCTTCCATCTCCGGCCTGCTCCTCACGACCGAATGCGTCGTGACCGAGCTTCCCGAGAAGGAAAAGCCCGCAATGCCTCAGGGCGGCGGCATGGGCGGAATGGGCGGCATGGACTACTAAGCCGTTTCGATCGCTAAGTATTTGTGCGAAGGGACCGGTTGGGTTTCAGACCCGACCCCCTTCCCGCACTTTGGCAGCCGGGGCTCGATTCTTCGAGTCCCGGCTGTTTGCTTTTTGCAGTGACGCCGCAAAAAATAGGAGTATACTAGAAAAAAGAGTCAGGTTTTTGTCGCAGGATAGCAACTTCCCCCCACTAGAATGAACCCCACACAAGATAACCCCCCATCTGCAACCACGATTCTGCTGGTGGATGACGATCCTTTTATGCTCCGCCTCATGGATTTGATCTTGCGCGACGCCGGGTATGAAATCATCCAAGCCCGCAGCGGGGAAGAGGCGCTGGAGAAGATCCGCGAGAGCCACTCGGTGGATTTGGTGATTTCAGACGTGGTGATGCCGGGAATGGACGGCGAGCTTTTGCGCGAGCACGTCACGCGGCTTTGGCCCACCTGCAAATTCATCGTCTGCTCCGGGTATCCCGACAAATGCTGGGATTTGGCCAACAGCGCAGCGCACATTGCCACCCTGCCCAAGCCTTTCACGGCAAGCGCCTTGAAGGAGCGGGTGCGCGAAGTTTTGGCGGCGCAGTAGATCCGTGGGGACCCCCCCTACTCCGGGAGGGTATACGCTTGGCGGCCTTTGAAAAGCTCGATCCTGTATTGCGCTTTTTCGATCAGGCTCTCCTTTTGTTTGGGAGGGAGGTATTTTGCTTTTTCCAGTTTCTGGAGCCAACGCTTTTCCTGTTCGAGCGCCTCTTCAAAACGTCCGCACCGGGCATACGCAAATGCGAGGACCTCGATTGCAATCCCATCGGGAGCGGCAGCATACCCTTTTTGGGCATACGCAAGGGCGGCCTCGCCATCCCGCAGCGTGGGGTCCGGGCAAGTGGCTAAGAGAGAGGCAAGCGCAACCTGGCTTCGGGCGCGCACTTCGGTATCGCAGTCCTGCTCGGCGGCTGTTCTATACCATGCAATGCCTTGCTTGTAGTTCCTGCTCGTCCCCCGGCCTTGCACGCAGAGGCCGCCGAGGTTGAATTGGGTCGTGGGATCCCCCTGCTGAGCCGCTTTTTCGAGCCAGTAAAACGCCTTTTTGTCATCCTGCCGCACGTCGATTCCCAAGCTGTAGGCTTTGGCGAGATCGGCCTGTGCGGGAGCAAATCCCAGCTCCGCGGATTTAATTAAAAGGGGGATGGCTTCGCAGCGGACTCGCGAATCGCTGTGATTTATTTTTTCGCCCGCTTGCTCGTAAAGATCTTGTGCGGGATCCATTAAAAAATCGACGGCCCCTGTGAGCGCGATCTCTTTGACCTCCGCGAATCCTTTGATCGGCTTCAAAGTCCGCTTGATGCTCCGGAGGGCTTTTACGGAATCCGGCTTTAAATTCACCTCCCCCAGCCCATTCCCATTGAGTTCATACCCCTTGCGAAACAAATCGCGGAGCTGTTTGGGGCCGCTGGATAATTCCAGGCTCACCCGGCCGTCCATTTCGTCCAGCACGCGCATCTTGATCTTTTGCTCCTCCAGGAATGGGCTGGCATCCAGTTCCATCTGGATTTTTTGCATGAGAGGATTTTCCCAGGCGGGTTTTCCCGGTGGGCTGGCTGAGTCGGCGGGCTGCCGGGCTGGGTTTTCCGAAGCCTCAGGCGCGCCGGTCAGCGAGATCTCTCCTACCCCCGGGATTTCTTTGAGGCTCTTTAATATTCTGCGGATGCTCCGGAGGGCTTTTACTTCCTCCAGCGCGAGATTCGCTTCCCCCAGCGCGCTCCCGTTGATCTCGTAGCCTCTCCGAAACAAGTCGCGAATCTTTTTTGGGCCTTCCGTGATCTCCAGGATCATTCATAAGTGACCCGGAGTTTCATTCCTTGAGCCGCAAGCTCGGGGCTGGAATCCAGTTCCGCTTGAATCTGTTCCCGGAGGGCCCCGGTCGCGGGGTTCGCGGGCGGGGCGCTGTCCACCTTTAACGGGGGATTGTCCCGGTTTTTTTCCCCTGCGGCATCCAGCGCGCCGGTCAGCGAGATCTCTTTTACTCCAGGGAGAAGTTTCAGGGTGTGGACGGTTTTGCGGACACTCCGGAGCGCTTTGAGAGCAGCGGGCTCCAAGTTCCAGTCCGCAAACGCGCTTCCATTGATCTCGTAGCCTTTGCGGAATAAATCGCGGAGTTGTTTGGGCCCCTGGGTCATCTCCAGGGTCACGCTGCCTTGGCGCTCCTCCGCGACGCGCATTTTCACCTGCTGCGCCGCGAGCGCCGGGCTGGAGTCCAGTTCCGCTTGCATTTGTTCCCGCAGAGTGCCGGCCAAGGCGGTGCCGTTCAGCAAGGCACAAAGGAGCAGCGGAGCTTTTGCCTTCAGCCAACGATTCCAATCCAGGGGCAGGGTCTTTTTCATCGCGAGCAGAAAAGCGTCCCGAATGCCCCCGGCCGGAACTTCATCCGCGCGGTTGCGCCCAAAAAAAGAGTGGGAGACGTAACGGTATATATGAGCACGCTTTTGCAATCTGATCTGCTTTCTTCTAAAATCGAGAAAATCCCGATGTCAAGGGACCAAATACGTACGGCTTCCGACCTTGCGTTGGTGTTGGGGTTGGCATCCGTTGCCGGATCCCTCATTTCCTGGTTCCTCAGCAAGGGCAAAGACAAAGCCCATTCGGAGCGTTTGGGCATCTTCGTCGGCCTTTGGGTTCCGAGCTTTTTCATTCTCGCCAACCACCTTGCCCGCAGGGCGGAGTCCGAATAAAGGCAAAGGATCGAGCTGCGGGTTGCGTCCGGCGCGGTTTGCTGGCAATCTCTCGCCCCTTATGCCAGCACAGCCGACGCACCTGTTTCTTTTCGATATCGATGGCACCTTGATCGCTTCCGGCGGGGCGGGGGAATATTCCATGCGTCTTGCGGTCCTGGATATGTTCGGGGTCGAGAATGGACTGGAAGGGGTGGAGATTGCGGGACGCACCGACCACCTCATCACCGAGAACGTCTTCAAAAAATTCGGCGTGCAATGGACGCCCGAACGGGCCACCGAATTCCTCGACCTTTATCTGCGGCACCTGGCCGAGGAGTTGCCGCGCAAAAAAGGGCGTCTGCTGCCGGGCATCGTGGAATTGCTGGACGCCCTCAAAGCCCGGCCAGATGTGGCGATGGCGCTCTTGACCGGCAATCTCGAACGCGGCGCGGAGATCAAGCTCACCCATTACGGCGTCTGGAACTATTTTGAATTCGGCGCGTATGCCGACGACCATGCGGACCGCAATCGGCTCGGGCCCTTCGCCCAAGCCCGGGCGCAAGAACACCACGGGGTCGAGTTCCCGCCGGAACGCATTTTTGTGTTGGGCGACACGCCCCACGACATCACCTGCGGGCGGGTGATCGGGGCGAAAACCGTCGCCATTGCCACGGGCGGGTTCACACGGGAGCAATTGGCGGCCCACCAGCCGGACTTCCTGTTCGATGATCTGGGCGATGTTGCCGGAGTGCTGGCGACCCTCGGGGTTTAGGAGAAAACACTGGCCAAGGTGCTTGTCCTCCCGAATGGAGCGCAGGGGAGGTGCCGATTTAGCCCACCCACCGGGCGAGGCGTTCGCGCAAGATTTGGCGGGCCCGGTAAAGCCGGGTTTCCACCGCTTTGGACGTACAGCCCAGGGCGGCGGCGATTTCGCTGTGGGATTGCTCTTGGTATTCAAAGAGCAGCGTGACGGTTTTTAAATCGTGCGGCAACGCCTGCACCGCGTCGCGAACCGCCGTTGCCAATTCCTCCGAAGCGGCATGATCGCTGGGGGAACCCGAGGGGGAAGGGAATTCGTGGGCCGCGCCTTCGCCCTCCTGCACGGCATCGAGGGAAACCGTCGGGTGCCTCGCCTTCCACCGGGCGTGGTTTTTGCTCAGGTTGGCTGCAATGGAAAACAGCCAGGAGGAAAACGGGCCGCCCCGGAAAGAGGCGCGGTTTTCGTAAATGCGCACAAAGGTCTCCTGTGCGAG